>JAQBBZ010000172.1:0-34049 GCA_032125735.1 Labilibaculum sp.
ATAACGACAAACCCGCAAAAGAGATGCGCGACCGGGCCTTTACCCATGTAAAACAAGCCGTTGATACCATTCGCGAAGCCGGGCGTTTTGTTTTCTGGAAAGATGAACAGAGGGCGGAGCAATATACCAGTGCTTACTTCCGAAAACTAAGAGAAGCCCGAGAAAAGAAGGTGGAAGAGCAGGCATAAGCTTCTGAAAGCCCCGTGAAGAGCGGTACTTTATGCGAAGGGAGGGTCACAGAGCAGAAGGGAGGGTCACAGCTGCGAAGGGAGGGTCACAGCTGCGAAGGGCGGCTTACTTTTGCGAAGGACGGGTCACAAGTGCGAAGATTTGGATAACTATTGCGAAGGAGGCCTCCCAGGCACGAAGGGAGGCCTCCTTTATGGGAAGGGCGACTCTCAGAACAGAAGGGCCAATAGAATGGGGCTTTTTGGCAGAATTCTGAAACAAAAATTGAGATCATGAAAAAATTTCAAAACAAATACCGCATTCCCTCGGCGCGAGCTGTGTGGTGGAATTATTCCAACGAAGGCAGTTATTTCGTGACCATTTGCAGCCATAAGAGGCAGTGGTTTTTTGGTTCTATTACTGATCAGAAAATGGAATTGTCTGAAATTGGAAAGCTGGCCCATCAATTTTGGTGCGGGATTCCCAATCATTTCCCATTTGTAAAATTGCACGCCTTTGTGGTGATGCCCAATCATGTGCATGGCATTATTGAAATATTTAATTCTGAAGAGACGTTGCATGCAACGTCTGTACAGAATGGATTGCATGCAGCGTATGTAAGGGATGAATCAGATTCCAAAAATGAAAAAATGGCGGCCATATCCCCCAAAAAAGGATCATTGGCCAGCATCCTCCGATCCTACAAATCGGCCGTAACAAAAGAGGCGCGAAAAACAGATCCTGATTTCGAATGGCAGGAACGATTTCACGATCACATCATTCGCGATGATGAGGAATATCATCGAATCGAAAATTATATCAATAATAATCCCCGGAAATGGGGCGAGGATAAATTTAATGAATAATTTCTACCGTACAGATGTAGTACAGACGTTGCATGCAACGTCTCTATCGAAAAAATAATATGAAAAAAATACTACTACTTGCTTTCGTATTGACAGCATTTATCAGCAAAGGAATTTCACAAACCGATTACTCCTTAGCAATCCCAAATCCCAAATCATTGTTAACCAAAGAACAATTGATTAAAGATAAAGAGGCTTTAAAAAACTATCACCCAAATCCTTTTAACTCCTTTCCTGAGAGGGAATGGGATTCTTTAATCGAAGTGATTGCAAAAGAATTGCCTTTGGAACCAATTATGGAAACTGAAAAAACACTGATTAGAAGAAAGCTTTTGGATAGAGTTACTTTCGAAGATCCTCATTTACGGTTTATTCCGGTTTTAGGTAAAATGGGTACTTTAAAGGTGAAAATGAAGAAGATAAATGCTTTGCCTTTTACTTTGATAAACATTTCGGATACTCTGATTATTGATAGGAGCTTTGATGCAAATATTTATTCTGGAGATCGAATACTAAGTATCAATAATATTGATGCAGTTACTTATGGACATGCTACATTTGTTGGTACAATGGTTAAGCCCTAAATTCTTATATTTAAATTATGACAAAACATTACGAAACAGATTTTAAGTTGATGATCGTTAATCTACTTAAATCAGGACAGAGTGCAAGGCAAGTATCTGAAGATTATGGATTAAACACCAACATGATTCGCAGATGGCTTAGAGAAGCTTTAAGCACCAAAGAATCTTTTACAGGAAAAGGCAATATTTCATTAAGTCCGGAACAGCAAGAGATTGCCCAGTTAAGGGCAGAGCTAAAAGAAACTAAATTAGAACGTGATATATTAAAAAAGGCGGTAAGCATCTTCTCCAAGAGCGACAATTGATCTATAATTTTATGGATAAGCATAAAAAGCTATATTCTGTCGGGAAGATGTGTAAGCATTTAAAAGTAAGCCGAAATGCTTATTATCACTGGAAGTCAAATAGACCTGGCAATAAGAAACACTCAAGAAAAGTTGTTTTACTAAATGAGATAAAACGGATATTTGAAGCCAGTAGACAAACCTATGGAAGTCCTCGTATTCAGGTAGAATTAGAGAAGATTGGATATAATGTATCCAGAGCTTATGTTGCCAGACTAATGAAGGAAGAAAGCATTCGATTCAAGCCTAAAAAACGATTTATAAATACGACTAATTCCAATCATGATTATAAGATTGAAAAAAATACTCTTGATCGGCAATTTAAAGTTGAACAATTAGGTAAAGTATGGGTGTCTGACATTACTTATATTAGAGTTAATGACAAATGGATTTATCTCACAACAATGATTGATTTAGCAGACAGGCAAGTTGTTGGTTGGTCATTAAGTAAAGATATGACCTATGAAAACACGGTTCTTAAGGCATGGAATATTGCTCGTAAGCGAAGACAAATAATAGATGGATTCTTACTTCATTCAGATAGAGGCGTTCAGTATGCCTGCAGTAAAATAAGGGATATGTTTATGGGGAATGATAAGATAAATAGAAGTATGAGCAGAAAGGGAAACTGTTGGGATAATGCCGTAGCTGAAAGTTTTTTTAAAACCATTAAGTCGGAAATGATATATCGTAATGAGTTTAAATCCTTTACTCATGCATATAACCAAGTATACGATTATATTGAAAATTGGTATAATATTAAAAGAATACACTCAAGTTTAGGGTATAAAACACCTTTAGAAAAAGAAATTGAATTAAGAGCATATTATAAATTGGCAGCCTAAGCTTTTTGTACCATATTTTGTTGCAATTCCATTATTTGGAAAGTTCGTATCGCGATCGTTATATGTCCGGTTACGCCTTGCAGACTTTTCATCATTTCAGCTTTGCTTCTGATTATAGTATTAAGTTGGTTCGGAATAATCAACGTAAAGAGATCCTTATTAAAGGAATACCTATGGATAATGGTTTTTTTCCAAAATTATATGGGGATATCGAGGAAAAAATAATTGACGAAAACAAGACGGGATATTTTAGTATCAACAATTTTGATTACAACAAGTATTTGGTAAAATGCCTAGGGCGTTACCTTGATAAGGTGAAAAAAGAGGGGTACAAAAATGTTATTATTGATATTAGAAGAAATCCTGGAGGGAGTGGTGATCACTTTGATGAATTGTTTTCATTACTATCGAATAAAAAAAAGATTCCTTATCAGTCTGACGTTAAATTAAAAGTATCTAAAGCTACATATAAGGATTATTCTTACACGGAGGATGATTTTGGGAGATTGGTTGATTTGCCGGATTCTCTTATTGTGAAGGAGTGCCCACTGGATAGTTCACTGTATAAAGGAGACTTTAATTATTACGTTCTAATAAGTCAGCAGACGGCATCAATGGCGGCGACTTTTGCTAATGTGATACAGTATAATAAAATTGGCTTGCTGGTTGGAGAGCCTCTTGCTCATAATGCCTTAAATTATGGGGAGACAATTACAGCAGAGAGAGATAATTCCTTTTTCACAATTTCAACAGTAGAGAATTTTGAATATACCAAGGCTGAAGATGGTATTTTAATACCTGATATTTCGATCCCTTTTGTTGCGAGCGAGTATATGAAAGGCGGAGATCCTGTTCTGGAGAAGTGTATGGAGTATATTAAAAGTCATAGTAAGTAGGCACAGAAATGCATTTAAAGGATTCTTACAATTGGGATGAGTATAAAAATAATTTTTTCGAATATAAATTGCAGTAAAGATTAATATAAATTCACTGTTTAGTCCATTCCAACAATTTTCCCTATTTTTAGCTGACCATATAAAATTACTAACTACGATTCTGCCTTGAAGAAAAAATTCCCCCATTTCCGCCAATTGGATGCCATGGATTGTGGCCCGACTTGCCTGCGCATGATTGCCGCTCACTTTGGTAAGAACTTCAGTCTACAGTCTTTACGCGATAAATCGCACATTACCCGCGAGGGAGTTTCGATGTTGGGCATTGCCGATGCAGCGGAAAGCATTGGCCTGCGAACCATGGGCGTGCGCATTAGCTACGAGCAGCTGCAAAACGACGCTACATTACCAGCAATATGCCATTGGGGACAAAACCATTTTGTGGTGGTTCACAAAATAGAGGTAAAAAAGAAAAAAACAACGGTTCATGTTGCCGATCCGGCTTCCGGATTATTGAAATTTACCAAAGAGGAATTTATTAAGTCGTGGGCAAGTACCCAAAGCCAGGGGGAACTGAAAGGCCTGTGTTTGTTGGTGGAGGCAACACCTGATTTTTATGCTCAGGGCGACGAGGATCTTTCCCATAAAAAGAGTTTTACTTTTTTGCTTCAATATCTGAGACCTTACAAGAAATTTTTGGTGCAGTTGGTATTGGGAATGTTGTTTGGCAGTATGCTGCAATTAATTTTCCCATTCCTTACCCAATCCATAGTCGATGTAGGTATCAACACGCAAAACCTGAGTTTTATCTATTTGGTGCTGATTGCCCAATTGGTACTATTCATTTCGCGAATGTCTGTGGAATTCATTCGAAGCTGGATACTCTTACACATATCAACACGAATCAACATCTCATTGATCTCCGATTTCCTAATCAAGTTAATGAAGTTGCCCATTGGCTTTTTCGATATTAAAATGATTGGTGATTTGTTGCAGCGGATCCAAGATCATACCCGAATCGAAAATTTCCTGACATCATCAACCTTAAGCATTCTGTTTTCGATGGTTAATCTGGTGATTTTTGGAATTGTTTTGGCCATTTACGACATGCAAATCTTTTTTGTTTTTGTAGTTGGATCGCTTTTGTATATCATTTGGGTGAATCTTTTTCTGCGAAAGCGAAGAGAATTGGATGGAAAACGATTCGCTCAGTTATCGAACAATCAGAATTCATTGGTTCAGTTAATTACCGGAATGCAGGAAATTAAGCTGAACAACTGCGAGAAGCAAAAGCGTTGGGAGTGGGAGCAAATACAGGCCGAATTGTTTAAGGTGAGAACCAAAGGTTTGGCTTTGAATCAGTATCAGGTTTCAGGTTCCATTTTCTTCAACGAAACAAAGAATATCATCATCACCTTTTTGGCGGCCAAGTCGGTACTCGATGGCGGCATGACTTTGGGTATGATGTTGGCGGTGTCGTACATTTTGGGTCAATTGAATTCCCCGCTTGATAATTTGGTGCAGTTCATTCATTCGTGGCAGGATGCTAAAATCTCGCTCGAGCGATTGGGTGAAATTCACGAGATGAAGGAGGAAGAAATGCCAAATGAGGATCGCCTAACTGAAATTCCCGAAGAAAAGACAATTGATATTGAGAAGGTATTCTTCCAGTACGAAGGTCCACATTCCGAAATGGTTTTGGATGATGTTAATTTGAAGATAGAAGATGGAAAAACCACTGCAATTGTTGGTGCATCGGGTAGTGGAAAAACCACTTTAATTAAGCTGATGCTGGGATTTTACCCAACAACAAAAGGAAGAATTTCCTTGGGCGGAGTTAGTCTCGAAAATTACAGTTCATCTATGTGGCGACAAAATTGTGGCGTGGTAATGCAGGATGGTTTTATCTTTTCGGATACCATCGCAAAAAACATTGCGGTTGGAGTTGAGAATATTGATAAAAAGAGATTGTTGTATGCCGTTCAGGTTGCCTGTATCGATCTATTTATTGAAAGTTTGCCATTGCGGTACAATACACGAATTGGTGCCAACGGTCATGGCTTAAGTCAAGGGCAAAAGCAACGGATTTTAATTGCCAGAGCAGTCTATAAAAATCCTAAATTTTTGTTCTTCGATGAAGCTACCAATGCCTTGGATGCAAACAACGAAAAGGCAATCATGAACAATCTTGACGAATTTAATAGGGGAAGAACCGTTGTTGTTGTCGCCCATCGATTGAGTACAGTTCGAAGTGCCGATAAAATTATTGTTTTGGATAAAGGAAAAATTGTTGAGGAGGGAACTCACGAGAATCTTACAAAATTAAAGGGAGCCTATTATCAGTTGGTGAAGAATCAGTTGGAACTCGGAAACTAGAAGTTAATTAATAATTGGGAATTAATAATTTAATATGAAACCGAACCAGGTTAAAGATAAATCTTATCAATTTAGTGTTCGAATTATTAATTTGTATAAATTTTTAAAGAGTGATAAGAATGAATATATTCTGTCAAAGCAAATTCTAAGATGTGGGACATCGGTTGGTGCAAATATTGAAGAAGCTTTAGGAGGAATATCTAAAAAAGATTTTATTGCCAAATTGCATATCTCATTTAAAGAAGCCCGAGAAACACATTATTGGTTGAGATTATTAAAAGATACCCAATATATTGACGACAAAATGTTTGAATCTTTAATTGGGGATTGTGAAGAAATCTTAAAGCTTTTGTCAAAAATGTTAGAAACCACTAAAAGTAATTTGAGTCAGAATAAATAGATAAGAACTTCAAGGCTCTGTTTAATTATTAATTACTCATTATTAATTGTTAATTGATGGATAAGGATACAAATATAGAATTACGATCGGATGAAGTAAAAGAGATTTTGGAGCGAATGCCCAATTGGATTATTCGTAGTGGAACAACTCTTTTCTTTGTCGTTATTTTTGCTGTGGTAATTGGAAGTTGGTTTTTCCGTTATCCGGATATTATACACTCCAAATTGGTTCTTACCACCTTGAATCCACCTGCCGAATTGGTTGCCAGATCGCCGGGACAGATTCAAAATCTGTATGTTGCGGACAATCAGGAAGTGAAAAAAGGAGATCTTTTGGCCATTATCGAGAATCCTGCTGTTAATGATGACGTTTTTGTTTTAAAAACAAAAATGGGTGAATTTCAGGAACATCTTACTGGTGTGGATGGCATTAAATCCAATTTATTGGAGGGTAATTTTCGTTTGGGTGAAATTCAGTCGTACTACAATGGTTTTTTAAAATCGTATGTTGACTACCAGCGTTTTTTCGATTTGGATTATTACGATCGAAAAATAGAATCTTACAAGGATAAAATCAGTAAATACAATTTGTATTATGATCGGCAATACCAACAAAAAGTAATTTCGGAGAGTGAATTGGCCATTTCAAAATTGCAATATACCCGCGATTCGTCTCTGTTTAATCGGGGTGTGATCTCGCAGGCGGACTTTCAGAATGCTCGTAAAAAATTCCTGGAGCAGAGTTACGCCTTTCAAGGTACTCGTTCTTCACTGGCTTCTACTCAGATTAGTATTTCTGAAGTAAATCAACAAATTATCGATTTGGAATTGAATAAGGAAAAAGAACGAAAGGAATTACAAAATCTGCTCATTCAATCCTTCGATAACCTAAAGGCTCAAATAAACATTTGGGAACAAAATTATGTGCTTGCAACACCGATTAATGGAAAGGTTAGTTTTAACCGTTTCTACAGCTCTAATCAAAATGTGAAGACAGGAGAGAGGGTTTTTACTGTTTTGCCTTCAGACTCGACCAAAATTGTGGCCAGAGTTGAATTAGGAGTGCAAGGTGCCGGTAAGGTGAAAATTGGACAGAGAGTGAATATAAAACTTGATAATTATCCTTATCTTGAATACGGAATGCTGGAAGGAACCATTCGATCCATATCGAAAGTACCAGAAGATCAGAAGTACAGTTTGGATGTTGATTTCCCTAAGGGCCTGGTAACCAATTATGGTATTGAACTTGATTTTGCTCAGCAAACTGAAGGTCAGGCCGAAATAATTACAGAAGATCTTCGCTTATTGCAACGTATATTTAATCCAATTAGATCATTGATTAAGGAGCGTTTGTAATTTTATTAAATCATTTTGTATGCAAAGACTAGCTGTTGGAATAGACATTGGTGGAACAAACACCGTTTTTGGTCTGATTGATAAAAAGGGAAATATCCTTATTGAGGATTCTATTTTTACCAAGCAATATCAATTATTTGACGTTTTCATCGACGAACTTTGCAACAGAATACATGAACTTACCAGTAAATTAAACTGTGAATTGATTGGAATTGGAGTAGGAGCTCCTAATGCAAATTATTTCGACCAGTGCATTCAAAATGCTCCCAACTTACCCTGGAAAGGTAAATTTGAATTGGGAAAACTTCTAAATCAAAAACTGAATGTTCCTGTTTTCGTTACAAATGATGCCAATGCATCGGCTATGGCCGAAATGATGTTTGGTGCCGCTGTAGGCATGAAAAATTTTATGGTGTTAACTTTAGGTACAGGATTAGGATCGGGTATTGTTGTGAATGGCGAATTAGTCTATGGTCATACTGGCTTTGCTGGTGAGATGGGACATATGATCGTTCGGCCTGAGGGGAGGCACTGCGGATGTGGAAGATTAGGTTGTTTGGAAACTTATGTGTCGGCAACAGGAATTAAAAGAACGGTAAGTAAGCTTTTCGCAAAATATTCCTGTGCAAGTGAATTAAGAAACATACCATTTAACAACATGAGTGCAAAGAGATTGGCGACAGAAGCTTATGCGGGGGATCAAATTGCATTGGAGGCTTTTGAGTTTACGGGTAAGATTTTAGGAATTGCATTGGCGAATGTTGTTGCCTTAAATAATCCAGAAGCAATTTTTCTATCGGGAGGATTATCGAAAGCCGGGGATCTGATTTTAAAACCAACACGCTACCATATGGAAGAAAATTTACTAACTGTTTTTCAGGGGAAAACACTATTAAAACTTTCTGGTGTAAAAGGAAATTCGGGTGTTATGGGTGCGGCAGCTTTGGTATGGAAAGTTGTTGAATAATTAGTAGATTTGATACCATTAATCAAATTAATCTGCCCAGGAACATACATGAGGAAGCTACAGTTAATTCTTTTTCTTGGATTTATATTACTTACTAATTACGCTCTTGGTCAGAAATTGGTGAAACCATTTCAAACTCATAACCAAAGTCCACTTGTTCATTTTTTTGGGATTCCGACCAATCCAGGAGGCTCAATTCTCGATAAAAACACATTTTTGTTTGGTAACTATTTCAACATAGCCAATAATGCTACAAGTGCTCAAATAAACGAAGAAGCCATTTATCTGGATGGTGAAATGTACCGAAATGAGCTTTTTTTAAGCTATGGATTGTTTTCTAAAATGGAAGTTAATATTACAATACCAGTTGTGAAACATTCAAGTGGGGTTATGGATTCCTTTATTAGCAATTGGCACAATGCGTTTAACTTACCTGGAAAATCAAGGGAATTTATGCCTGATTACGCTTTGGACTATTTTTTCATGGAAGAAAAGCAGATTGTTTTCGATATGAATGAAAGTAAACTAAGTATAGGAGATATTAGTATTTCAGTGGGAACTCCCATTTTGCAAAGTTCAAATCATGATCTCTCTTTTCGATCTTTTGTGAAGTTGCCAACAGGAAACAAGACCAATTTAGTGGGTAGTGGAACCAGTGATTTTGGATTTCAAATTACAGGAATGATTAATTCAGTTCCGAAAAGAAATGAATTTTCCTTTTACTACTCAGGTGGTTATTTACGAATTGGCAACGGAGCATTATTATCAAATATAGTGACACGAAATGTTAGTTTTGGAAGTTTAGGTTTGGCTTTTAATGTGAACAATAACTGGTATTTAAAATCACAACTCGATTTTCATACCGGTTTATACCAAAAGTCATATACCAAGCAATTAGGAAAAACGTCTGCACAATTGGTTCTCGGATTGGATTATTTTGTAGCCAAAGATTTAGCTATTTCGCTTGCTTTTATTGAAGATATCATTGTTAATACAGCCCCTGATTTGGTTATTCAAGTGGGAGTATCATATCATTTTTAAGATTTACAAAACATAAATTATGAGTATAATTGGTAATATTATTTGGATAATTTTCGGAGGAATATTCATTTTCTTAGAATATATCATCTGTGGTTTTTTAATGTGTTTAACTATTATTGGAATTCCATTTGGATTGAAAATTATACAGTTATCAGTCTTGGGGCTGGCGCCGTTCGGACAAAAAGTTGAATACAATGAGCATGCAGGTGGCTGCTTAAGCATCCTTTTAAATGTAATATGGATTTTTATTGGCGGATTATGGATTGCTTTAACCCACTTGTTATTTGCACTGGTATTTGCGATTACAATAATTGGAATTCCATTTGCAGTACAGCATGTTAAGTTGGCAGGTTTTGCATTAACACCTTTTGGTAAAAGCATCAGATAGTTTGCGCTAAAGATACAAACGTCTATAAAAAAGAAGAATCCTGACCGAGAGGTCAGGATTTTCACAAAATACTTAAACAACAAACACTAACATAAACGTTCCTTAACGCGTATGTCAACAAAAGTGGAAAAAATAATTGGGATAAAAAAGTGTTTTCTAAGTTTATAATACTCAAATTATCAAATATTTCGATCGAAATCGTTTGTGTGGCTCTTATTTATTTTTGATATAAATACAGAATAGCCTTTTTTTGGTTAAAAATTGAAATTGCTCCACGTGGAACATCTATGCATTCATTTTCAGTCAGTTTAGGAAAATGAAAAATAAAATTATCATATATTTGCCAATCTTTAACTCAATAATTCGCTCGATTTGAATCCTATTAAAAAGCTTGCTGGTGAAACCGTGATATATGGTGCTAGTTCAATTCTTGGTCGATTACTTAATTGGTTGTTGGTACCATTATATACGAATCTGTTTATTCCGGAACAATACGGTATTGTTACAAATTTAATGTCGTATGTAGCTATACTATTGGTTGTTTTGACTTATGGTATGGAGACTGGCTATTTTCGTTTTGCCAGCAAGGAGAAAAACAGTGATCTTACCTTCTCAACGGGTTTTATTTCCTTAATCGTTACAAGTGTATTATTTTGTATTGTAATTGTAAGTTTTTTAAATCCGTTATCGGTTTATCTCGAAGTTGCAGCAAACAAGAGCTATATTATTTTGTTGGCGTTAACACTAGGTTTTGATGCCATCACATCTTTACCATTTGCAAAATTGCGACAAGAGAATCGGGCTCTTCGTTACGCAGGTTTTAAATTGATCAACATTGGAGTCAATTTAGGATTGAATCTTTTCTTTTTACTATTATGCCCATGGATTTACATTAATTTCCCTGAATTCCCGATTACAAAAATATGGAATCCAGAATTTGGAATTGGATATATTTTTCTGGCAATTTTTGTTTCAAGTCTTGTTAATTTATTGCTACTACTGCCGGATATTCTAAAAATAGAGCTAAAGTTAGACCGAAAATTACTTTTCAAATTACTCGGCTATTCTTCACCTATTTTAATTGTAAGTATTTGTGGAACACTAAATATCAATCTGGATAAAATGATTATGCCCGAGTTGATTCCTGAATCACAAAATCCACTTTATCAGACCGGAATTTATGGTGCAAATTACAAGCTTGCTGTAATCATGACCTTGTTTATACAAGCTTTCCGATATTCGTTCGAGCCATTTTTCTTCTCGCAAGCAAAAGAAAATAATTCAAAACAAGTGTATGCGGATGTATTAAAATATTTTGTAATACTTGGCTTGATTATTTTTCTTGGCGTCATGTTTTATATTGATATCGTTAAAATTCTGATTGATCCTCGTTATCATGAAGGACTTGGAATTGTACCCTATGTACTTATGGCAAATCTGTTTTTCGGAATTTTCTTCTCTTTATCGTTATGGTACAAGCTAACGGATAAAACACGTGTTGGAGCTTATATTGCTATTATTGGAACAATAATTACAGTTGTTTTAAATATTCTTCTGGTACCTAAATTTGGATATGTGGGAGCTGCCTATTCTGTTCTTATCTGTTTTTTAACGATAACGGTAATATCTTACATAGCAGGACAAAAATATTATCCTGTCCCTTATGATTTGAAGAGGATTTTATTTTATTTGATTTTTGCTTTAACAGTTTTCATTGGAAGTACCTATATAAATATCGAAAATAATTGGTTGAAAATGGCAGCTAAAACTCCATTGTTATTGCTGTTTGGAGTTGTAGTTATTCAAAAGGAGCGATTGTGGAGTTCTTTGGGAAAAATGGTTGGTGTAAACAGGAGAAAGAATTAATTAAGACCTTTTCGCAAGCTTTTTTAAGAGTTTTGAAAAATGTATCTTAGCCACTCGAAAAAAAATGTAATATTCTTCAAGCAATTGTCATTCATATGAAACGTCCATGCCAAGGTGTTTTGACACACAGTTGGATAATTATTCCAGCTTGGTAAGTTCCATATGGCAACTAAATAACAAATTAGAATCATATGAAACGTCCATGCCAAAGTGATTTTAACACACAGGGAGATGATTATCTCAGCATGGTAAGTTCCATATGGCAAAAACATAAAATAATAATCATATGAAAGTTAAAATCGTTAATAAATCAAAACACGATCTACCTAAATACAGTACCGAATCATCTGCAGGTATGGATCTTAGAGCAAATCTTGATGAGCCAGTTTTTTTAAAATCGCTCGAGCGTAAATTAATTAAAACGGGATTATTCATAGAGTTACCGGCAGGTTACGAAGCACAAATTCGTCCTCGTTCAGGGATGGCTCTAAAAGAAGGAGTAACAGTTCTAAATACTCCGGGAACTATTGATGCTGATTACCGTGGAGAAATTGGAGTGATTTTGGCTAATCTTTCAAATGCCGTTGTGGAGATTAAAGATGGAGATCGTATTTGTCAAATGGTTGTTGCAGCTCATGAAACAGTTAGTTGGGAACCGGTTGAAGATTTGGAAATATCAGAAAGAGGCGCCGGAGGATTTGGACACACAGGAAAATCTTAATGCGTTAAAAATTATTAATTTGAATCAAAACAAATTGCAAAACGGTAGATTTGATCCGTTTTTTAGTTATTTTACATTTCACTACTACAATATATTATAACAAATGAAAATAATTGTCCCAATGGCAGGAATGGGGAAACGCATGCGTCCTCATACCTTAACTGTACCAAAACCTCTAATTCCAATTGCAGGAAAGCCTATTGTTCAGCGTCTTGTTGAGGAAATTGCAAAAGTTTCTGATGAAGCGATAGATGAAATAGCCTTCATTATTGGTGATTTTGGCAAGGAAGTTGAAGAGAGATTATGTGGTATTGCTGAAAATATAGGAGCTAAGGCCAGTATCTATTATCAGGAAGAAGCATTGGGTACAGCTCATGCAATATATTGCGCAGCACCATCCTTATCTGGTAAGCTTGTAGTTGCTTTTGCAGATACATTGTTCAAAGCAGATTTTGTTTTGGATGCCGAAGCAGATAGTGTTATTTGGGTACAAAAAGTGGAGGATCCATCGGCCTTTGGGGTTGTTAAAATTGATGACAACAACAACATTACGGATTTTGTAGAGAAGCCAAAAGATTTTGTATCTGATTTGGCAATTATAGGTATTTATTATTTTAAAGATGGTGATAACCTAAGGGATGAATTGAAATACTTGATGGATAATGAGCTTGTTGTAAATGGTGAATATCAGCTTACAGATGCCTTGGAGAATATGAAGAATAAAGGGCTTTCTTTTAAACCGGGTGAAGTAATAGAATGGATGGATTGTGGAAATAAAGATGCAACCGTACATACAAATCAAAGAATATTGGAATATCATAAAAATGATGAATTGGTTTGTTCCTCTTCAACAACAGAAAATTCCATTATTATCCCTCCTTGTTACATTGGAGAAAATGTGAAGATTAAAAATTCAATAATTGGGCCTCATGTTTCGGTAGGAGCCAATACAACAGTTAGTAATACTTTGGTTCGCAACTCAATCATTCAGCGAAATTCAAACCTTGAAAACTTGAACCTTGAAAATTCTATGATAGGTAACTACGTTGATGTACAAGGTGAAGTTTCGGAGTGGAATGTTGGAGATTTTGCGAGCTTCTCAAAATAAAGATGGATGAAGGTGGGATGTAAATTTTGGACGGCAATTCTTTTTGCTTGTATGGCAACAACTCCTGCGATAGCAGGAGTAGATAATGTAATACCTAAAAAAGAGAAAGTACAGAAAGAAGTTAAGTTGACAGAGGCACAAAAATTAGAATTCGATTTTGCTTTTGCAGAGGCTACAAAGGCTGTTTTGCTTCAGGAGTTGGATAAAGGGCTTTCTATGTATGCGACCTGCCTTAAAATTGATCCGACTAGTGCTGTGGTTCGTTATGAATTGGCTAATATTTACATGAGTCAGGAAGATTTCACCAGTGCATTGGAACTTTCTAGAGCAGCCGTTGAATTGCAGCCATTAAATATTTGGTATCAGATTCAGCTGGCCAATATTTACCAAAAAAAGGGAATGATTGACCAGGCATGTGCTGTGTACGATGATATATTGGAATTACATCCTGAACGAAACGACTTTTACTATTTACAAGCAGCAATTTACGCTTCAGTTGAAAAATTTGATGAAGCCATTAATGTGTATAATCGCTTGGAGAAAAAAGAAGGGATTCACGAAGGGATTTCTTTGGAAAAAGAACGCTTGTATCTTGCTGCCGGAAATAGAAAAATGGCTTATGCTGAGATACAAAAACTGATAAAAAAACATCCATATCGTGCTGATTTTTATGGCATGCTTGCCGATTTATATCTTGCCGATAAAGAAGAAGATAAGGCCTTTGAGCAGTATGAGAAAATATTGAAAATTGATCCGGATAATGGCTTGGTTCATTTTTATTTGGCTGATTTTTACCGACGAAAAGGTGAAATCGAAAAGAGTAATATTTCTCTTTCTAAAGCATTCGGGAATGCTGAAATTGAGGCTGATCAAAAAATTCAATTTCTAATTTCCATTCTGATGAATGGAGATAAGGAGAGTATGTCCGATGATTATTTGAAAGGATTATTGGATAAATTGATTGAAATTCACCCAGGTCAGGTAAGAGTTCATGCGCTTTATGCCGATTTTCTTAGAAAAAGAAATGATAATGAAGGTGCAAGATTTCATTTAAGAAAAGTTATTGAGGAAGAAAAAACAAATTATGTAGTGTGGGAAGAATTGCTTCTGATTGATAATGAAATGTTGGATTTTGAAAGCATGTTTAATGAGAGTACTGAGGCATTAAAATATTTCGCAGGTCAGCCACTTCTTTATATCTTTAAAGGTGTTGCTGCAGCTCAAAAGCAGGACTATAAAACAGCAATTGAAACATTGGAAGAGGGATTTTCTTATATCGGCGATAATGTAAAGTTGCGTATTCAGTTTCAAACTTATCTTGGTGATGCTTATTATCAAATGGGTAATGCGAAAAAAGCATTTAAATCATATGATGAAGTGTTGTTGTTTGAGCCGCAAAATGTAATTGTATTGAATAACTACAGTTATTATTTATCAGTGAGAGGAGAAGAGCTTGAAAAAGCAAAAAAAATGAGCTCATTATGCGTTACATTAGAGGCAGAAAACTCTACCTATCTGGATACTCATGGATGGGTTTTGTTCCGAATGGGAGAATATCAGGGTGCTAAAAATATATTGGAGAAAGCATTGGAATACGGAGGGGGTGAATCGGCAGTAATTGTTGAGCATTACGGAGATATTCTTTTCCGATTAGGTGATAATGAAAAAGCTCTTGAAGAGTGGAAAAAAGCAAGTGAAATAGGAGAAGGCTCGGAGTATTTGGCTGAAAAAATTAAAACAGGCATCATTCCTGAGAAGATAGAACAAAATGAGCAATAGAACATATTTAAAAGCTTTTTTAAGGGCACTGGTTATCATGATTGCCCTTTTACAGTTTTCTTGTAAATCTTTTTATGAGATAGGAGTTGAGAAGGCTAAGCCAATATCAGACAATAAACTTTATAGTGGATTAATAGATAGTAGCCTAAATTATCAAAGTTTATACGTAAAGCGATTTACGGCTAATTTTTCTGTGGATGGAATATCAAAGAATTTTAATGGTTCTATAAAAATAGAAAAGGACAGTATCATTTGGATTGATATTACGGCCATAGTTGGTATACCGGTAGCTCGCTTACTTATAACCCCTGACTCAGTAAAAGTGATTGATCGTTTAAAAAAGACTTATTTTATTGATGATTTTGATTTCTTTTCGGAAAAATTGAATATGGATTTAGATTTTTATTCTTTCCAAAGTATTCTTACCAATTCAATTTTCAAAATTGATAATGAGGAGAAAGAGAAGGCTTTTATCAGATCCTTCAATGGAAAAATAATTGATAATAAGTACGTTTTTATATCAGAAAAAGCTAAAAAAATCGATCGGAAATTAAAAAAAGACAAACTGAAAAAACTTGATCGATTTAATTATCAAAGGATTGATATTGACCCGTCATTAATGAGAATTACAGATATTTTAGTGAAAGAATTTGATGCTTCCAGGGATATTTCAATTAAGTATCGGGATTTTACAGTTTTTGAGAATAGAAAGTTTCCTCAACGATTGGGTTTTGAGGTAAAGGATCCAAAACATTCATTATCTTGTAACATTAAATTTAATAAGCTTACATTTGCTGAGGATCTGCGGTTTTCGTTTACAATCCCAGAGAAATATGAAAGAATTTATCCATAAAAGCACTATGGGAATCAGCAACTTAACTTCTGGTAAGATATTTTATATCGTCATTGCTCTGCTGTTATTATTTTCAGTAGATGCTCTTTCCCAGCAAAATATTTCTACCCTTAAGCAAAAAAAAGAGCAGAATGCTAAAGACATAGCATATACCAGTACTCTACTTGCAAATACACTAAAAAATAAGGATGTTAGTTTGGGCCAGTTAAACCTTTTAAATCAAAGGATAATGGCCCGACAGGCTTTGATCCAATCCATCGAAAATGAGGTTTCTTATATGGAATCTCAAATAAACAAAATTAATGGGGATGTAAAGGGATTAGAGGAAGAATTGAAGAAACTAAAGCAACAATATGCGAAAGTGATTCAATATGCATATAAGCAAAGAAATTCTCATGAAAAACTGATGTTTTTGCTAGCCTCAGAGGATTTTAATCAAGCTTATAAACGCTACAAATACTTACAGCAATTCTCCGAATATAGTAGAAAACAGGGGAAAATGATTGCTGTTAAGAAAGATACTTTGGATACGAACTTATTGCGTTTAAAA
Source organism: Labilibaculum sp. (assembly GCA_032125735.1). GTDB lineage: Bacteria > Bacteroidota > Bacteroidia > Bacteroidales > Marinifilaceae > Labilibaculum. The sequence continues at coordinate 17,105 of JAQBBZ010000172.1, forward strand.
ACTGCCAAGAGTGAAAAAGTTGTTTTATTAGGTGAAAAAACAAAGGAGAACAATAGTTTAGCACAAGAGAAATCGCAACAATCAGTGGTTATTTCAGAATTAAAAAAACGCGAGAAACAGCTTAGGGATGATTTAAGCAAACAGCAGCGGTATACTAAAAAGCTGGAAAAGGAAATTCAGAAAATTATTGAACAACAGGCTAAACTGGCTACGAAGAAAAATACAGGAGAAGGAAAATTTGGCTTAACACCAGAAGAAAAAATTCTTTCAGATTCTTTTGATCAAAATATGGGAAAACTTCCCTGGCCAACAAAAACAGGTTTTATATCAGAAAAATTTGGAGAGCACAAGCATGCAGTTCTGAAGCATGTTAATGTCCGAAACGATGGTGTTAATATAACTACCGATTCGAAAGCGGAGTGTCGCTCTATTTTTAAAGGAGAAGTGACTCATATTCTATCAATGCCAGGACTAAATAATGTGATAATTATTCGTCATGGTGAGTTCTTCTCAGTTTATTCAAATCTCTCAACGGTAACAGTTAAAAAAGGAGATACAGTTACTTCTAAAGAAAAAATTGGTATGGTTTACACCGATCAGGAACAAAGCCAAACAGTTCTTAAATTCCAATTATGGAAAGGGAGCACAAAATTAGATCCTTCCTTGTGGTTGTATCGTAATTAACTCTTTTACGTAGTAGTTGGTATGGATTCAAGTCATGAAATATTTATCGAAAAATTAGATCGATTTATTCGAAAATACTATCAAAATCAACTGTTAAGAGGTATACTTCTTAGCATTGTTTTGGTCCTGTCTTATTTCTTAATTGTTTCGTATAGCGAATATTTGCTTTACTTTTCAGTTTCTATTCGAACATTTTTAGCGATTTTTTCAATTTTGGTTTTTTCAGTAATGCTGATAAAACTAATTATCTTACCGATAATTGGATTGTTTCAGATTGGGAAAAGAATTAGCTACAGACAAGCAATTACTATTATTACTCAATATTTTCCGGATCTTCAGGATCGATTGATAAATACTCTTGAACTTACAGAGCTTTCTACTAAAAATGAATCAGCTTCCGATTCTCTTTTAATGGCTAGCATCAGCCAAAGAATGGAATCTATTCGATTAATTCCTTTCCGAAAAGCAATATCATTTAAATCAAATTTTAGTTATTTAAAATACATTGCAATTGTTGTTATTGCTATCGTAGGAACCTATCTTGTTTTGCCCGATATGTACTCAAGTAGTGCTAATCGATTAGTTCATTTTAGGCAGGAATACATCGCACCAGCCGACTTTAAATTTATTTTAGACCAACAACCCATAAAGGTTGTTCGGGGGTCTGATTTTCAATTAAAAGTGCAAACAGAAGGGAAATACGTACCAGCAGACGTCTACCTCGTTTCTGAAGGAAACCAGTTCCTTTTAAAAAAGGAAGGAAGCAATGGTTTTAGTTATCTTTTTAGGAATGTAAATAACGATGTATCTTTCTATTTAAAAGCCGGAAAGGTAGTTTCCTTAACCTATCAATTGGAACTCTTGCTAAAGCCAGGAATTAAGTCTTTTGAGCTTTGGGTAAAGTCACCAGCATATACTAAATTACCCGAGAGAAAGGAACAAAATTTGGGCGATATAAGTGTCCCCGAGGGAGCATCATTGCAATGGAATATTGAAGGAGAAGATGCAAATGCGGTTAGCCTTGTTTTTAGCGATACACTAAATCATTTAGATTCAAAAAAGGAAGACAATACTTTTACCTTTTTTAAGAAGATTTTCGTGAAAAGTACCTACCAAATTATTGTTAGTAATGAGCAATTTGAAAAACAGCTTTTTGCCAACTATTCAATTGATGTATTACCTGATCTTTATCCGCAAATTCAGGTATCAATTATACAAGATTCGGTATTAACTACAGCTTACTATTTTAAAGGTGTTTTGAAAGATGATTATGGGTTTTCGAAATTGCGGTTTAGTTATTTAATTAATGATCAGTTACCTGTTTACATTCCCATAACTATTAGTCGTAATCTCAGTTCTCAAGAATTTTATTTTGCTTTTGATTTTGCAAGTGTTGATGTTAGCGAAGGGAGTCATGTACAATATTATTTCGAAGTTTTCGATAATGATGAGGTTAATAATCCGAAGATGACTCAGTCCCAACAATTTTCATTATTAGTTCCGGATTCGAAGCAGTTGTATGATTTGAACACCAGTATTCAAGATAGTATCTCTAATCGAATCGAAAAAGGAATTGATTTGAGTCAATCTATTCAGAAAGATATAAAGCGCCTGCAGAAAAATTTGTTGGATGGAACTGGTGACAAATGGCAACAACAACAATTGTTTCAAGATATTGATTCTAAAAAGAAGGCACTAGATGAATTGTTGAATAATATCAAAAATGAAAATCTGAAGAAAAATCAATTAATGAATTCTTCGGGTCAAGAAGATTTATTGTTACTCGAAAAGCAAAAACAAATTGAAAAACTTCTCGAAAATGTAATGAATGACGAATTGAAAAAATTATTCGAAGAATTTAACAAATTGGCTGAAGATTTCAAATCTGAAGATTTAAATAAGCTTGGGAACCAATTAAACATGTCGTTCGATGATTTTCAGAAACAAATGGATCGCAACCTAAGTTTACTGGAACGATATGATATTGAGGTTCGTATGAATCAAATTATTGATAGAATTGATAAAATAGCCGATAATCAGGAGGAAATTAGTACCCTAGGGCACAAGCAGGAGGAAAAAATGAATTCTCAGCAACTTCAGGAAAGCCAAAAATGGGATGCCGTGAAGAAAGATCTTGAAAATCTTCTCGAAAAGAATTCAGGCATCAATGATCCATATCAATTTCAAAATCCTTCCGAAGATCTTCAGCAGATTTCGGAAATGATGGAAGAGTCAAAAAATTTTTTAGAGGACGGTAAAAATAGCAATGCTTCGAAAAATATGAAGGCTACTTCGAAAAAACAAAAAGCGCTTGCTCAGAAGTTGAATAATAATTTTTCTAAAAGTGTAAGTGCTCAACTTACGGTTGATATAGATAATTTAATTCGCTTAATGAATAACCTAATGGAATTTTCATTTCAGCAGGAAGCCTTATTGACTGATTATAAAACGGTGGATTATCGAAATCCTTTATTTGTTAGAATGATTGAAGAACAGGGAGGATTAAAAGAAGAGTATTTGTTAATTCAGGATTCCTTACTTGCTCTCTCATCTCACTCACCTCAAGTTGCATCTTTAATAGGGAATAGAATCTTTGATATTAGTAATTATCTTGATCAGGTTCTTGAAGAGGCTAACAATCGTAGAAAAATTCAAGCTAACGTTACGCAACAAAAAGTACTTACAGAAGTTAATGAATTATCACTGTTTCTTTCCGAAGCACTAAAACAGCTAATGGAACAAATGGCTAATGCCATGCCTGGTGATCAAATTGGCGATCAAAAAGGAGGTAAACCATCTTTTTCAGGAATGCAATCGGAACAACAGTCCTTAAAAAAGATGTTGGAGGAGATGATTCAGGAAATTAAATCAGGAAATGGTAAAAATAATTCCAATGAAAAGCTGGGTAAGTTTTTACAAAAGCAGGAAATGTTTCAACATAATTTAAGTGAAATTCTGCAAAAAGGAAGTGTTGGGGATGAAACTGAAAAAATATTGCGTGAAATCATGAAAATGATTGACCAAACGGAGTTGGACATATCGAATTTTTCTATAAATTCGAGTACAATTAATAGACAAAATAGGATAATTTCGCGTCTTTTAGAAGCCGAAAAGGCACACCAGGAGAAAGATTTTGATGAAAAGAGAGAAAGTAATTCAGGAAATGTAATTAAATTAAGTAACCCTACTGAAATATTTGAGTATAAAAGAGGACAAGCAGATTTTGAAGGTGTTTTAAATGACTCTTATGTAAAAATGCTCGACTATTATAATAAAATGTATTTGGATTACATGATCAAATTAAATAATGACTAAATCAGAAAAATTACTAATCTTTCCGTCCGAATTAGAAAATATAAGTAGAGTTGAAAAACTCATAGATGAAATTTCTTCATCTCATAACCTTAGTTCTGAAGTTTACGGAAAAATTTCGGTTGCCATCATCGAGGCCGTGAATAATGCCATTTTGCATGGAAATCAACTAGATGTTACCAAAAAGGTGAGAATTGGATACAATATCGATGACGAATCGATTAGTTTTTTTATTGGTGATGAAGGAAAAGGATTTGATTACATGAATATACCTGATCCAACTCTTCCCGAAAATCTGGAAAAAACCCATGGAAGAGGAATTTTTCTAATGAATCACTTAGCAGATGATATTGAATTTGGTGAGAATGGTGCAATTGTTGAAATGAAATTTATTTTTGGATAAAAAAATGATGATTACTTACGATACGTGTGAAACTAATATTCCCGCGATTGATCAGAAGCGTTTAAGCGAATGGATCAATCGCGTTGTTGTTAATAATAGTTTCGAAATAGGAGAGATAAATTACTATTTCTGTTCTGATAACTACTTGCTTGAAATGAATCGTGAACACCTAAATCACGATTACTTTACAGATATCATCACTTTTGATTATACTGTTTCTGATATTGCATCAGGAGATTTATTTATTAGTGTAGATACGGTTCAGGATAACGCAAAAGAATATGGATGCGAATACCTTCAGGAATTGCATCGTGTAATGATTCATGGAGTTCTCCATTTAATGGGAATTGACGATAAAACTGATGAGGATCAGAAAATAATGACCCAAAAGGAAGACGAATCATTAGCATTACTTTCCGATATTGATTAGATTTGTAAAATTTTTTAAGTTTATTGATCTGAATTCTAGATGTTTAATACGAACCATCTTAGGGTAGTCTTTTGATATTCAGCGATATAGATTAAATTGCTATCTTTACGCTAAGATAAGGAATAACAAATACAAATATCTTTTATTATATGTTGCCTAAGTATGATGTAATAGTAGTGGGGGCCGGTCATGCCGGATGTGAGGCAGCAACAGCTGCGGCAAATCTGGGATCTTCGGTTCTTTTGATTACCATGGATATGAACAAAATTGCTCAAATGTCATGTAATCCCGCTATCGGTGGAATTGCAAAAGGGCAAATTGTTCGAGAATTAGATGCTTTGGGAGGATTCACAGGAATAGTTACCGACCGTTCTTCCATTCAATTCCGAATGCTAAATCGCTCAAAAGGGCCTGCTATGTGGAGTCCAAGATCACAATGCGATCGAATGATTTTTTCTTCAGAATGGCGAAAAATTGTTGAAAATACAGATAATCTTGATATGTGGCAGGATGCCGTTGTTGGGGTAATTATAGAAGATGGGAAAGCAGTAGGAGTGACTACTAAATTAGGAATTGATATTACTGCTAAATCCGTAATTCTGACTAATGGAACTTTCCTTAATGGGTTAATGCATATTGGGAGCAAGCAAGAAAAAGGTGGTAGAACTGCAGAACCAGCATCGGTAGGTATTAGTGAACAATTGAAAAGTATTGGTTTTGAAGTAGGCAGAATGAAAACCGGAACGCCAGCTCGTTTAGATGGTCGAAGTATCGATTTTTCTGTGATGAAAAGACAAGATGGAGAAGAAGGATTTTATCAGTTTTCTTATTTAACCGACCATGTAGATAGAACTCTTACACAGAGACCCTGTTATATTACGTATACAAATCTTGAAGTTCATAATGAACTGCGTAAAGGATTTGAGGAATCTCCAATGTACAATGGAACGATTCAGAGTACAGGACCAAGATATTGTCCGAGTATAGAATCTAAACTGTCTACTTTTGCCGAGAAACAAGAACATTTACTTTTTTTGGAGCCTGAAGGGGAATACACTCATGAGTATTATATCAACGGATTCTCTTCGAGTCTTCCATGGGATGTTCAGTTAAAAGCGTTACAAAAAGTTCCAGGTTTAGAAAAAGTGAAAATGTATCGTCCGGGATATGCAATTGAATATGATTATTTCGATCCTACTCAACTTTATCATACATTGGAAACCAAATTAGTTTCCAATTTATTCTTTGCTGGTCAGATTAATGGGACAACCGGTTATGAGGAAGCAGCAGCTCAAGGAATGATGGCAGGTATTAATGCTAGTTTATTGGTGCAAGGGAAAGATGCTTTTACTCTAAATAGAGATGAAGCGTACATTGGTGTTTTAATTGACGATTTGGTAACTAAAGGTGTTGATGAGCCTTATCGAATGTTTACTTCGAGAGCAGAATATCGTATTTTATTAAGACAAGATGATGCAGATCTTCGTCTAAGCCCTAAGGCTTTTAAATTAGGATTGGTAGGACAGAAGCGAATAGATTTGCTTGAAGAGAAAATTGAATTTAGAGATAAATTAGTTACCTTTTGCAGAGAGTTTAGTTGTAAACCAAAATTCTTAAATCCGGTACTTGAGAGGTTGGGTACAGCTCCATTAAAACAAGGAGTGAAATTATACGATATAATTCTTCGACCTCAAGTTCAGATTTTGGATTTAGTGGAAGATATATTACCGTTAAAAGAAGTGATCAATTCAATACCAAATAGGAGAGAAGAAACTATTGAAGCAGCGGAGGTTCTCATAAAATATTCAGGCTATATTAACAGGGAAAAATTGATTGCAGAAAAACTAACGCGCTTGGAAAATATAAATATAAAAGGTCGTTTTGAGTATACAAGTTTACAATCAATTTCGACTGAAGCTAGACAAAAGTTGAATAAAATACAACCGCAAACTATAGGACAAGCTTCCCGTATATCGGGTGTTTCACCCAGCGATATAAACGTTCTTTTGGTGCTTATGGGACGGTAACGTTCCACGTGGAACCAAGGAGTATTTTAAAATAGTTTACTCCTTAAAACGCCCGAAATCGGCTTTTCGTACTTGAAAAGGCTAATTCCGGGCATTTTTGAAGGCTATTAAGAGCTATTTAATCAATTTAAATAGGTCATTGCAAATGCTAATAAACAGGATATGACAAGTAATAGATTTTCAATATCAGGTAAAGTAGTAGATGTTATTTCTCGGAAAATAATCAACGCAGAAGTCGTAGTTGAAGAAGGGCGAATTACTTCCATTATCCCAAGAGATTCTGTTCCGGATCAATATATTTTACCAGGACTTGTTGATGCACACATGCACATTGAAAGTTCTCTTTTAATACCAAGCCGATTTGCAAATTTAGCAGTTCGTCAAGGCACATTAGGATTGGTGACAGATCCGCATGAAATAGCAAATGTGTTGGGTGAGATTGGGGTCGATTTCATGATTAATGATGCAAAAAAGGTTCCGTTGGAAATTCGCTTTGGTGTTCCTTCATGTGTTCCTGCCACACCTCACGAAACTTCAGGTTTTGTTTTAGACAGTAATATTGTTGAAAGCTTATTGAAGAGAGATGAGGTTGTATGTCTTGCAGAGGTAATGGATTTTGTAGGAGTAATTAATGACGATCTTGAGGTACTTAAAAAAATAATTGCTTGTAAAAAGCTTGGTAAAAAAATAGATGGTCATGCTCCCGGATTAAAAGGGCAGGATCTGAAAAAATATGTGGCATCTGGTATTTCGGCAGATCATGAATGTTCAACTCTAGAAGAAGCTCTTGAAAAAATTTCATTAGGAATGATGATTCAAATAAGAGAAGGAAGTGCTGCTAAAGATTTTGATGCACTTTGTTCTTTATTCGATACTCATCCAGAAAAAATCATGCTATGTACAGATGATTTACATCCTGATGATCTGATGGAAAAAGGGCATATAAATTACTTGATTAAAAAAGGACTTAAAAAGGGATTGAATTTATTTTCATTACTGCGGGCAGCAAGTTACAATCCAATTCATCACTACGGTTTGGATTTGGGTTTGCTACAGGTTGGCCATCCAGCAGATTTTATTGTGATCGATAATCCAGAATCATTTATCGTAAAAGAAGCATTTAGAAAAGGAATTTGCATTTATAAAAACAATGAAGTTTTGTTTCATGTTAACAATGAAATTATCTTGAATAATTTCAGTCGCAAGCCGATTGAATTATCCGATTTATTTGTAAAACCTCAAAATGGTTCTTTGCAAGCAATGGTGGTTAAAGATGGTGATCTAATAACGGATTCCGTTTTGTGCAAACCGAAAGTTGAGGGTTCAAATGTTGTGTCGGATGTAGATAATGATTTGTTGAAAATGGTTGTGATGAGTCGTTACGATAATGGAAAACCTGTAATGGGTTTTGCGAAAGGCTTTGGTTATAAAAAGGGAGCTATTGCCGAAAGTATTGCTCACGATAGTCACAATATTATTGCCGTGGGTACAAGTGATGAAGAATTACTACATGCAATTAATACCTTAATTGAAATGAAGGGTGGTATTGTTGCTGTAAATAACGGAGAAAGTGAATCGGTTCGATTAGAGGTAGCTGGTTTGATGTCGAACAAGACAGGAGAAGAATTAGTAAGAGAGTATACAAAATTGAGCAATTTTACTTCAACTCTTGGGTCTAATTTTGAATCCCCATTTATGACACTTGCATTTATGTCTTTGTTGGTTATTCCTAAGTTAAAATTGTCTGACAAAGGTTTATTTGATGTAAATGAATTTAAGGTGATTAATCTTTTTAAAGAAGAGTAAGCTATATTAGAGGAAAATTATAAAGTGATAAAAAACAAAAATATAGATCATTTAAAATCCTTGGTTTCCGGCTTACCGGAAGAGCCAGGAGTGTATCAGTTCTTTGACGAGAACAATACGATTATATATGTAGGAAAAGCAAAGCGACTCAAACGAAGAGTTGCTTCCTATTTTAATAAGGTACACGATTCGGCAAAAACTAATATAATGGTTCGCAAGATTGTGGACATTCGGCACATTGTGGTGGAGTCGGAAGCTGATGCATTGTTATTAGAAAATAACTTAATTAAAAAACATCAGCCTCGCTATAATGTTCTCTTGAAGGATGACAAATCATTTCCTTGGATTTGTATTAAAAAAGAAGAATTTCCAAGAGTACTTGTTACTCGGCATTTACTGAAAGATGGATCTGAATATTTTGGCCCATACACAAGTGTTAAAATGGTAAGGATTTTAATGGATATGATTAGCTCCTTGTATCAATTGCGAACTTGTAATCTAAAATTGAGTGAGGAGGGTGTAAGGGGTCAAAAGTTTAAGCTTTGTTTAGAATTTCATATTGGAAATTGTAAGGCTCCTTGTGTAGGGAAAGAAAATCAAGAAGAATACAATTTGAAAATTGCAGATATACGAAATATTCTAAAAGGAAATATAGGTACTGTAACTTCACACTTGAAGGAAAAGATGCAGGAATTAGCTGTTGATTTTAAATTTGAGGAAGCTCAAATCATTAAAGAGAAGCTTGAACTATTATCGAAATACCAAAGTCGATCTACGATTGTGAGTCCATCAATTACTAATGTGGATATTTATTCTATAGTAGATGATGAAAACTCCGCTTACGTAAATTTTCTAAAAGTTGTAAATGGAGCAATTATTCAAGCGCATACCATTGAGATGAAGAAGAAGCTGGATGAAAGTAAAGAAGATTTACTTTTATTAGCTATTACTGAAATTCGCCAAAAGATTTATAGTACAGCAAAAGAAATTTTGGTCCCTTTTGAACTTGATTTATCGATTGAAAATATTCGATTTGTAGTTCCTCAACGTGGCGACAAGAAGAAATTACTTGACTTATCTGAACGCAACGTCAAATACTACCGTCTCGAGAAGTTAAAGAAAGGCGATAAGTCTATAAAAGAATCTCATGCTGATCGAATTGTAGAGACAATGAGAACCGATTTACGATTGAAAGATGCTCCGGTTCATATTGAATGTTTCGATAATTCGAACATACAAGGAACTAATCCCGTTGCTTCTTGTGTAGTTTTTCGAAATGCAAGACCTTATAAAAAAGACTATCGCCATTATAATATTAAGACAGTAGTTGGAGCTAATGATTTCGCCTCGATGGAAGAAATTATTTACAGAAGATATAGAAGGTTGCTTGATGAGGAAAAGAGTTTACCACAATTAATTTTGATTGATGGTGGAAAAGGGCAACTAGGTGCTGCTTTAAATAGTTTAGATAAATTAGAATTACGTGGAAAGATTTCCGTAATTGGAATCGCTAAGAGACTAGAAGAAATCTATTTTCCGGGAGATCCATACCCATTGTATCTGGATAAGAATTCAGAAACTCTAAAAACCATTCAACACTTACGAAATGAATCACATCGCTTTGCAATTACTTTTCATAGGCAAAAGCGATCGAAGGCATTTATCGTTTCCGAATTAGACCAAATTGAGGGAATTGGGCCTAAAACGGTTCAGAAGTTAATTCAAAAGTTTAAATCGGTAGAAAATGTGAAGAAAGCCACAGTCGCAGAATTGGAAATTGAATTAGGGAATTCTAAAGCCTTAACTATTTGGAAATATTTTAATTAGGTGATTTTACTTAAGGCGTTGATAGAGATTTTTTTAATCTTAAATATTGTTTCTAAAAAGACGAAATTTTTAAAAAAGAGCTGACAAAATTTCTTTATCTGTAATTTTGATAAAGAATAGATTCAAATCAAGATGCGTAAGTATCTTGTATATAGTATTTTTATCGTGATGTTGCCCAATTAATTTAGTTTTAAACTTAGAAATCTGATTTTCTACAAGGCAATTTCCACATAATTCGAAATTTTTAATAATACCTTTCTCTACTTTTATATTAATCTCTAAAATTGATCCTTCTGAGAAATTGGATAGTTTCTCGAATGTATAATTGGGAGAGTAGCCATAGTTCCATTCCCAGTTATTGTATTTTTTTGCCATTAATACTTCTATCTTCTCAATATCAATTGCTGATAGCTCAAATTTTTTGGCATCAGGGAATTTTGTTTTCAAATCCTGTAAGATTAATTGACCAAACGTCTCAATATTTATTGAATTGGAAAGGTATTCCGAGATGTTAGTAACCTTACTTCTAATCGATCTTATGCCTCTGTCCTTAAACTTGAGTGGATTCACCTTCAGTAATTGGTTTAGGCGCTTTAAATCGCTTGAAAATAGCATTGTGCCATGTTGCATGACCTTGTTTTTGAAGATGTGTGATGCATTGCCTGAAAACTTCTTTCCCTCAATGGTTAAATCACTTTTTCCTTCGAATTTTGCATCTATATTAAGTTCTTGCAGGGTATCAATTATGGGTTGACTGTATTTTTTAAAATTGATTAGTTTTTCATTATCTCCTTTTTTTATGAAGCAATAGTTTAAATTTCCTTCATCGTGAAAAACGGTACCACCACCAGACATTCTTCTTACAACCGGAATATTTTCCTCTTCGGCCTTTTCCAGATTAATCTCAGCCAAACTATTCTGATGTTTCCCAACAATTAGGGCAGGGGTATTGATGTATAAAAAGAAGAAATCGTCCTCGTAATTTTTTAATAAGTACTCTTCCGTGGCAATGTTAAAGGCCGGATTATTAGATGAACTGATAAAATATAGCATGAATTGTTTGTTAATTTCTTGATCATACAAATATGATTATTTATTGGGAAATATCTTAATTTAGATTCAGTTTTAATAGAGGTGTTGTAAAGAAAATCAGCTTTAGCTATGTTGTTACTCTTAGGTTTGAAGTGTTATATTTGAAAAGACTAATAAATTACAATCTTAATAAATATATTGATATGCGCGTTGTGATTCAGCGAGTTACCCAAGCTTCGGTGAGTGTAGATTCTAAAATAATCGGACAAATTTCGAAAGGACTAATGGTTTTGGTAGGGATTGAGAATGCTGATACTACAGAAGATTCGGAATGGTTAAGTAAAAAAATATGCAATCTTCGAATTTTCGATGATGAAGAAGGAGTGATGAATAAATCACTGTTGGATGTTGATGGTAATGTGTTGGCAATCAGCCAGTTTACTTTGCATGCTAAAACGAAAAAGGGAAATAGACCCTCTTATATCTCTGCGGCTAAACCGGATGTTTCAGTGGCTTTGTATAAGAATTTTGTGTATTGTCTGGAAAAAGAATCTGGAAAGAAGGTGGAAACAGGAAAATTTGGCGCCGAAATGCAAGTCTCATTGGTGAACGATGGTCCGGTTACCATTGTAATGGATACTAAAAACAAGGAATAAACTATGGATCAGATAGGAATAAAAGAAGCCCAAGAGAAAGTAGATCAGTGGATTAAAAAATATGGAGTTCGTTATTTTAACGAATTGACCAATATGGCTATTTTAACCGAAGAGATAGGAGAGGTGGCTCGAATTATTTCGCGAAAATATGGCGAACAATCTTTCAAGGAAAGTGATAAAGAAGTTGATTTGGCTGATGAAATGGCTGATGTTTTGTGGGTTTTAATGTGCCTGGCGAATCAGACAGGAGTCGATTTGAATGAAGCTTTTCAGAAGAATCTGGAAAAGAAGACTAAAAGAGATAGTAACAGACACAATGAAAATGATAAATTGAAGTAATTATGATTTGATTTTAAGTCTGTAATTTACTCAAATACTATTGATAATTGGTTAGTTTTGTTGATAAAATCGTTCTATTCCAAGCGAATCCATTATAAAACCGGCCAATGAAGTTGATTGTTTCTACTCTCGTTATACTCTTTTCGTTTGTTGCTTATTCTCAGAATAACACAGATTTTAATTCCATCTACCAAAGGGGAGAAGACAATTTGTATTGCAGTTTTGATTCTTGCTTGAATAATATGCAGCAATTAAAAGCGCTTCCGAATCTAAATAATCTTCAGAAAATACGAATTGACTTGCTTGAGACTCAGGCAAAATATCAATTGCTACCTATTGATTCTTCTAAAATTATACTTACCAATTGTTTTAAACGACTTTCTCAACTTGAAGAAAAGGATGAAAAACTAAGAGCGGAACTTCTTATTTTATTGGGAAGTATCAACTCGGCTAACTCTGATGTAACCGAAGGCATTCCTCAATTGATGAAGGCTCAGGAATTACTTTTAAAAACTGATGATCTCAATAAACAACACTATTGCAGTATTAAAATAGCCGAAGCTCACAGAGTGAAAAAGCAATTTAAAATTGGTTTCGATATTTTGTATTCAACACTAGATCAGCCAAATATATCGCACCGTAATAGGGCCTATGCATATAGCCGAATGGCGGCTTACTACGATGAATGCAAAACGGGTGAAGTAAACTTTACAAATTCTTCTTGTAATCCATTGGATTCAACCCTGAAATATTCCAACTTATCCCTGCAATTGGCCCAAAAATACAAGTATAAGGATTTAATGGCGCTTGCGGACAATCAAATTGGCCATTATTTAATGCACTATGAATCGGATGTTGATAGTGCTGTAATCTGCCTAAAAAGGGCAGAAATAATGTTTAATGATCTGGCTTACACTATCGATTATGTGAATGCGAGTAATAACCTGACCTGGGCCTATCAGAAGAAAGGTCAATTTCAGAAAGCAATTGCGACAGGCGAACATCTTTTGGAAATCAGAAAAGGAGAGGAGTATCCGCAAATCTATCGCAAAACCTTCCAGTTTTTATCCGATGCTCATGATTCTATTGGCGATTACCTATTGGCAAAAAAATATTTGGAGAAAGTATATCGTGTAGAAAAACAACTCTTTAAAACCTACCTGAACAAGGAAGTAACTGCTTTAACCACCAAATACAATTATGAACTAAGAGAAGCACAGCTTGCCGAAGAAAAGCACAAGGGGAATCTAAGAATGATTCTTTTTCTTGCGGTGTTTCTAATTACCATTACGCTGCTTATTGTTGCCATTGTGGTCAACCGCCTTCGTAAAATGGTGTTCATTCAAAAACAGTATCTGTTAAAAAACAAGAACGTAATTTTGCAAAACAACATCATTCATCACAGTAAAGCGCTTACGATGAATGCTTTGCGTTTTGTGCAGAACGACAAACTTTTGGAAGAAATATCGGAAAGATTGTCAACGGTGGAATACTTGAAAACTTCGGATGTAAAGGAATTTTCTCAAAAGATGATTTCGGAGATCAGAACCGTGAAGAAAAATGAGCTTTGGGCCGATTTTGAGAAAAGTTTTCAAGAGGTTCATGCCGATTTTTATAAAAACCTCACCAAAGAGCATACAGACCTGAGTTCGAAAGAACTGCGACTGTGCGCCTTTCTAAAACTCAATTTAACGAGTAAAGAAATTGCGGCCATTAACGGCACCTCTTTACGTTCCGTAGAGACTGCCCGACATCGATTGCGAAAAAAACTGAATACCCCCGAAGAAACAGACCTCAACAATTATTTTCAGCAATTCTAGACTTTATCTCGATAAACCATTCATTTTCTCCTCCTTTTTTAAGGGGGAGGTGGTTTTCAGTTGTAAAGTATTGCCAGATTCAAACCCACAACTACAACTTTCTCCACCCCTAAAATCTGACAGGTTTACTTAAAAAACACCTTCTGTTTTATAGAAATGTTCTAAAAAGGGGGTACGTCACTTCTACTACATTTGTTTTATGGTGCAGAGAGTTAGTCTTTTGAGTATTAAGTTTTTCTTAGCATAAGTCAACAATGTTTCCCCCCTCATAAATTAGATTTGTAATACTGAAATTACTCTTCAACATGAAGAAGAGTTTGCAAATTATCTTAAATAATAATTCATTAAACCCAAAAGTAATGTCGACTAATCAAAAGTATTCAATTCTAGTTAAAACAGGTTCCATTGAATATGCAGGAACAAGTGCCATGGTATATATTAAACTATATGGTGAAAATGGTGATACCGAAAGAATTCATCTTAATAACAAAGATAAAGATGATTTTGAGAACGATAACTCCGATGGATTTACTATTACTGCGGAAAATATTGGAGCAATCACTGATATAGAAATGTGTCATGACAATAAGCCAAAAAGATCTGGGTGGTTCCTTGATTTTGTCATAGTTGTAGATTTAGAAACCAAAAAAACATACAAAGCAGATTTTAATTGTTGGTTGAGAGATTCAGACCTGAGCAAAAAAGTAACTGTTAATTCTATGAATGCTGTATGCTTGTAGACTATTCATTGATAAAGGCTCATTAATTTTAGGCCTTTATCAATTTACTTAGCTTATCAATTTAATATTTGCCTATGAAACTCTTTACTCATACCCTATTACCTCTTTTAATACTAATAACCTGTAATTCCACTGTTAGTGCACAAACTGATTTCCAAGTTAAGCTTGTTCCGGGTGATGGTTGTGTAAGCATTGAGTGGACAGATTTCGACAGTGCTGAATTAGTGGGCTATGTTATACTTAGGAATAGTCAAGAGATTCATAATGGGTTAATTACAGCCAATTCGTATTTCGACGATGGTTTAAGTAATTGCATTTCATATCGTTATAGATTTTTTGCAGTTCTTACAGACGGCAGCTATATCGAAGATATACATACACATTCTTGTGTTCCTTTTAAAGAGGGAGAAATCTACCTTTTTAAAGGGGATACCGATAGGCCTCATACGTTTAAAAAAGGCAGTATTTATGTAATTGAAGAAGATTTTAATCTAAAAGGCTCTGCTCAACTTTTCATTGAAGCTGGTGTCGTAGTTAAGTTTAAGGAGGGAGCCAAACTAACTTCTGAACTCCGTTATAATTATTTTTTATCGTACATGAATCGCTGGAAAAAAAATACTGAACCAATTGTTTTTACCTCTTACAAAGATGATGAGCATGGAGGAGATACCAACGGCGATGGAGATTTAACACACCCCCAGGCAGGTGACTGGAATACCATCGAAGTTCCTTTGGATAATCAGAATGGAATGCCGTACTGCAAGGTGTTCTATGCCTCCACGGGTTATACCTTTCCGAAAGTTGGGGATAATGAAATCTCGCATTGGTCTTTTCAGAATTGTATAAATGCAATTGCTTTTGCCAGTAACACCATTGATAATACTCAATTTAGCGAGAATGATATTATTGATTGTGAGAATTTTATGTCTGGAGTGCCTGGCACCAACTTTTCGGCTGCCAACAACTGGTTTGGCGATGCAAGTGGCCCCTATAATGGCAGCATAAATCCTAATGGAAAAGGTTGTGCCATTGCTGATAATATCCCATTTGAACCATTTAGCGATAAGCCCTATTTGCATCCATATGTGCAAAATCCAATTGCCGATCAGGAGTTTCAAGAGGACGCAGGCCAAGTAATAAATTTGGACTTAAACGCTATTTTTACCCGTCCTATAAACTTCGACTGTCAGTTAGGATATTCTGTTGAGATAGAAGGTGAAGCCATCTCTGCAAAAATAGAAGGCAACGCTCTTTTGGTTGAAACATTGAAGAATAAATATGGCAGTAATACGATTCATCTCAGGGCAAATTCAAGATCTTGTTCTTATGCCGTAGATTACCCCTATTATTCGGATTTGAGTTTCAACGTGAATATCACTGCTGAAAATGATGCACCAACAGCCATTCAACTTTCTGCCAATACGATAGTTGAGAATGCCGATGCAAGGAAAGAAATTGGAACACTAACAGCTAGTGATGTTGATGCAGATCAGACTTTCACTTACACCATAGTTGAAAATGAGAATTTCGAGATTGAAGGCGATAAGCTAGTCAGCAAAGCAAGTTTTGATTTTGAAACACAGGATTCTTATTCTCTTGAAATTACAGTTACTGATCAAGATGGATTGACTCACCAGCAGAGCTTCAGCATTCAAATTACGGATGTAAACGAAGCCCCAATGGCCATTCAACTTTCTGCTAATACGATTGCCGAGAATTCTGTAATTGGAAACGAAGTTGGTACGCTAAGAGCCAGTGATGTTGATGCAAGTCAAACTTTCACTTACGCGATAGCTGAGAACGAAAACTTCGAGCTTGCTGGAGACAAGTTGGTTTCTAAATCAGAATTCGATTTTGAAACATTGGATA
>JAQBBZ010000173.1:0-6005 GCA_032125735.1 Labilibaculum sp.
TACCATAGCCAAACGGAAAGGATTCATCACTTTTCCGAAACCAATTTCTTTAGCAGTGATCCATTCTTTTACAATCTCTTCCGAATTAGCAGATGAGAAATCTTCGATTCCTTCTAAAATGCGTTTCAATTCAATCATCAAATCGGCAGAATCCTCTTTCCAGCCCTTCTTCACGGTCTTTGCATCGAACTCAGTCGGTGCTTCAAAAAAGTAATTTACATGTTGCCAAAGCTCGGAAACAAAGTCTACACGATCTTTAACCATACCACAAACCCGGTTCACCGTTTTCTGATCAGTTTCAATACCTTTTCCCTTTAAAATTTGTTCTGTAAACAATTCCCCAATCTCTTCATCTGATTTAGTCATTAAATAATGACGATTAAACCATTTGGTTTTTTCAGGATCGAACTTAGAACCCGATTTACCAACACGCTCCAAAGAGAATGTCTGAGAAAGTTCTTCCATTGAGAAAATCTCTTGCTCAGTTCCTGGATTCCAGCCCAAAAATGCAAGCATATTTACGAAAGCCTCCGGAAAATATCCGCCTTCACGGTATCCCGACGAAATCTCGTTTGTTTTAGGATCCGTCCATTCTAATGGAAATACAGGAAATCCTAACTTATCGCCATCCCTCTTGCTTAATTTACCTTTTCCAACTGGCTTTAAAATCAATGGAAGGTGAGCAAATTTTGGCATATCAGCTGTCCAACCAAACGATCTGTATAACAATACATGCAAAGGCATAGAAGGCAACCATTCTTCTCCACGAATTACATGTGAAATTTTCATCAGGTAATCATCTACCACATTTGCCAAATGATAAGTTGGCATTCCATCTGATTTGAACAACACTTTATCGTCCAAAGCTGAAGTATTAAATACCACATGACCACGAATTTCATCATCCAAATGCAATTCTTCACCAACAGGCATTTTAAATCGGACTACATAAGCTTCGCCAGCTTCAAGTTTATTTAATGCCTCATCTGCCGGTAAAGCCAAAGAGTTATTCAAGCTACCCCGAGTTTCGCAATTGTATGTGAAAGTTTTCTTCTCTTCTTCGTATTGATTACGAATAGCATCCAATTCTTCTGCTGTGTCGAAAGCATAATATGCATTACCCGAAGCAATCAGTTGATCGGCATATTCACGATACATTAGCTTACGCTCCGACTGACGGTAAGGTCCGTATTCACCACCTACAGTTGCTCCTTCATCAATCTGAATTCCACACCATTTTAATGCTTCGGCAATATAATCTTCCGCACCAGGCACATATCTTGTTTGATCCGTATCTTCTATACGCAATAGAAAATCACCATTGTGCTTTCTGGCAAATAAATAGTTGAAAAGGGCTGTTCTAACACCACCCATATGAAGAGGCCCCGTAGGACTAGGAGCAAATCGAACTCTTACTTTCTTATCGTTCATTATAATATCCGTTAATTTGGCAACAAAGATAAGAAATAAGAGAAAAATAAAGGGGAGAAAAAATAGAAAATAAACTTAAAACAAGAATCGATCAATCATATCCTTTAAACCGCCAATATCAATTGGTTTGGATATAAAATCGTCGCAACCAGCAGCCATTATTTCCTCATAAGCTTCACCGTAATGATATGCTGTTTGAGCAATTATTGGCAAATCCTTTTTTATTTTTTTGATATTTCTGGTTGCATCATAGCCATTCATAATAGGCATTTGCATATCCATTAGTATCAAATCTATCTCTGGAACAGATTTAACAAAATTAAGTGCTTCCTGCCCATCTCTGGCACGAATAATTCGGGCTTTGGTATCCATGAGTATTTCTTCTAAAAATATGAAATTAAAATCCTCATCTTCCGCAACCAACAATACTTTACCTTCCCAGTTATAGTTTGTTGAAAAATTCATAAATGACTAAAACGTATTATTTTACTGTTATTTATCCTCTAAGGTAATTCAATTATCACTAACATTAAAAGGAAATTCCAAAGATCTAATGCTTTTGGTTAAAAAGATGAGTAAGCACGTTACTTTTGAGAATAACTATGTAATTAACAATATTGGGGTAGGATAAAAAAAATGGGAAACTTCAATTGAAGTTTCCCAAAAAATAATCGGTTGTTATAATAGATCGGTTATCCACATTTTGATGTTCCACAGGATTGACAAATCAAACATCCTTCTTGATAGATGATATGTTCTGATCCACAACTGGCGCATACTCCTCCCTTAACTTTAGTTCCATTTGGAATGTACTTTTTAAGAGCACGCTCAACACCATTCTTCCAGGTATTAATGTTCTCACTATCCAACTGCAAACCGGCAACTAAGTTCACAACTCCTTCAATTGGCATTCCGTGGCGAAGTACACCAGAAATCAACTTCGCATAGTTCCAATACTCCTTATCGAATTTATATGATAATCCTTCAAAGGTCGTTTTAAAACCACGCTTATTGCAAAATTGAAAGTCATAACGAGAACTTCCGTCCTCTTCTCTTCTTTTGATAATTACTCCCTTGTTTACTGATTTAGGCAATAAAATACCTTCCTCGTCATCAACAATACCAGTAAATACCTCATAAGGTTGTCCATTATACAATCCAATAAAAGCAATCCATTTCTCTTTATTATTTTGGAATCGAACAACTTCTGCATCCAATTCTTCAGGACGCTTTTCTGGCATGCCTAGACGTTCCTCTTTGGCATCATTGGCAAGCAAAACACCTGAACGAGAACCATCGCGGTAAACCGTACAGCCTTTACATCCACTCTTCCAAGCTTCAATGTACAATTCGCCTACCAAAGATTCAGGCACATCATTTGGAAGGTTAACGGTTACGCTAATTGAGTGATCAACCCACTTTTGTACTTTCCCTTGCATACGAACCTTCTGTAACCAGTCCACATCATTAGAAGTAGCTTTATAGTATGGTGACTGTTTCACCAATTCATCAATCTCTTCACTTGTAAAATGCTGAGCTGCATTGATACCTTTGGCTTCCATCCAGGTTACAAATTTGTGATGGAACACCACAAACTCTTCCCAGCTATCTCCAATCTCATCAATAAAGTCGATACGAACATTTTTATCGTTAGGGTTTACCTTTCTTCTTCTTTTATATACAGGCATAAACACAGGCTCGATACCCGAAGTAGTTTGAGTCATCAAACTTGTGGTTCCTGTAGGAGCGATCGTTAAACAAGCAATGTTTCGTCGACCGTATTTTGTCATTTCTTTATAAAGGCTTTCGTCTGCTTCTTTTAAGCGTAAAATAAATGGATTTTTACTTTCACGCTCTTTGTCATAAATTTTGAATGCACCTCTATCTCTTGCCATATATACAGAAGAACGATACGCTTCAATAGCAATTGTTTTATGAACTTCTACAGAAAAATCGATCGCCTCATCAGTTCCATAACGCAGATTTAAACCTGCAAGCATATCTCCTTCAGCAGTGATTCCAACCCCGGTTCTTCTTCCTTCTTCTGCTTTTTCACGTATGTTTTTCCATAGATTACGCTCTACTCTCTTAATCTCTGCATCTTCTGGATCTTCAACGATTTTTTCAATAATTGCATCAATTTTCTCCAATTCCAAATCAATGATATCATCCATCATTCTTTGTGCCATCGCTACGTGCTTAGCAAACAGCTCAAAATTAAATTTAGTCTTATCAGTAAATGGATTTTCCACATAACTATACAAGTTAATAGCCAACAAACGACAGCTATCGTAAGGGCACAATGGAATTTCTCCGCAAGGATTCGTAGAAACAGTTTTATATCCTAAATCGGCATAACAATCAGGAACCGATTCTCTTTCGATAGTATCCCAGAATAAAATTCCTGGTTCGGCTGATTTCCATGCATTGTGAACAATTTTATTCCAAAGCTTACCCGCATCAATACTTTTGCTGTAAGTAGGATTCTTTGAATTGATTGGATATTGTTGAGTAAATTGGGTTCCATCAACAACGGCCTGCATAAACTCATCGTGCATTTTTACAGAAACGTTAGCTCCCGTAACTTTGCCTTGTTCCATTTTCGCGTCAATAAAATCTTCCGAATCAGGATGGCGAACAGAAACACTTAACATTAGCGCACCACGTCGACCGTCTTGAGCAACTTCACGGGTAGAATTGGAATAACGCTCCATAAAAGGAACAATTCCGGTTGATGTCAATGCTGAATTTTTCAC
Organism: Labilibaculum sp.; assembly: GCA_032125735.1. Taxonomy (GTDB): domain Bacteria; phylum Bacteroidota; class Bacteroidia; order Bacteroidales; family Marinifilaceae; genus Labilibaculum. The sequence continues at coordinate 4,188 of JAQBBZ010000173.1, forward strand.
AGGAGAGCCTTTAGGACGAATGTGGGAAAGATCATGTCCGACACCACCTCTTCGTTTCATCAACTGTACTTGTTCCTGATCGATCTTCATAATTCCACCATAGGAATCAGAATCACCATCATTTCCAATTACAAAGCAGTTTGATAAAGATGCAATTTGGAATTCGTTTCCAATTCCAGACATAGGGCTTCCTTGCGGAACGATGTATTTAAAATCTTTCAACACTGCAAAGATTTCCTCTTCGCTAAGTGGGTTCGGGTAATTCTTTTCAACTCTTGCAATTTCACTTGCAATTCGTCGATGCATGTCATCCGGCGTCTTTTCATAAATATTTCCATAAGAGTCCTTCAACGCATATTTGTTTAACCAAACACGTGCTGCAAGTTCATCTCCATTGAAATACTGAAAAGTTGCCTGAAATGCTTCTTCGGGGTTAAAAGTTTCCTTCATCTCCTTTGTCTGTTGTTGCTGCTCCTGTACTTTCATTCAGATCGTAAAAAAATGGGTTGTTTTATATAAGTTTCTTTGCTTCACTATCAGTAATTTACCCCTTGACAACGGGGAAAATTTTGTATATGCAAGTTACATAAACCCATCACATTGAACAACAATAAATGCAATATTTAATTTAAAGTTATCCACAAGTATGTGTTAATATGCTCAATTATTGACACTTAGCTTTTCGGGAAAAGCAAAATGTTTTCCAAAAAAAAAATATCCACCATTATCTATATAAGAAAATCAATTGAGATCTCAAACATTTTAGTCACCACAAAACGATCGTTTATAAAAACGATTACAACAAAACGTGGCACCCTCAATAAACATTGAGCATTCAGAAATTGAGGGAATAGCTATTTAAAATATGACTAAATAATGGAAAGAATTTGAGCGCTTGCTCCTCTTTTTGAATCGACGTATTTTTTTGATTTTTCACCAGAAAGTTGTCGCTCTTTTTCATTTTCGAAGTACTTATCCAATAGGATTTTCAAATCCTCACACTTTTCATAAGAATATGAAGCACCCAATTCAATCAGATCTTTTGCCTCTTGAAATTTGTGGTAATTAGGTCCGAAAATGATAGGCAAACCAAAGGTCGCCGCCTCTAAAGTATTGTGAATTCCACGACCGAAACCACCTCCTATATATGAAACATCACCATATCTGTATAAAGAAGAAAGAACACCAATACAGTCAATAACCAAAACCTCGGCAGCTTGAATTTCCTCTTTTGAAGCATTAGTATATCGAACCCAAGGTTTTTGAATCTGATCTACAATATTCTTAATGTGATTTTCATCGACCTCGTGAGCAGCAATAATGTATTTGTAATTGTTTTCAGAGGTATTGATATACTTAATTAGATATTCTTCATCTTTCGGCCAGGTGCTTCCGGCAATTAAAACCAGTCTTCCCTGACTGAAATCCTCCACTTTCGGCAATATTTTCGATCCCGTAGCAATTGAGTACACTCTATCGAAACGAGTATCGCCTGCTATTGATACATTTTTGAATCCAATACCATTCAACAATTCTTTTGACTCCTGATTCTGTACAAAAAAGTGAGTGAAAGCGGAGAGCATTCTTCGGTAAAATCCACCCCAAGGCTTAAAAAACAATTGGTTGGGTCTGAATATAGTAGAGAATATATAGGTTGGGATATTTCGTTTTTTCAATTCCTTCAAGTAATGATTCCAGAACTCATACTTAATAAAGAAAGCCATTTTTGGATTTATTAAATCGACAAACTTTCGTGCGTAAGAAGGAAAATCGGCTGGCAGGTAGAAAATAAAATCCGCGCCAGCGTAATTATTACGA
>JAQBBZ010000174.1:0-9860 GCA_032125735.1 Labilibaculum sp.
AATCCCGAACTCTTTGCCTATAGATTACAAATCTGCGGGAGCTGGGGAATAATATTATATATCCCCCACTTCTCGCTTTTTTTAAAAAAAATTATAATTTACCATAACAGATATTTTTCGTAACTTTTTTATTTTGATTGTATGAATATGCAAATTTTGCCGCCTGCAAGGAAATATTGTCAACAATCAAAGAAAGAAGTCTATCAGATCATTGGAATAATATCACAAAGAATTTACTAACAGACAATTGGCTTTATATTGACAGCAAATCATTATATGTATTCATTACTGCTCTATATGGGTTGACAAATACACTTTTTCTATAAATAGAAACGAAATAAACGCCATTGTGTTTATTTAGAAATTAGGCAATATAATAATGCACGACTACGAATAGTGCTTGCCGCATTATCGATTTCGAATTCATTACGATTAACTTTAAAAGCCAAATCATGAAAATTAAACCAAAATTACTAACGCTTTTTTTATTAATATCTACGATATTCAGTGTAAATGCACAACATGCAGATACGGCATTTTACAACTATAGAAAAAGAATAGAATTATGTCTGAATACAAACAATGTGCCGGCAGTTGGAATTGGTCTCATTGAAAATGGGAAGCTTAAACAAATAATGGTATTTGGAGATTTGAAGGAAAATGAACCTGCACCGTATAATACCATATTTCAGGTTGCGTCTCTTACAAAACCAGTCACAACTATGGTAACATTAAGACTGGTAAGTATGGGAGCATTGCAGTTAGACGAGCCTGTAAGTCAGTACTGGATCGATCCTGATGTTGCTGATGATCCAAGACATCTAAAATTAACACCACGTCTTTTACTTACTCATCAATCTGGCTTCGATAATTGGCGCAGACAAACGGAATCAAAAAAATTAGTATTTAATTTTGATCCTGGTAAGGGGACAAAATATTCAGGAGAAGGATTTGAATACTTGAGGCGTACACTTGAGAAGAAGTTCAATATGCCTCTCCAACAATTGGCTGATTCTATTTTGTTTAAACCCTTACACATGAAAGACACTTATTATACATGGAATTCAAGTATTGATGAATCAAGATATGCTCTTGCTCACGATAAATCTGGAAAATTTATCGATTGGACATTAAAACGGGAAAAAAATTCTGAGGCATGTGCCGCAGACTTATTAAAAACTACAATTGAAGACTATTGTAAATTTGGGATTTCAGTAATAGAAGGAAATGGTCTTAGTGAAGAAATATTTGAAGACATGATAAAACCCCTCGTTAAAGGATCAAATAGGTCTCAAGGTTTAGGATGGGGAATTTGCGAAGATTTAAGCAATGGCGAATATGCATTATACCACTCCGGACATGATGATGGCGTTCATTCGGTTGTTCTACTTTTACCAAAGTCGAAACGAGGAGTTGTAGTTTTTACAAATGGAGAAAACGGATGGAAGATGTATGAAGAGCTTATAGTTGATTCTTTTGATATTGGAGAAGAGTTATTTAACAGAATACTTGCAAAAAAATAAATAGAATAAAGTGATACATTATCTGGTTTAATGAATTCCATATACAAAACCAAATTGTGTAAGTTTCCTTACTGGAAAAAAGCCTAATTGTGAATAATATTGTATTTCCCCCGACTTCTCGATTTTCATAAAAAAAAATTAATTGATCTGAATTTATTTAAAACAGTCAGAGCTGAAAAAAGACGATGACAGGTTATTTTGACAGAATTGAAAATCCAAAACTCTTTACCCACAGATTACAAATCTGCGGGAGCTGGGCGCATGATTTTAAACAGATTGACAGGTTCCCGAATTTCGGGAATCGCTGTTCCTCCTCGCAATTACAGGTAGAATTGAAAACCGCCGTCAGGGCGAAAAGCCACTGACGGGGTTCTATTTTGGTTCGGCAGCCATTGGGGTTTCGATTGGCTTGGCCAGCTTACTTTTCTTTTTGGTTTTCGTCTTTTTAACGCTCGTATGTTTGTTTTGATGGGATTAAAATCCGGGACTCTGCCTACAGATTACAGATCTGTGGGAGCTGGAGACAATTTGGAAAACAAGCGGTACGACCAAAAGGATTTTGGAATCCCTGGCGAACTTTTTGCCGAGGCCCGAGGAGAGAACGCCATATTTCCTACTATATAATAGTAAAGCCCAAAACCTAAGTTTTGAGCTTTCTTCAGTTAATATGTAGTTTAGTTGTTAAAAGATGCGATAATCAGTCAAACAAATATTCACGGTATATATTTGTCAATGTTTCGTGTATAGTGTCGCAGAATACCGCATGTTGCCAAACACATGGTTGTTATAGCCTGTATTTTCTTTTACCTGTATCGAATTTCCAAATACTCCAAAAGGTTTTTATAAGTTTTACTGTTAATCCCAGATAAAAGCCTTTCAGGGGTAATTATCATGTACTTTGATTGATTGTGCAAATGATTTCTCCAAGTTTCTTCCATTCCCAAATTGCTACATTTATATTTTTTGTCAAGCAAGTCTGAATTTTCAGATGGAATAACATGCACATGCAAAAAGTCAGAAGCTTTTAAAGTTTCATTTTCTTTATTATTAACCATTTGTTCAGCCCAAAGAGTCTGTCTCATTAATTGATAAAATGGTTCAAAATAAAAGCAACTGTGATTAGTTGATTTTAACTGCTTTGAATCATTAATTAAATCCGTATATCTTCGCTTTCTTACTTCCCCTTTACAATTCTGCGGGTCTTTCAAACAACCCTCTGTTGCTTTATTTTGGTTGCTATAAAATTCTGTATACTTCCATTCTATTGGAATTAACCAATTTGAACCATTTTTGTGAACCGCATAAATCAAAGCATCTACAGATGTACAATTGCTTCCTCTATTAGGCACACCTTCATTAAGGTGGTCATTGTTACTTACCGATTCAAATTGTATAAAAGCGGGTTTGAATTTGTCTGTAACTATTGGTAAAACATCTTTAAATTCAGATGAAATATTTTTAAGTATAGCTAATACCGCAATTTTATCATTTCTAATTTGATAAAGATAATTTACACATGCAATCTGTGACGAAAGAGTATGTCCAGTAGGCTTTTTTCCTCCCCACCATGAAACTTTATTTTCTTTAAAGTATTCAACAACTTCTGTTCTTATTGGCTCAAATAAATTCTTCAAATTATCGAGTAGAACGAAATCTCGATACTTAGTCATGAATTTTCTTCCACCTTGACTTCCATAAAAAACAGGATTCTCACTTTTAATTAAGTCAACTACTTTTGCTCTCTGGGTCTCTTGGTAATTTGATGCCATCTTCTATTAAGTTTGGTTAATTTCTTTTTTTTCAACCTGTTAGAATTTGCACCAGTGCACATATTTTTAATATATTATCCTTAAAAAGGTGCACAATACATGACGACATGGTAGGTGTTTTGTCCTAAATATGATTCATGAATCATAAACGATTGTTAAATTTAAAAAATTGCAACATCAATATCTTCTAAATCATAAAAATAACTAAACCACACTTGCGATATAGAATCTATCTAGATAGAATTATTGAGTAGAGTAACAATGATCAATTTTCAAAATATTCTTTTAAGCTATGTTAAAATTTTCAAGCATTGGAATAAGTCGCTAATAAGCACTTCACTATTTTTGCTTGTTTTATTATTGTAGGATGATTCGGAGTCTCAGCTGAAGTGAGGATCCGAAATGTGATTAGTAGTTGCAGATTAGAAAGCTACGCGAGATTGTTTTTAATGGATACCTTTAATTACGGATTAAATCCTAGACTCGATGCCTGCAAATTACAAATCTGCGGGAGCATGATTTTGAACAGATTGCCAGGTTCCCGAATTTCGGGACAAGCTGTTCCTCCTCACAATGACAAGTTATATTTGAAACCACCCTCAGGGCAGATAGCCACTGACGGGGTGAGTTGGAATCCGATGTTTCCCATGAATACTATACCCTATTTGCTACTGAAAGGGGATTGAAAATTCTGAACTCTTTGCCCGCAAATAAGAAATTTGTGGGAGTTTTTTCTGCTACGCAGGATACGAGATACAATCTCGCACCAGCGGGGGGATCAGTCAGAAATTGAAATCATTGATTATTACAAAGGAAACTGAGCATTCGGAACCGAGGTCGTAATTCTTATTTCTGCCGTTTCCCAATCGCATTAACTTTCTCAAAAATTCATTTTACATTCCATTAACACTTTCACGAAGTAGTGCAAATTATTTGCAACAGGATCCTATAGTTTGAGTAAAATTGACTGTTTAATAGTTGAAGTTATTAATAATAGAGTATGCTGAACATCCAACTATAAAAAAGTGAAATGCTGATATGAAAAAGACACAAGAGTATATCGTTTAAAATAAAACCAACTATGAAAAATATTAATTATTTATTATTTGCCTGCATCTTAGTTATCATTATATTGAAAATACACACACCAAAACCTGAGGGAATTGTTAACAATTCCATACTACTATTATAAATAAAAGTATTGACAGTGACAAAATATTTTACATGTGAAGAGCAATATAAGAGCTTGATAGATTAAAGAATATTGAAGTATTTAAACGCAATATCAATAAGAGCGTATTAAAACTAATAGAAGTCATCACACCTCCTACTCCATTGGCTGAAGATAAGACTACTGTTAATTTTTAAATAGATATTTACAATAATTTCGATCTTAATATTAAAGAAGAATCAATGGAAAATTGCCGTATCCAAAGAATTAAAATCAGTTCCTATCCTAGAGTTTGAAGCTTATTCCACAACTAAGATTTGTATTGAAAATGAGGACTTATTTTGGAAAATTATAATGAAATTTATTTCAAAATAAAAGACTTATCTCTTCCTGAAAGCACACACCCAAATAAGGCAATTCCAAGCTCTAAAGAAAGCAGTATGATCTTCGAAAACAATCACAATTCTGAATATGATAAGAATAGCATGCCTATTAATAGGTGCTTTTATAATCTATTCGGAAAAAACATATCATATAATAAAAAATTAAACCCAAATAATGGAAGTACTAAAGTCTATCACAATTTAAATGATCTTAAACGAAGAATAATTGCAATTTAAGAAAGGGGTTTAAAAATTAAAAAAAAGCCACAAAAGTAATTTAACGTGATAAATATCAAGGAAATAAGTGCATTGAGGTATTATTTCGATATGTGTTTACTAAGTTAAGCTTAGTCGTTTTTCAACAGATTATAAACAACAGTATATCAGACACTACGGTTGATCAAATCAACTTGGCACATTTGACACCCCGTTCTATAAATAATTATACTTACTTTTGACCACAGTTATTTTCTTTTAAGTCATAATTATATTTATGGAAACAGATTCCAACTTCTGTTTTACTATTTATCAATGAAATTTAATGGAAGGCGAAACCGAAAAGCCATATGAGTAGGAAATCAAAAATAAAATATTCAATTATGAAATTAATTTATTCTACCCTTTTATTGATGTTGGTTACATGTGTTTCTGTAGCCCAGAAAAAAGAAGCTGTAAGCGATGTACAGTATCGAAGAAGTTCACTGCATAGAATTCTATTAGAGTCTGAGTCTTTTCCTAAAAAGGATGCTGTTATGGATTCCTATAATTCAGCTCCATTTCCTGAGAAATATAATAATCATGAAATTGCAGAAAAGTCTTTTAATCCATTAGATTATCTATTAACTAATGAAGAAAAAGCGGCAAATTCAGAGCCAAAGACCGGTTTCGGGAATATGGCTAGCGGAATTGCTAAGAATGCAAAAGAAGGTATTGTTGATTCTTTAGCTAATGATATGCCACTAATTATTAGTAAGTATTTCAAGGAGAACAATATCGCAAATAAATTAGTCGCAAAATGGTATGATAGAAAGACGGATGGATCTTTCGGAATGAACTTGATTTGTGAAAGAGGTTACTACAATGCGTCAGAGATGGAAGCTAATATTGCAAAAGGATCTGCAAGAGGAACCTCGGTATTGGCTGATGCTGGAGTCGAATTAATTAAAAATACATTTGTCGCTGTTTCAAAAATGAATTTCGTTAGTAATGAACCAATTGCAGCATCGATTAGAGAAGTAGCTTTAGCTAGCGCAAACGAAATGTCAATACCAATGGTCCGAAAAAAAGCAATTGACGTTGCGAATAAAATTTATGAAAAGACCAAGGAAGGTTATTTGGTAATGACAACATCCTATTTATATCAGCTTGATTGGAATGAATCTATTGAGAATACATTTTATAATGATCTTTATATGGATCAGTCAAATATCGACATTGCAAAAGTAGATGCATTCGATAAATCTGATCTTTTTCAAATGAAATATATTGGAAAAGAGCATTCTAATAATTTGGTGACATTCTCACTTAAGGAGAATAGAACAGAAGAACAAGTTATCAATTTGGCAACAGTCAGAAATGTTGACAAGGTTTATGCTAAACTTCAGAAAAAATATGATGTTTTTAAGACAAAAACTCCATTATATTCAGGATTCCCTATTACCGCAAAAATAGGTATGAAAGAAGGATTAGAAGGTGGTGAAAAATTTGAGGTATTCGAACAAGTTCTAGATTCAAAAACAGGCTTGACAAAATATGTAAGCAAAGGGAATATATCTGTTGAAACAGATAAAGTTTGGGATAATCGATTTATTGCTACAAGCGAGACTGATAGTGAAAAATCTGAGATTAATGTAACATCTTTCAAAGGGGGTAAGAACTTCTATTCAGGCATGTTGATTAGACAAATTAAATAATAAAGAATTCCTCCACTAATCATGGAGGAATTTATCTTTAAAACTGAAAATATGAAATTAAATATATTAATAGTTATCCTTCTTTTCTGCACTGTTTCTGGAGCAGAAGCAAAAAACAAAAAGAAAAAAGCAGACGAAGATACTGTTGAGTGGCGTTACGAATTAGAATGTGTCCAACAAGGACAGCAAGGCACCTATTTAATAAAAGTTTGGTCTTATTCAAAGAAGCCTGATGTCGCAATAGAACAAGCTAAAAAAAATGCTGTACATGGAATTATATTTAAAGGGTATGCAGGGGGTGCGCAAGGATGTACAACACAAAAGCCACTTGTCAGATCAACAAATGCGGAAATAGAACATGAGGTCTATTTTAAATCCTTTTTTAGCGATGGAGGAAAGTATATGAAGTTTATTAGTTTATCAACAGATGGATCTGTTGCAGCTGGTGACCGATTAAAGATAAGCAAAAATGAGTATAAGATAGGGGTTGTTGTTGCTGTGCATAAAGACCAGCTAAGAAAAGAGTTGGAAAATGAAGGTATTGTTAAAGGCTTGTCATCAGGATTCTAAAATTTAAATTATGAAGAAATATTTTATATTATTTATAGTATCGTTTATTTTTGTCAGTGTTGGCTTATCTCAAGCCAAAAAGCCGACAATTATGGTAGTACCAAGTGATGTTTGGTGTAATACAAATGGTTTTATGTTAGAGTTCGATAATCAAGGAACTTTGATTAAAATACCCGATTACAAAAAAGCCTTTCAAGAAAATGCTGACCTACTGCTTGTGATAAGTAAGATAAACGGATTAATGGCTGAAAGAGGCTTTCCTCTTAAGAATATGGAATCTGTATTAAAAACCTTACAATCAAACAGCGCCGAAGATGCTATGATGGCATCAAAAGACACTGGCTCTGAAGCAGGCGAAAGTCCTATTGATCAACTAAAGAAGGTCGCTAAGGCAGATATTATTATGCAGTTGACATGGACTGTAAATACGACGGGGCCAAAAAAGTCAATAACATTTAATTTACAAGGATTAGATTCATATACAGATAAACAAATAGCTACAGCTTCAGGTACAGGATCTCCATCTTTTTCGGCAGAACTCCCAGTTCTTTTAGAGGAAGCTGTCTTGTCTCATATTGATAATTATTGTTCTACCCTACAAACATCTTTTGAAGATTTGTTTGCAAATGGACGCGAAGTTATAATTCGTATAAAGAAATGGGATGATTGGGAGGAAGATCTAGAATCCGAATATGGACCTGACAGTGAAGAATTAGGTATCATTATTGAAGACTGGTTAGCTGACAATACTGTAAATGGTAGATATAACACAACAGATGCTACTGAAAACATGATGTTGTTTGAACAAGTTAGAATCCCTATGTTTTATGAGAGAGATGGCAAACAAAGAGCTATGGACACACGAAGATTTGTTATGGAACTAAGTAGTTTTCTAAAAAACGAGCCATTTAATATTATCAATAAAGTAACTACAAAAGGCTTAGGGCGTGCTACGATTTATTTAGGTGGAAAATAAAATTAATGATATGAAAAGCTATTTATTTAAATGGACATTATTAACGTTCGTTTTAATTTTAAGTGAGAATTCTTTTTCACAGAATAATCTTGGCAAGTCCGATGATTCGGAACGGATTGTGTTGAATTCATTTGTTTCAGACCAAGTGGAAAATTTACCTGAGGCAGCAAAAAGAATGTTGACGAACAAACTGAATCAAATAGCAACACGTAATGGTGTGGGCGGTGGAGCCGAGAACCCCAGATTCATAATTACACCTAATATTTCAGTATTGACCAAAGACATTACTCCAACTGCTCCCCCTATGACAGCATTAACTTTAGAGGTGACATTTTACATTGGAGATGGTATTGATGGTACTTTATTTGCAAGTACTTCGATGGAAGTTAAAGGAGTAGGTGAAAATGAAACAAAAGCATACTTGGGTGCGATTAAGCGTATTAATGTGAAAAATCCTTCTCTCAATTCATTGGTTGAAGACGGTAAATCTAAAATAATTGAGTATTACAATAGTCATTGTGATTTTATATTGAAAGATGCTGAAAGCAAATCTTCGCGCAAAGAATATGACTCAGCTATATCTAGCTTATTAGCTGTACCTGAAGTATGCAAGGAATGTTTTGATAAATGTCAACAATCTACTGTAGATATTTACAAAATGAAAATGGAAAATGAATGTATGGAGAAAATTCAGGCATCCAAGATAGCGAAAAGCAATAATAATTGGGATGAAGCAGCTGCTGTATTGGCCGGAATATTGCCCGATGTAACTTGTTATGATGAAGCTCAATTAATTCTAACAGAAGTTGAAGATCACAGATGCTCAGAAGCTCTTGGAAAAGCAAGAGGAGCATGGGCTTCGCTTGATGCTGATAATGCTGCTTATTGGTTGGCTAAAGTGAGTACTGACTCTAAGTGTAATGAGGATGCGCTGGCCCTTGGCAATATGATAAAAGCAAAAATTAAAGCCGATGAAGACAAGATTTGGGATTTCAAGCTACAACAACAACAAGACAATGTTGATGTTCGACAAGCAAGTATAAAAGCCAGCAGGGATATTGGTGTTGCTTATGGCAATAATCAGCCAAAATCTGTAGTTTACAATGTGAAAGGTTGGTGGTAGATACACTGCTTTAATCTTTGTTAAAAGATAAGAGTGTGATTTCAATAGAAGCGTTCCTCTTGAGATAATTGGGACTTTTTATTACAATTATATTCTAGTTCAAAGGAGACTAATTCAGTTTTGGGTTAGCCTCCTTTATCTTTAAAGGACAAATATGCTAAACAATCAATAAAATATTGGAACCCCTGGCGGACTTTTTGCCGAGGCCCGAGGAGAGAACGCCATATTTCCTATTCATTTTTTTTCTTTATCCAATGGAATTACTAAACCAAAACTCTTTGCCCGCAAATTACAAATCTGCGGGAGCTGGGGATCCATTTACTTACTACGATCTCAAATTTACGAAAGACCTGTCGAAACAATTCGTCTGCTTACTGCCATTGAAAATGAGCCACGAATAGAGGACGTGGAGTTCTCACGGAATAGTGAAGG
>JAQBBZ010000175.1:0-3412 GCA_032125735.1 Labilibaculum sp.
GAATGAACATCAATAATACCATCGTTTACAGACTCAAATTTAGAGCGGATCATTTTTTTATCCCATCGGGATAAAATGTTTATAGCCAAATACACCAATGTGAGCGTTCGACTCCGAAGGAGTCGTATTCTTTCGCTCATCCTATATCTATAAACATTCGAATCCTAAGGATTCAAGAAGAATTACGCAATTAAGTCTTAAATATAGCGGTTTTAAGCATACATAAAATTGAAAACACCTTTAAATATGAAATGCAAATTATTATATGTGGCTAAAGCCTTTCTATTAATTCTACAACACCAGTTGGCTAAAGCCAAACTGTAATAGATGTTTTGCATTCGTTGCATTTCAATCATTTACTTTTCTATTTTCTGTTGCCTGAAAACAAGTGCAATAAACACTATAACTTTCTACTTGCATCAGTAAATACTTTGTGTTATTGATTTATTGCAGTTTGGCTTTAGCCAACTGAATTTAAAATATTCCTAGCCTTTTGCTTTAGCATCATTCTACTCCTTCATTAATGTAAAGCTTCGAGATTTTTAAGCTAAAAAAATGAAGCTTTAAAAGCTCGCTAAGCAGCAAACTTTTAAAGCTTTTATATTATTTATTAGAGAGATTAATCGGTTGTGCAACGGTTACTTTTGTTAGGCAAAGTTGTTTTTAGATCAGCCTGTAATGATCTTCTTCTAATTTTATCCCAGTACTTTTTTCATATATTTTCGGATAATTCACAATATAATTATCATAACCAACATACTTTAAGATTACGGATGATATCAAAACATAAATTTTAAGGTAAAGATAATATCGGAACTTATCAGCTTCATTTAAATTTTTGGAGTCATTTGAGTTAACCATAGGAGTTTTACCATGCAAAAAGGCATTCCTTTGTTCAATAGCCTCAATATCAATAGTAGAAATTGGAATCTTTAAGATATTAAACGGAATTAATAATTTATCTCGGTTTGTTCGTTGATTGATTTGGTTGATTCTATTTTTAATTATTGCAATCCCCTCTTCACCAACATCATCCATAAATAATTCAAGAGTTTTTATTAAACTCTGTCTAATTTTTTTTGAAATGGCTTTTGATTTTATTGGAGCTAGTTTTGTCTCGTTTTCTTCATAAACTACATTTGCTATGGTTTCTAATGCGATGGATAAAATACCAGGTCCAGAAACTAATGTTTGGGTATGTACTTCAATCAGTAATAATAATATCGATTTAACATCGTCGTTAGAATGGCATAATTGACACAATTTTGAAAATTCATTTATGTACAGTGTTCTTACCTTATTTTTATATAAATCTGAAATCTCAGAATTGTGAATATATCCATAAGGATTTGAGTAGATTGGAACATATTGACACTTTATAGACCCTCTCATTTGGCTATAATACAAGCCTGTGGGATCAATCATTTCAATATTATCATATTGAAAAAAGTAACCATCATTGTTTATGAAATCACCTGAGATGTAGCCGAAGCAGATTAATATGGAAAAGCAGTACTCAGAGAATTCAGAGTACTCCATTGGGGATTTGCTTTCCAATATTAAGTAGTTCTGATTAGATGTTTTATTTGACTTGTTTTTGGCTAAGAATAAATGAAATTTTTTATCATTTATTTCAATTTCGGTTGCTTCTCTTGTAAGGAATTTATTTTTGTAATTGTATTCAATTCCAACATTTTCAATGGAAAACATAAAATTCAATTCTCCATCCACAGGTAGGACTAGTCTATGAAAAGCTTTAATTTCCTTATTAAACTTTCCAAATTCAAACGTTGGAATTTTGCCACATGAGATTCTATTTGACTGTTTGGTAAAAAACATAAATGGAACCTTTATTTCTAAATCATCAGACTTGATGTTTAGGTTTTTAAAATCCCATTTATCATGCGAAAAAATAAACGAATCATGATGTAATTTAAACTTTATACCCTTGTTTGCTTTTGAAAGTGTTACTTTATAATTTTCCGAAAATTCTTCCGAGGAGACTACTGAACTCTCAATACCTTGCAACTTTTCAAGAAGCTCCATTGTATTGGAGATGTCTATTAGCCTATTAATCTTTTTCATTATTGCGTTTCTGTTTTTTTCAATTTTGCCTAACTTGTTAGAATGTGCACCGGTGCACTTATTTCTACTGTATCAAATAAAAAGGCGCACAATACTAAAGGCCATTAAAACTAAGCATTAAATGGATTAAACAGTAGTGATTTAGGTAGAGAAATCAATTTGGAGAACTAAAAAAGAACTGCTCTACATAAGTTGAGGTGAAAAAAGCAGAAGAAGGTGCAATTTATTGCGGAAGAATATCGATACATAATCATTTCTGGACTGGAAATGCCCGTTTTTACTGCTGCAGAGTCCATTTATGGCCTGCAGAGCCCATTTTTGATCTGCAGAGCTCATTTTTACACTTGCAACATCCATTTTTGATATGCAGAGCCCATTTTTATACTTGCAATGTCCATTTTTTGGTCTGCAGAGCTCATTTTTGGTCTACAGAATGCATTTTTACACTTGCAACATCCATTTTTGATATGCAGAGCCCATTTTTACACTTGCAATGTCCATTTTTTGGTCTGCAGAGCTCATTTTTGGTCTACAGAATGTATTTTTACACTTGCAACATCCATTTTTGATCCACAGAGCCCGTCTGGCTTGAAGACAAGACAAAGATTATATGCCTAGGTTTAAAGTTGGAGGTTTTCTAAAATCAGACTCAGATTATTATTGAGTAAGGAAGATCAAGAGGTAATGAGTGAAAAAGAAAACACCACGGAGTTCACAGAGTACCACAGAGAAAAAACAACATTCACAAAATGTCATTGCGAAGGAGCGCAGCGACTGTGGCAATCTGTTCCCTTTTGAGAACAATCGTAAAGTAATTAGAATACTGCAATTTGGTTCCTTCTCCTTAAAGCTATTCTTTCTCCCATTTTAAGGGGAGATGTCCGAAGGACAGAGGGGTGCTTATATTTACAAACAAACTCTTGCGTGGGAAAGCGAATATTTGTGTATAAAGAGTAGCTCAAAGAGAGGGTGTCATTCTGAGCCTGCGAAGAATCTTTACCTTTCAGTAGCAGATGTTTCGACAAGCTTAACATGACCATTTCATGTAAGGGAAGTATAGGATCATCAGTGCAGATCCTATATAATTACAACAATCTGCGTCTTATTTTATTTCTAATTCGAATACTGCAGCTGAATCAATTTGCTGTATTTCCCATCCACAATCTTCATCAGATCCTCATGGGTTCCTTGTTCTACAATCTCTCCCTGTTCCAATACAATAATTTCATCCGCCTTTCTAATTGTAGATAAGCGGTGGGCAATTACAATGGATGTTCTTCCTTTCATCAGTTTCTCGAGAGCTTCCTGAACCAGCATTTCCGATTCG
>JAQBBZ010000176.1:0-5945 GCA_032125735.1 Labilibaculum sp.
GCCCGCTGCTATTTTTTGTAGCTTATTGAACTAAATTCCAACGCGACAGCTCCTTTCGAAAGCTGCAATAAAAACAAGTGCATAACAAAACCATTGTGGGATATCATTCAATGTCGAAGGATTGGCACCGGCAATGCACTCATCGCCGGGTGGTGCCGACCGCTCATAGTTCTACTTATTAAATTAAATACTTTCTTTTAATTAACAAACCCCTTTCATTTATGATTCTTTTAGGCGCATCAATACTTTTATTTTGTTATCTCATCAAGCATTTTATTAATCAATTCCCATTGCATTCGGCCTACCGTCAAGTTATCAGGGGAACCGTTAATAAGGGTAAGACAATAGGCAAGCTTCGACATTTTCCAAACCCGTGTTACTGTGTGCTGATTCTGGTTTGAAACATACCTTATCCTAAAATGCTTTTCAAGCGGAATTCCTTGATTGTAACAAATACGCATGGCTCTTTCTATGGCCGTCCCCAGCTCCTGCTCAGAGGGGTAGACATTTTGAAGCGATTCTGAATTAAAAAGCAGCTCCTTTTCAATTATTGCTTCAATAAATTCAATAATATTTTGAGAAAGATGGCTGTTGTAAATTTCTACAATTTCATCCTTTTTCATATGATTATAATTTTAAGTTTTTGTCATATAGCCTGTCCCGAACTTGTTTCGGGAGAACTTACCATGCTGGAATAATCATCTCCCTGTGTGTAGAAAGCTTTATACATGGACGTTTCATATTTCTATGATTTTAATGTTGAAACAATTTGTTTAGAAATAATTTTGATAGTTTGCAGAACTTTCTCCAATTGCCAATCCATAGTTTCAGCAATCTCTTGTTCCTTCATATCATTGAACCAATACATTTCATAAATCAACTTATCTTTCGGGTCGATGCTTCTTAGCACTTTTCGCACTGTATCGTTTAATTCGGTAATATCTTCCTGTGGCAGCAGTACATCATATTCACCTTTTTCGTAATGCAGGGCCATTCGCTCATTGAAATATGAAATATCGTCCAGATCTTCAAACATTACCAGTTCACCATCAGCATCCATGGTAAAGTTCTCTTCAAGCAAGTTGAGTTCCTGCATTGCCAAACTTTGTATATCTATTTGACTTAGAATTGTATTTGAAGATTGCACCAAATAATTGTCGAGCCATTTTTTAGCTTTAGAAAATATCCATCCCAAAAACCGGGTATCATCTGTGGGCCGTTCAGTTATGTTATCGTATAACATCAGGTAAATTTCATCAATCAATTCCAGCACGCTTAACTCAGACTTTTTATTCAATCCATGTTCTGCCAAATAATTGAGGATATAATATTTTAACGTAGGGATTAAGCCGACTATTGTTTCGTTAAATATTTTAACAGATTCGGCTTTGTTTCCCTCCGCTTTAGCTAATAAGTCACCTATTCGATTAACATGTCTTTTTCGTTTAAAAAAATGTTCCTTTCTAATTTTTGGAAATTCTTTTTGAATTTGCAATGCCAAATTATCCATAAGATTATTCACTGCCGCAACCGGATTCTCAGACTGAGTATTTGCAACAAGGTATTTATCCAACAACCGAATAGTTGTTTTAATTTGAAATAAACCATCGGCCTCTTTTTTTAGGTAAATATCCAATTTGGCCGGTTTTGTAAACTTATTTAGTTTATTTTCAATTTTAAGGAGCTTGTATTTAACTTCTTCTTCAAATAATTTGCTAAAACCTCCTTCACTTATAATTTTCTTATTATGAATGTGGTATTCCATATCATAGAATTTTTATTCATTATTCAATTCCAAATGTTTTTACTCTCAAAATAGTTTTATCAATTTTGGTTTATTAAATCAAATAGCTGCTGTTTTGTGGCCACACCCGATTGTCTCCAAACCGCCTGGCCATTTTTAAATAAAATGAGTGTGGGCACTCCACGCACCTGATATTTTGCTGCCAGAGCCTGATTGTTATCGACATTAATTTTTATGATGCGTGCTTTTCCCTTAATTGTGGCAGCGAGCTCTTTCAGTATAGGAGCCTGACTTTTGCAAGGCCCACACCAATCGGCATAAAAATCTACAAGTGTCGGCTGGCTGCTATTAATAATATTTTGGAAATTCTCTTTCATCGTTTTATCATTTGAATATTCCTTTTCATTGTTCAATGTTTTGCACGCGATGCACTTTGTTACTAAAAGCCATCTTTTAATTGTTTTACCAGTTCTTTTTGTCTTGCATTTAATTTTTCGGGTAATTTCACAAGAAGTTTCACATATAAATCTCCATGTATGTTTTTGCCATAAGCAGGCATCCCTCTTCCTTTAAGCCGTAATTGCTTTCCGTTTTGTGTGCCCTCTTTTACGCTTACATTCACTTTTCCCGAAAGGGTTTGAATTTCCTGTTTACCTCCCAAAAGTGCTATGTAAAGGTCAATCGGAACTTCCATATACAAATCGTTGCCTTTGCGCTCGTAAATACTATTGGTCTGAACCTTAATGGTAAGGTAAAGGTTTCCGTCCTGCCCACCTTTTCCTTTTTCGCCTTTACCTTTTACCCGTAGTTTTAATCCATCATAAGCACCGGGCTTTATTTTAACTTTTAATTTTTCTGTTCCTGTATCCAAAATCCGTTCGGTACCTGAAAAAGCTTCCTGAAGCGAAATTGATAATTCTCCTGATAAATCGCTGCCCGGAATATTGGCATTAACACCGCCAAAACCATGTGAGCCTGCAAATCCGCCGGCTCTTCCTGAACCGCTTCCAAAGAACGATTCAAAAAAATCGGAGAAACCAGAGCCACCGCCAAAAAATCCGGAAGGATCTCCTTCAAAAGTATAGTACTGGCCACCCTGATTAGCCTGGTGTTGATGCCTCCTACCTGCACTCGGATTATAACCAGCTTGTTGATATTGTTTCCAGTTTGAACCTAATTCGTCATACAATTTGCGTTTCTCCGGATCACTCAATACCTCCTTCGCCTCGCCAAGCTCTTTAAACTTTTCCTCTGCCGCCTTGTCCCCCTTGTTTTTGTCAGGATGATACTTAATTGCAAGCTTACGGTAAGCCTTTTTAATCTCTTCCTGAGAGGCCTTTTTATTTACGCCAAGTATTTTGTAGTAATCTTTGTATTCCATAATTTCTGACGCAATTATTTGATAGTTAGCAAACAATTATCAATTCCTTTTTCTCCCTACATTGTGAACAATTTTAATAATGCCGAATAATTATTTCTTTTTGTGAGGCTATAATAAATTTACAAAATTAAAGGTTGCCAAAAAAGGGACTGCGTTTTTCTAAACAGTCCCTTTTAACAAATAAGCTATTTCAATATCCACTCGACAAGTTCGATAGCAAACAATGCATCATTTACACTTTCATCTGATTATAATTGTGTGTTTTTGCCATATGTAACTTACCATACTGGGAATAATCATCCCCCTGTGTGTCAAAATCGCTTTGGCATGGACGTTTCATAAGAAGAAACTCCTTCTTCAACTAATTCAGATTTTTCTGACTCAGGTGAATTGATTGCTTCTTCGTTAAGCTTCCCAGATAGGGAATCTTGCGACATGCCAAGTTCCCCTGGCTTTTCCATACGTACTTCCTCACTTGCCTGAGTGGTTTTGGTTTTTTCGTTTCCCCTCTTACAACCGGCAATAATTCCTATTGCCAGAAGTGCTAATAAATATTTCGTGTTTTAATGACAACACCTATTCATACCGAAATTATTTTTTTTGAAATTGCTTCATGAAAAAATTATTCTTTACAGAATCCATTTCCTGAAATATTTTTTCAGTCTGTTCCATGTTTTGCCTAAATCTTTTAGTAAAAAAGTCTTCTTTGTAAAAATCATATCGCATTAAACTGTCCCGAAAGAAAAAGTTATCAAAAGATGGTTTGTAAGAGAAAGGATACTGTAACTCAAACATTTTCTTGAAATTTGTAAAAATACTGTCTTCTGCAATCGTATCGTTTTCAATATTTGAATAGAAGTAAGTATAGGTTGAGTCGTACTTAATCAGGTTACCCTGCTTATCATATTCCTTATTTACAATAATGTCTTCTTTCGGTACATTTTTCACATCGCTTAATTTCTTATCTTTTGATTGTTTTTCCTGTCCATTGCAACCACTTGTAATTAATGTACCTGCAATGAGTGCTAAGCATATACGTTTCATAATCTTACATTTTATTGGGTTAAACAATTTGTTATTCTATTGCTATTTGCTTTTTGTTTTCGATATAACCAGCTTTTTTTGCAAGCTTTATCGATAGAACTCCATTTTTCATCTCTGCCTGTATTTTATCCTGGTCAGTACTTTCCGGGAGTTGAAACTTTCGCTGGAACGAGGCATACGCATATTCCCTGCGCATCCAGTTTTTGTTTTTATCTTCCTTTTCGTACTGTTTTTCTGATGATACAATTAAACAGTCATTCTGAATTTCAATTTTAACATCTTTTTTATCTAAACCAGGTAATGCAAGGCTTACTTCAAAAGCTTTATCAACATCTGCAATATTTACCGAAGGAACTACGGATACATATTCGTTATTTGCAGCTTCGTGGGTGATTTTTTCACCCAAAAACTTTTCAATTATATTCGGAAATTTGGGTTTTCTATCTGAAATATTCCATTTAAATAGTTTCATGGCTTTACATTTTTAACGATTAATAATTACTTGCATTGATTCAGCCAGCCAAATATTAGCTGGCTGAATTTAGTTTAATTACTTAATCTCAATTTGTTTTACAGGCTTTGGTTTAGCTTCTTCTTTTTTCGGAATGCTTAATCTTAAGATTCCATTTTCGTATTTAGCCCCAATTTTGTCGCCTGCAACTGTTTCAGGAAGGGTGAACGAACGACTGAACGATTGATAGCTAAACTCTCTGCGCGAAAATCGCTGCCCTTCTTTGGTTTCGTTTTCTGCCTTTTTTTCTGAAGAAATGGTCAACACACTGTTGTTTAATTCGATTTTAAAATCTTTTTTGTTCAAACCTGGTGCTGACATTTCAACTTCGAAACCATCTTCATCTTCCTTGATATTTACAGCAGGAAGCGTAGTGTTAGTATTTGAATAATTACGGTTCGACCAATCAAACAAATCATTTTCTAAAAAGCGGTCGAACAAACCAGGCATTTGGTTTGAAAATCTTACTAGAGACATAATTTTATCCTCCATACTTTTAGTTAAACAATACATTTACCGATTAATTATTTTCAAATGACATGCCAAAATGGAATATAATCACATGGTATTTATTGTGTTAAGTGTTGAATTACAGAATGATACATAAAAACTAAAACAGGAGTGGATTTAAAGAAAATGTTATTTTGACAGGCATTGGTGTTTACCTGTTGTCATCATGGCAGTTTTTCGTTTTTCACGACATCTTGCATTTGTTACTTTGTCATTTTAGTTTCAATAAACAAATGTCAAATTATAACTTGAGGAGGAAATATTGGTCTGAGTGTCAGCCAGTACGATTTACAAATGTGTGCAATCTGCTAAGGTTTTATTAACTGTCCCGAAAGGCAGAAGCAGGCTGGCAAAAACTAATATGTTGTCTGCTTTTTTTTAAACCCAGGAAGGCAAAAGTTCCAATAGTGAGTTATACCCTGAAAATTTTAATCGCTTGGTAAATTGTTTCGGGGAATATTTAGTTTTGCGGGCGTTCGAAAGCACCGTCAGGCTAAAAAAACCACTGACGGGCATTCACAGCCTGGCATGCAGTTACGGATAACTTCGTTTTAAGCCAAAGGAATCAGAAATATTGACCGATCCCAATAAGGATATCTGCGAAAGCATAACAGAGTGGGTCAAACGGAAGATGATTAGGAAAGTTGAAGCGGGCTGCAAGCCTTTGGTTTAAGACTGAGCCCGCTGCTATTTTTTGTAGCTTATTGAACTAAATTCCAACGCGACAGCTCCTTTCGAAAGCTGCAATAAAAACA
>JAQBBZ010000177.1:0-2541 GCA_032125735.1 Labilibaculum sp.
CAATTGTAATTTATCTTTGGTGGTTGTGGTAATTTTATTGATAGATTTATGACAATGTTTACATTTACTGTTGAAACTATCGTTCCTTGATAACAAATCTGCGATATTATTTGAATTACCATCTATGTGTTGAACTTCAAAATCAAAACTAGTAAAATCCATTATCCACCTTGCCTGTCTGTCACTTAAGTAAGGTTGGGAGTTGATAAAGATTAATGGTTTGTGGTCTGTTATGGCAGTAAATTTACTATCTATTAAAAAATATTTATGTTTCATTATGAAGTTATGTAATGCAAGCAATTCACGTTCATGAGTTGGGTAGCGAGCTTCTGCATCCAACAATTTTCTTGACCAGAATTTTACAGGATGAATGCCATCCTCAAATACTTGAGAGATATGACCTCCTATTGCAAACTTAGATGCGTCTGTGTAAATGAAGGTTTTTTTTGATGGATCAAAATGTCGTAGTACAGGAGCAGAGTTAATTAGGAATAACAAAATGATGATACTGGTTTGATGACTGGTATCCCAAGTGAATTTTATATTATCTTTTAGTAACATGTTCAGATTAGATGTAATGAAAGCATAATTATCAATAAAATCTCTGAAGTATCCTGTAATTCCAAGGAATTTTTTTAAACTCTTTTTATTATTAATTACTGGATATGGAATATATGAAGATTCGTATATATCTAAACCAATTTTTATACCAGTTCCAGATAATGTCATTCCACAAAATTTTACTTCTTTGTTGTTGATGATAGATTTACTGAATTTCAAATGTATCTTCTCATCTCTACATCTTTGGAATAGAAGATGTAAGTGGTGAATGTGCTCCTCGATTGTTTTACTAAATACTAGAATGTCATCGACGTAGATTGATAAGAATTTATTGATGTAGTCACCGAATATTCTTCTGGCAAATCTATTGAAATTGGCTGGACAATTTGTCATTCCAAATGGCATAACTGTAAATTCAAATAATCCAATCTCAGTCTTGAATGCTGATTTATGTCTATCCTTTTCTTCGATAAGGATATTGTGAAAACCATCTTGGATGTCAAAGACTGATAGATGGTCGCAACCAGTTACTTTATTGCGTACCTCTGGTATGAAAGGCATGGGAAATTGGTCTTTGATAGTGTTATTGTTAATTTCCCGATAGTCTATGCACATCCTCATGCCACCATCTTTTTTCTTTATAAATAAGATGTTTGAACCAAATTGTGATTTTGATGGAATAATAATCCCTCGATCTAAGTAATCCTTTATTGTAGTATGAAGGATGTCTAATTGTTGTGAGCTGATTCTATATACAGGTCTCAATTTTGGTAACCGGAATTCATCTATCAGTTTGATTTCAAAGTTTTCAGGTCTATCAGGAGGCATGATTTTCTTTTTATCGAATATATCTTTATAGTCGTATAATAACTTGTCAATATCACTGTTATTTGACTTGAATTCGTTGAATGACTCTTTAATATTGATTTTATATATCATGCAGATATCCTTTTTCCTTGAAATAACTTCTTTAAATGCAATCCTTTTAATATAATGCTTGTGTGCCTTTTTATTTTCATTTGATAAGTTGTGTTGAATATTATTAGACCAAAATTTCATTGATCCTGCCTTAAAATCCATTTCAATGTTTTCTAAAGATTCTAACCAAGGAGTGCCTAATATTAGGTCTTCGTTAATGTCCATAACTATGCAATTAATCGAGCAACTATATGTTCCAATTTCAATATTAATATTTATTTCTTTATCTACTTCATTGAAATTATCGTTAGCATAGTTGACTATAACTGGTGATTTTAATTTAATAAATTTATTTATATATAGTTTTTTAGCTACATTATTTGATATGCAATTCACATTGCTTCCTGTGTCAATTAAAAAATAACTAGATATGCATGATGAAGTTTTATTGTTAATAGTTCCTTTGAAAGTCCATGTATTTGTTGAGATGGATTGGATGGCTGAGCTATTCTTCTTCCATGTAGCTAGTGATTTTATTGATGCTTGAGTGTTAAGATGTATGTTAGGATTTAATTGTAGGTTATGGTTAATCAATGCATACCTTTTCCTAAAGTTAGGATCAAAAGTGATCTTAGGGCAGTTTTCGATGACATGACCACAGTGTTTTTTACAGAATCTGCAATATAAAGATGCATTATTACCCTCCACTTTATTGATTTTGGTGTTGGTGTTTGGAGTTAATCTTGTTAATTTTGCTGCTGTTTTCATTGCTCTGTTTAAACTGTAAATATTGTCATTTTCTACCACCAAGTTTTCTTCAATACTGATGTAATCATTGATTCTGTTTGTTAGACCACTTTTATAGTAATTCACCTTTTCTTCTTCAGATAATGTTGGTATTCTTTGAATTAATTTTAAGAAATTTTCATCATATATGTTCGACCATTCTTTATTATGATGTTGGAGATTAAATAACATAATTCTTACAGCTTTGATATCTTCTGCAGGTAAGAAATGTTCAACAAAATCATTCCAAATAGTGTTGAAATCTTTTGAGGATTG
>JAQBBZ010000178.1:0-10082 GCA_032125735.1 Labilibaculum sp.
GGAGAAACAGTTACACCATTGCTCTTTTCCATTTTTGAATGATAGGTTTGACCAGTATCTCTAAGCGTTTGCGTTACCTGAGCGGTAGGTTTATGAGGCTCTGGCTGCTTAAGGACAGCACTAACAACCTCACCTTCAATGATTATCTTCTGAAGTTTTTTGGAATTAAGATTTAACTCAAGGCCTTTTTTTTTAATTCAATTATCTGAGATAATTGAATTAAGCTTAATTCGATAAGAAGCCTTTGGTTTTGACTGGCCTTAAAATTAATATCACATTGATTGAGAATCTTGAGTGCTTCATAAAGGAAATCAAGCGAACATCTCTTGGATTGCTCAACGTATTTTTGTTTTACAGAATCACTAACCTCGAGCAACTGAATTGTTATCGGGTCTTTCCCAACCAACACATCTCGAATGTGAGCACTTAAGCCAGCAACAAAATGGTGTCCGTCAAATCCTTTTTCAATAATTTCATTAAGCATCAGAAGCACATCTGTTACTTTCCCTTCTAAGAAAGAATCTACCATTTTAAAATAGTAGTCGTAATCCAAAACATTCAAATTCTGAATCACATCTTCAAAAGAGATCACTTTTCCAGAAAAGCTTACAATCTGATCAAAAATAGAAAGTGCATCTCGCATGGCACCATCCGCCTTTTGAGCAATTACATTTAAACCTTCCTCCTCAATTACAACAGATTCTTTTATTGCTATTTCTTTTAAATGCTTAACTGCATCTGCTACTTTAATGCGATTAAAATCAAAAATCTGACATCGAGATAAAATTGTAGGAAGTATTTTGTGCTTTTCAGTCGTTGCTAACACAAAAATGGCATGTGCCGGAGGTTCTTCTAAAGTTTTCAGAAAAGCATTGAATGCCGACGCCGAAAGCATATGAACCTCGTCAATAATATAAACACTATAACTTCCAATTTGTGGGGGTATTCTAACCTGATCAATCAAAGAACGAATATCTTCAACAGAATTGTTAGACGCAGCATCTAATTCGTGAATATTGTAGGACCTACTTTCATTAAAAGCAACACATGATTCACATTCATTGCATGCTTCAAAATCAGAACTTATATTTGAACAATTAATTGTTTTTGCAAATATTCTGGCACATGAAGTCTTTCCAACACCACGAGGACCACAAAACAAGTAAGCATGAGCCAAATGATTGTTTTTAATGGCATTTTTAAGTGTGATTGTAATAGACTGCTGACCTACAACCGATGAAAAGATTGAAGGGCGGTATTTACGCGCAGAAACAATGTAATTCTCCATAAAATTCAAACAAAAAAACCTGAATTGGTCTCTAATTTTTTCGAAATTCAAAGATACTGAATCAATATAAATAAAACACCAACAGAGTTGCAAGATTTTCAATAAAAACAGTTAAGATTCTTACTGCAAGTCTATTAAATAGAATTCCAAACTCAAGATATTTTTCCACAAAAAAGGATGAAACTTTTAGGCTCCATCCTCTTCCATATATTATTTTATAATATCATTAGCTTACAGGATCATATCTGGTTACCCGATGAACACCTTTTACTCGTTTTAATTTCACAATTAGGGTATCAAGATGCTCCGTACTAGCTATAACAACGGTAACATTACCTATAAAGGAACCCGCATTTGTATCGACAGAAATAGATCTCATTTGAACCCTCAAATCTTTAGAAATTACATCAGATATATTACTCACAATTCCCAGTTCATCATCACCTGTTATGTGTAAAACGGCTTGATAAGAAGCAGAACCTTTATCAGTCCAGTTTGCCTTCACAACCCGATACGGATAACGGTCTTGCATTTCGTTGGCATTTGGACATCCCACTCGGTGAATTCGAATTCCCTTACCTATTGAAATGAATCCAAAAATTTCATCACCAAAAATTGGGTTACAACAACTTGCCAATGAATAATCAACATTAGAAATATTTTCATCTACGATTAAAACATCCTCACCTCCCTTGGTGATTTTTTTTGCAGAATACTCCGGGCGTTCTTCAGGAATAATCTTTTCAATTTCTTTTTTATCTGTTAGAATATCTTTTATTTCAGATAATTCATGGTTTTCCAATGCAATTCCCTGATACAAATCGGCTGCTATTTTGTATTTATAGAAAGTCATTAACTTCCTAATATTTTCATCACAGAACTCGATCTTCCAATTCTTCATTCTACGTTTCAGAGTCTCTTTTCCAAGATCAGCCTCCTTAAGCATCTCCTCTTTCATCGACTGACGAATCTTATTTTTTGCTTTTGTAGATACTACAAAATTCAACCAATCTAATTTTGGCTTTTGAGAGTTGGAAGTAGTTATTGAAACCTGATCCCCATTATTTAAAACCTGCTTAATAGAAACATTTTTCTGATTAACAGTTCCTCCTACACATTTATCACCAACATCGGAATGAATAGAATAAGCAAAATCGAGTAATGTTGATCCAGCTGTTAATTGTTTTAAATCACCTTTAGGTGTAAAAACATATATTTCTTTATGGTATAAATCAGCTTTAAAATTATCCATCATGTCGATAGAATCACTTCCATGACTTTCGATAACCTCACGGATATCCTGCAACCAAGCATCCAATCCTCCTTCACCCTTCCCGCCTTTGTATTTCCAGTGTGCCGCAAATCCTTGTTCAGCAATTTTGTTCATTCGTTTACTTCGAATTTGAACCTCGACCCAGCGGTTATCGGGTCCCATAACGGTGGTATGCAAAGATTCATAACCATTTGATTTTGGTATGGTAATCCAATCTCTTAATCGGTTTGGATTCGGTCTATACAAATCACTAACGGTAGAATAAACTTTCCAACATTCCGATTTCTCCTTTTTAGGAGTTGCTTTTAAAATAATTCTAATGGCAAATATATCATACACCTCTTCAAATTCAACTTGCTTTTTCTTCATTTTATGAAGAATAGACGCAATTGACTTCGTTCGGGCTTTTACTTTATATTTCATGCCAAATTGATCCAATTCAGCTTTTATCGGATCAACAAAATCCTTTATATATTTTTCACGTTGCTCTTCACTATCCTTCAATTTCTTTTCAATCTCGAAGTAAACATCAGGATCTAAGTACCTCAATGCCAAATCTTCCATATCCGATTTCACATTATACATTCCTAAACGATGAGCGAATGGAATGTAAAGAAATTCAATCTCTTTGGCTAAATCTTGTTGAATCTTCTTCGGTTTGTTCTCCACACTTCTCAGATTAAACAAACGATCCGCCATAATGATAAGTACTACACGAACATCATCGGCAAAGCTTAGCAATAGCTTTCTAAAATTCTCAGATTGAAGAGTTGGGTTTTGATTGTAAATATCGGTTACCTTAACCAAGCCCTGAATTATCTGGGTAACTTTTGGACCAAACAGATTAGAGACTTCATCTAAGGTGATGCGCTTTTTCTGAACAATATCATATAGCAGAGAACAAATTACTGATGTTCTTCCAAGGCCGAGTTCTTCAACAACGATTTGAGCTATCGAGATGCTTTTATAGATAGCTGGTTCACCATTCGTTCTTCTTTCACCCTCATGATCCTGCAAGCTTAATTCAAATGCTTTTCGAACCAATTTTATATCTGCACTGGTAATAATATTCTTACATGTACTCAGTAAATGCTTGTATCGATATAAAATTTGTCTTTTCTCTTCTTCACTGTTGAATTCAGTCATAAATATCTTCCTGATTTAAAGTCTTGGATTTGTTTAAATTTGATTAAAAAACTGATTCATCATGATATTTTCTCATTCAAAATAATGATCTACTCCTCTATTTAGGCACACTAAAAGTATAAAAGCTATTGCTGAATGGCAAGCTGGTTAATACTTTTTAACGATTATAAAGTCTAATATTTCAAAGATACTCTTCTGATTGTCTAATTTTCAAATAATTGATAAAATATTACATTTCAAGAGCATAAAAAATGGTCTGATTTGCTAAATTTGTTAGCTTGCGATAAGAAATCATTTTGAACTCTATTTATGCCTAAAGCAGATAAAAAACATATTCTTTTCACCCGAGATTTAAATTCTGAGCATTTAAAATATGCTGACGAATTGGAGCTAACAGTAACAGCAAAAGCATTTATTCAAATTGAAATAATATCTCTTTCAGAGATAAAAATAGAACTAATTAACTCGAAACCAGAGTCGAGTTGGATATTCACCAGTCAGAATGCGGTTAAAAGTATCTCAAAATATATAAGCTCATTTAAATCCTTACAAGAGAAAAAAGTTTTTGCAGTTGGAAATAAAACAGCTGAGGAACTATTAAAATTAGGAATAGAAGCTATACTTCCAGAACAACACAATTCAAAATCATTAATTGAGTTACTTGAAAAGCAAACAGCATCCTCTTACATTCATTTCTCAGGAAATTTAAGCCAAAATATTATTTCTGATTTTATGACTGAAAAGGAATTGGATTTTGAAGAAATTGAATGCTATCAAACCAGTTTAAATCAGCCGGATATAAATAGTAATGATTTTGATGCGATCTGCTTTTGCAGTCCTAGTGCGGTAATTAGCTTTTTTAGTAAATACAAAATAAAGGATACCGTTCCTTGCATTGCTATTGGAAGCACAACTGCAGTTAAACTTCTGGATTATTCTGAGCACGTAGTTATGTCTGAAAGAACTGATGTATTCTCCTTACTTGAAATTTGTCACAACTATTTAAATTCATAAAACCTAAGCAATATGTATCAGTACAAAAGAAGTTCCGAATTATTTACCGAAGCCAACAAATACATTCCAGGTGGCGTAAATTCACCGGTTAGAGCATTTAACTCTGTTGGTGGAACTCCTGTTTTTATTAAAAAAGCAAAAGGCAGTATTCTTACCGATGTTGATGGAAACGAATACATCGATTATATCTCATCTTGGGGACCAATGATCTTGGGACATGCGTATCCTAAAGTTATAGATGCTATTAAGGCTAAAGTTGAAGATTCGACCTCATTTGGAGCACCGACCGAATTGGAAATTGAAATCGCCAAGTTAATTGTGGACATGGTTCCGAATATTGATAAGGTGAGAATGGTAAATTCAGGTACCGAAGCCTGTATGAGTGCAATTCGTGTTGCCAGAGGTTATACCGGCCGAAATAAATTCATCAAATTCGAAGGCTGTTATCACGGTCATGCCGATTCATTCCTGATTAAAGCCGGCAGCGGTGCAAGTACTTTTGGAGTACCAAACTCTCCAGGCGTAACTCCTGGAACTGCTAATGACACATTAACAGCAAAATATAATAATATTGAGGACGTAAAGCAATTAGTTACCGAAAACAAAGGTGAAATTGCCGCTATAATAGTAGAAGCAATTGCTGGAAACATGGGTTGTGTACTTCCTAAAAAAGGATTTCTGGAAGATTTACGTGAACTATGTGATAAAGAAGAAATTCTATTGATTTTCGACGAGGTGATGTCTGGTTTCCGTTTGGGAAAAGGTGGAGCTCAGGAATACTTTGGCGTTAAGGCTGATTTGGTAACTTTCGGTAAAGTTATTGGTGGAGGAATGCCTGTTGGAGCTTATGCCGGTCCGGATGAAATCATGAAAATCGTTTCTCCTGTCGGACCTGTTTATCAGGCAGGAACCTTATCGGGTAACCCTATTGCGATGATTGCAGGATTAACTCTATTAAAAGAGCTGAATGAGAATCCTCAGTACTTCACCGAACTTGCTGACAAGACTGAATATTTGCACAAAGGATTGGATAAAGTACTTTCGGAATCAGGTTTTGATTACAAAATTAACCGTTGTGGTTCAATGATTAGTATTTTCTTTACAGATATTGATGTTGTCGATTTTGAAACTGCTGCAACAGCTAATAACGAAAAGTTCCCTAAATTCTTTCATGAAATGTTGAAAAGAGGTATCTACCTTCCTCCATCATCATTCGAAAGTTATTTTCTATCGAATTCATTAACTTATGACTTGCTTGACAAAACAATACAAGCAGCAAAAGAGTCATTGGAAGCAATGAAATAATATCAATTTAGGAAGTTCAAATATGGGCTTCCTATCTTTTGATGTATTAAATTATTTTAAAAATCATCTGACATGATCACCAAAGAAAATTTACTGGAAACCCAACAAAGAATACAAAAATTCATTCACAGAACACCTGTTATGAGCTCTCAGCTTATTAATGATATTGTTGGTGCTGATATTTACTTTAAGTGTGAGAATTTTCAGAAAATGGGTGCCTTTAAAATGCGGGGAGCTACAAATGCCATTCTTCAACTATCCGAGATTGAAAAAGAATTTGGAGTCGCCACTCACTCGTCGGGTAATTTTGCACAAGCCTTAGCTCTTGCGGCTAAAGTGCAAGGAATTAAGGCATATATTGTAATGCCTTCGAATGCACCTGATATAAAAAAAACTGCAGTAAAAGCTTATGGCGGCGAAGTCATTGAATGTATTCCGACTCTTGAGGCAAGAGAAACAACATTAAACGATGTGGTAAATAAAACCGGAGCTGTTTTCTTACATCCTTATAACGATTACAATGTAATTCAGGGACAAGCAACTGCTGCAATGGAATTGATTGAAGAGCATCATAATCTGAATGCAATTTTTGCCCCTGTTGGTGGCGGTGGCTTGCTGTCTGGCACAGCTTTAGCGGCATTTCATTTTTCACCAAATACTAAAGTTATAGCAGGAGAACCGATGGGTGCTGATGATGCCTGGCAATCGATACAAAAAGGAGAAATTGTTCCACAAACCAATCCTAAAACCATTGCCGATGGACTACTAACCTCATTGGGAGATAAAACATTTCCGATTATTAAGGAACATGTTGAGGATATAATTAGAGTAGAAGAAAATGAAATAATTGCTGCTATGAGGATGATTTGGGAGCGAATGAAGATTATTGTAGAACCATCGAGTGCCGTCGCCCTTGCTGCATTAATAAAGGAAAAGAAAAAATACAAAGGACAGAAAATTGGAGTTATTCTTTCAGGAGGAAATGTTGAATTGAGTAAGTTGCCATTTTAAGGAAATCTATCAATCCTTTTAATTTCTAATTGCATGGATCTTAAAAAACTACTCGATCCTTTTCCGGTAAAAGAAGAAGCCAAACTAGTTGCTAAAAGTATCGCAGAGAATCCTATGTATATGAAGGATCTTTGGGATATCTGTATCAGCAACGAGAAACATTCGTGGCGTGCGACTTGGATTTTAGATAAGGTGCATGATATTGCTCCAGATTTAGTGAGACTCTATATTCCTCAGATGATTGAGCTTATTCCCAATCTAGATAATGAAAGCAAATTGCGACAGTATTTAAAACTGATCAGTTTAGAACCTCTTCCAGGCAATATATCCGGTGATTTTATCAATTACTGCTTCGATGCGTTGATTTCTGCAAATTCTGCTATTGCGGTAAAGGTGTATGCCATGCAAATTCTATACAATTTTTCTTTACAAGAGCCAGATCTGCAAAATGAACTCGCTCTTGTTATTGAAGAACAAATGGAAAATGGAAGTGCAGGCTACTGTTCCCGTGCCCGAAAAATCCTGAAAGCTATTTCTACTGTGAAATAATTAATCTTTTCCAGGCTAATATACTGCATCACAATTGTTTTTTTTGTTAAATTTAAATTCTACTGACTTAAAATGAATTTAAATTTATTAAAAGATGGATCAAACAGTTGAGTTGACAAACATTTCAGATACTATTCGGGCGATATCCAATCGGGACATTGTTAAAATTGCCATTCCTGTTGATATTTATTTACAAGAGGCCGAGAATTTGGCCCTTTGGTGTATCAAAGATCAAATGCAATTAATGGATATTGGAATGTCTGCCGACATAAGTACTGATCTCAGACTTAGAGCTCAAACATTACGATCGGCTCAAACCCATTGGATAGAGGAAAAAAATACCGTTTCGGAAATACAACAAAAATGGGAAATTACATCGAAGCAAGCCTGTGTCTTGCAGGATGAACTGCTGTATTCATTCCGCTATGCTTTTCGCAATAAACCGAAACTACTGCCACTGGTAAAGTCCAATTACAAACGAAAAAAACACACGGCTTTAATTCAGGATCTTTACGACTTATCGATATTGGGGATGAAGTACCAGGATTTGCTTATTCCGATTGATTTCGATTTAAATAAATTAAATTTAGCCAAAACCCTGTCGGAACAGGCTGCCAAACGTTTTGCCAAACTAAATTGCCTGCGAATGCAAGGCAACGAATCGAAACTATTTCGCGATAAAGCCTATATCTACCTGAAGCAATTGGTAGATGAAGTCTGTTATGCAGGAAAATATCTGTTTCGGAATAATCCCAATCGATACCAGGGATACACAAGTGAATTCATCCGTCGTAAAAATAATAATCGCAATCACAAAAAAACAGATCCAGATCAACTTTAAGTTTGCCCTTTTCTGATTTCCCGGCATTACTGCTAAGTCAGTCAGTAAACTCATCTGTTTTTAAGCATAAAGATTACATATATTATCAATCCGTTCAGCTAAATCATCTGCCAGATCATCTTTAGACACAGCCAAATCATAAAAATTACAATTCAGATCATATTTAAAGCCAATCCGATCAGCTATAACAGCATAAAGATCCAATCTTCTATATTATTTATTTGATCGGTATAGCAATATTAATGATCTGCTTTCTTATTTAAATGATCCGATAATGAATTAAAATTATCTGCAAAGCGATATTAATGAATCGCATAAGAATATAAGCCATCTGCCAGTAAGTTTATAATCTTCGAATTGAATCTAAGCGGCCTGGGAAATAGAAAACAGCATCAGTAAAAACAAATTGACTAGCCAGATTCCCATGATCTTAACTTAGGGAAAGCAACTTGCAGCAGATAGGCTAATATGCTAACCTGTTTGTAAGTTCTGGCGATTATTTGGCTTAGTATTTAAAGCAATCTCTATCTGCACAGGCTTGATATTGATTTTAAAATGGCATTCCCGGCAATCAGACTTCCCCATTTTGTATAAGTTTCTCACTCAATTGTAGTAACTTGGCCTATGGAGTATTTGTGAAATTTGGTATCTACCTAATAAGATATGAAATGAGAAAGGAAGAAAAATTATACGAGATATTTGGGGAATTACTTTACGCTTTAGCTAAAGCCGATGGAGTAATCATGAAGGAAGAAAAAGAAACTCTTACGCAACTCTTGAAAAATCATGCTCTTGGTTCTGAAATTCTATGGTCTTTCGAATTTGAAGAATCACACAACTCATCAGTTGAAGAAATTTACAACAAGGTGATTAATTTCTGTCATGTATATGGACCAGCTCCGCAATACGATGAATTTATTAGCGCAATGAAAATTATTGCTGATACCTCTGATGGAATGACAGCAAAGGAACATAAATTGATTAATTCTTTTTCGGAAGATTTAATGGAAAGATTTCAACGCGACATCGATAAACTAAAACAATTTGAACAAAAAGAATATAGGTAATTCCTTACTTTGTACAATTACAAAAGCCACCTGTAGGTGGCTTTCTTGTTTTCATTATAAATATCCAGCTAAAATAGCAGCACCGTACGCGCCTACAAATTGTGGCGATTCTGGAATAATTAGATCATCGCCAAAAGTCTGTTGCAAGAGATGTATCATGCACGAATTATTTGCAACACCACCAGCAAATAGCATTGGAGCTTTCAATTCCTGTCGTTTAATCATTCCTACAGCCCGGCGGCAAACTGACTGATGTATTGCCATTGCAATATCAGCCCGTTGGCAACCTTTTGCCAAAAGAGAAGTGACTTCAGATTCTGCAAATACGGCACACATACTATTGATTTCGATTCCCTCCTGCCCTTTAAGAGCTTCTAAACCAAAGGTTTCTTGATTGTAACCCAAACTTACAGCCATCATTTCCAGAAACTTACCGGTGCCAGCAGCACATTTGTCATTCATCTCAAACTTGAATACTTTGCCATTTTCGTTTAAAGATATCACCTTGGTATCCTGCCCTCCAATATCAAGAATTCCCCGAACACCAGGATGTAGAGTTGCTGCTCCTGTTCCGTATGCTTTAATTTC
>JAQBBZ010000179.1:0-4150 GCA_032125735.1 Labilibaculum sp.
CGACAAAGCTACAGCAAGGCTTATTGTAGCTGAAACAATACTTCAAAGCTTGCAATCGTATAAAGACATGGTAGAACCTAGCCTCGACGCAGAGACCTTATCGCATTTAGATGAGTTTAAAAAGCAACTTGAAAATGATTAATGAGCTGAGTTTGATTTATAGCCCTTAAATGAAGAGAGACTATTTTAATTTCACATAGTTCTTCAATCGAAAAAGTCAACAGTATTCAGCGATTAGTCATTAGTAAATTAAAACCCAGTTACTAATTTAATAGTTCGTTGATGTTTTGTAAACGTTTGATTTTTAGCGTGTTTTACAAACAACATGTTCTTTCTGAAAATAAGTGTTTTGTAAGTAAAGCTAGTTACTAATTACTAAAATCTAACGGACTATTATAATTACCATGTACTTTTTATTTGCGGATTCGTAACTCATCGCAATACATACATTTAATTCGTTTTTAAAAATCGAACCCAGATCAATAAAATGTAGTTGAATCTATAAAAACTCATCAGAATTCAGTCTAATTCATCTAACAAATTGATCTGATTAAGAGGGTAATTTGATTTGCATAATTCGATTTCTATGCAGACCTTTGCCTCCCTAATAATACAGAACCGGTTAGGTTCTTGAGAACACAATACTATGAGTGAAATAATCATTAAAACTCCGGAACAAATTGAGGGCATTCGAAAAAGTGCCAAATTAGCAGGAAATACTCTAAAATATATTAGCGATTTCGTGAAAGAAGGAGTTAGTACAGAATATTTAAATCAGTTAATCGAAGAATACATTCGAAATAATGGCGCCATACCTGCTCCATTAAATTATCATGGTTTCCCAAAATCATGCTGTATTTCTTTAAATGATGTAATCTGCCACGGTATTCCAGATGAAAAAACCATTCTGAAAAATGGTGATATCTTGAATGTTGACGTTACTACCATTTTAGATGGTTACTATGGTGATACAAGCACCATGTTTACCATTGGTGATGTTTCGAAAGAAGCTGCAAAATTGGTTGAAGACACCGAACACGCCTTGTATTTGGGTATTGAAGAAGTAAAACCTGGTAATTACTTTGGCAACATCGGATTCATGATTGGACGATTTGCCAAGGCGAAAAAATACAGTGTGGTATACGAATTTTGTGGTCATGGCGTTGGTATCGACTTCCACGAAGCCCCTCAGGTTGAACACATAGCCACACGGAATTCCGGCCCAAAAATGAAGGCTGGCATGATATTCACTATCGAGCCCATGATTAATTTGGGTAAACCAAGAGCTATTGTTGACGAAAGAGATGGCTGGACAGCTCGTACTTCTGATAAGAAACTATCTGCACAATTTGAACATACTATATTAGTGACTGAAGATGGATTTGAAATTCTTTCGGATGTAGGTGAATACGATATTTTCAAATAGATTTTAGAACAAGACATATTCCATAAAAGATAAACCGTTTCCATTGGGAGCGGTTCTTTTTTGCTTTTACAAAAGTATATTTTGTTGTAAATTCGATGCATTAATCTAAATCAGAAAAATGAAACGTCTATGAGTAAATAATTATAACTCACAACGGGGATAATTATTTGCAAATGGTAAGTTCCATCTGACAACTGAATAAAAATTAGAAACAGATGAAAAATGTAGCTGTTATATTGGCCGGAGGAAGTGGAAAACGTATGGGAGGTTCTTTACCAAAACAATTTCTAATTCTTGGAGAAAAACCGATCATTCAGCACTCCATTGAAGCATTTGAGAATCATCCTCAGATAGACGAGATTTGCATCATCATTCATGCCGATTTTATTCATGAAGTTGATTGTATTGTAAAAAACAATCAATTTAAAAAAGTGAAGCACATTTTACCCGGAGGCAAAGAAAGAAGTGATTCAAGTCTTGCGGCGATCAATGCATATCCAGAAAATCAAGATATCAACTTAATCTTTCATGATGCTGTTCGTCCATTTGTGTCCGATAAAATTATCTCCAATGTAATTCTGCAGCTCGAAAAAGGAAAATCGGTTGCTGTAGCAATTCCCACAGTCGATACGATTTTTCAGATTAATGAAAATGATCAAATTGTTTCGGTTCCACAAAGGAGCTTTTTAAGAAGAGCTCAAACCCCACAGGCATTTTCATACAAGGTGATTAAACAAGCCTACGACATTGCCATGCAAGATGCTAATTTTGTTGCTAGCGATGATTGCGGAGTAGTTCTGAAATACCTGCCGAAAGAAGCCATCAATATTGTTGAAGGCGATGAATCGAATATTAAAATTACTTTTGAAGGAGATTTGGTGTTGGGGGTGGAGATTTTAAATAAAAGATAGAACTTATTCCTGCAAAAATTGATCTCTCCAAGAATTAAACAATACTCCTAAAAAGGGTTTCAATGTATTCTTTTGTAAGCAAGGCAGGGTTGTTTTTTAAGCGCTCTAAATTGCAATCAGATAGTTTTGGTATTTGATTTTCATCGATTCCTATTTGACTTAACTTCATATCTAAACCTATACTCTTCCATAAGTTTTCTATTTTAGCTACGCCATCTAACAAATCATCGGCATTAATCAGCTTTAAAATCCGCTGAATATCTTCCTTTGCAAACTCATAATTGGCTTGCATTACGTGAACTAAAGTAATCGCTACCGCATGCCCGTGTGGTACATCAAATAAAGAAGTCATTTTGTAAGATAATGCATGACTGGCAGTTGTTTTGGAAATATTTATTGCTTTTCCAGCCCAATAAGCACCTTCAATAACTGCATCTTTTGAAACATGATCGTTATTTACCACTGCATCCACTAAATTATTCCAAACCAATTGAATCGCTTTCTCTGCATATTCTTTGGATTCTGCATTCCCTCCGGTTGCCCACATCGATTCCACTGCCTGACAAAAAGCATCCGCTCCGGTACAAGCTGTAAGATAGGCTGGTGTAGAATAAGTGAACTGAGAATCTACAATTACATATTCAGGTAAGATATGTTCGTGAGCAAAAGAATATTTCTCTCCATTGATATACATTACCGCGAAATGGGTTGCCTCACTTCCGGTACCCGCTGTTGTTGGAATTGCAACAAAAGGAAATGGCTTTTCATCAAGCTGATTCAATTTTATCTTTTCTTCAAGATCTCCCTGAATCTTCGATAAACTGTTAATCAGTTTTGCGATGTCAATCGCACTTCCACCGCCAATTGCAATGGTCAATTCACATTTTTCACGATTGAAGAGTTCTATCCCCTTCTCAACATCTTCCAGTTTAGGATTCTCTTCAAAATCAGAAAACCTAAAATATGGAATCCCTATTAAAAGGGACTCCATAATTTCCTGAGCTCCGGATTTCCCGTAAGAGGATTTACCTGTTACCAAAAACACCTTTTTGCCCGGGTGTAATTTCAGTATTTCCGATAAGTTGGAAATACTGCCCTTACCTATGTAAATATTCTCAATCATTTTTCAAGAATTCCATCAAACTTAGCTTGTTCTCAACAGGTGTTGTTGTTGGCCTTCCCAAATCGTTTCGAGCCCCTTTTTTAACACGAATTTCCAAAATAGCTGGTCCTTCACTGGCAATAAATTGAGGTAGAATTGAATTCAATGACTCATGAGAATCTGCAAAAAAAGATTCTTTGTATCCAAAGCCCTTTGCTATCTGACCAAAATCAATATCAAATCCAATCGTTGGCTGGCCTCCTACCGAATCATGAGCTCCGTTATTAAATACAATGTGCTTAAAATTCTTACAATCTGCAGCTGCAATAATACCAAAGGAACCCGTGTGCATAATAATCGCACCATCCCCATCAAAACAATATACATTTTTGTTAGAATGCATGGCAACCCCCATAGCAATTTGAGAAGCGTGCCCCATTGACCCAACAGTAAGAAAATCTTTCTCGTGTCCGGTATTGTGCTTTTCTCTTATCTCAAAAAGTTCACGAGAAATTTTACCCGTTGTAGAAACAACAACTGAACTATCTTCAATCATCTCCACCACTTTCTCAATGGCTTCTTCCCGTTCCGGATAATTGTTCTTTTCTTCTTTAGATGATAACTTGTATGATTCAAAGGTTTCTTTTTTAACCAGAAACACATATGGGCTTGAATTTTCCTTACAAACTTTTAAAGCCTCACCAACTTGCT
>JAQBBZ010000180.1:0-16077 GCA_032125735.1 Labilibaculum sp.
GGCAGCAGTGACTTTCAAAATCAACCCTGAAGTTGAGTTCGTCGGCAAAGGTTTTGATTCTCAGGAGATCGACACCCGCTCCGCCGGCATTGAACGCGTATGGCATTTTGGAAGTGTAAGCTTCGGTCGTTTGTGTCGGGAAAAAGCCCGAAAAAATCATTTTCTGATTTTCTGGTGTGATGCCCACGCCGTGATCGCGAAATTCGATGCAAACGCCGTCGTGATTGGGTTTTGCCGAAATTTCAAAAATATTGTAAAGTTTTTGAGTTCCCAACAATTAGCACTACCACAATAAAAGTTAATCCGTAAATTACATAAGATTGTATTTTTCCGTTTTGTATAAATTTAAATTTATTTAACAAGAAGGAAAACCATTTTAATGGAGGTGTAATAATATACTTTTCCCAAAAATCATCATTGATGGTTGAAAAAGTATAATGTTCTGGATATAATTGTTCTTTAGGGATATTTTCATTGGATTTACGCCCTTTTACAATAAAATTAAATAGCATTTCGAAAGTTCGAGAATAGGAGCTCCCTGAATATTGTGCTCTTGGGATAGGTGCTACATAAGCACAACCCCATGTTTCTTCACTATTTTTAGAGTGTTTTTTAGTAAGAAATCTTCTAAGATAAAGAAAGCAAACAACAAGAATAATCCCCGATAAGGAAAAGAGCCCAATCTCTTTTACATCGCCTAAAAAATCACCAATATATTGAGAAGAAACAATATCCTGTGGATTATTAAATAAACTAGTTGTTTTAATTAAAATGGGCGATAACAGAAATGGGAATAATCCAATTAAAAGTATAGCTACAATAATTATACATTGTGGAATAATACCCAAAGCTCCATCAATTGTTTTATCGACAGGCAATTTATCTCTTCCTTTGCCTAAAAATATAATTCCAAATGATTTGGTAAATGCTATCAAAGCCAAACCACCCATTAACACTAAAGCAAATATTGAAAATAACAAAAATAAATTTGAGAGAGATTGGTTAGAATTAATTCCATCAAATAAACCTCTGTAAATAAAATATTCTGATATGAAACCATTAAATGGAGGTAATCCGCATATTGCAAGTGCTCCTATAAGAAATAAATAACCGGTTTTTGGTATGCTTTTTAATAATCCGCCCAATGAATTAATATTTAACGAATGCGTTGCCAAATAAACATTTCCTGCATTGTAGAAAAGTAATGATTTAAAAAGTGAATGATTTAATACATGAAGTAGTGCACCACCAAACCCTGCAAATATTAGCGAAGGATGATTTGTTCCTTTTCCAAGGCAACCTAAACCTATTCCGATGCCAATTATTCCAATATTTTCAATGCTACAATATGCCAAAAGCTTTTTCAAATTATTTTGTATAACGGTCATCATTACTCCATACAAGCCTGTTATTATCGAAATAAGAATAATAAAAAATCCTACGATGGTAAAGTTTAAATTAATTACCATAAGCATTCTAAATATGCCAAAAACACCAATTTTGATAATCACTCCTGACATCACTCCTGATATATGTGAGGGAGCAACAGGATGGGCATGTGGAAGCCAAGTATGAAAAGGCACAAAACCAGCCTTAATTGAAAATCCAATAAAAAATAATAGAAATAATCCGATGGCCATTTTAGGGTGAACAGCTGTGTATGCTGTAATGGCAGCAAAATCAAAAGAGCCCGTTTTAACTTTAGCCCACAGAAAAGCTATGGTTAAAAAAAGTATTGAAATATGCGATTGTATTAAAAAATTAATTCCAGCCTTTAATGTCTCTTTTTTATAATGCTCGAATATGATAAGAATGAATGATCCAAAAGCCATTATTTCCCATACAACTAAGAAAACAATTCCATTTTGTATGATGCAAATATCTACTAAAGCAGTATATGTAAGAATATAGAAAATGGAATGCATCTTTAAATTACTACTTTGCTCTTTGTATTTTTTTAAATAATGTATGCCGTATAAACTTCCAGTTATAAATGTGAAACTAATAACGATAATAAACCAAGCAGATAAATAGTCAATCTTTACTGGAATCACTCCTGTTATAAATGAGCCGTCATAAAATATTTCTATTAACCCATTTGAAAATGTATGGTAGGCAACAGTAACAGATAACAAAACCTGCAAAGTAATTACTGTAATAGCAGCAAATACTAATTTCTGTGGTTTCAAAAAAAGGAATATAAAAACAGAAACTATTGCTATTAAATTAATTGACTCAACTAATATTTTATCCATTTAGTTAAAATTTTATATTAGAATGCTGTTCCAATAAAGATAATGATGATGAAAAATAAACCATAAATTACATGGAACCGTATTTTCCTATTTTTATAAATTGAAAGTAATTAAACAATTAATAAATATGGTGAGTTATAGATGTAAATAAAAAAAACAACTTGAAAACTTAGAATAATCAGGATGCATTCCCCCTCCTTCTAAAAATACAGCAGTAACACATGATTTAGTTGTTTCAATTTTAAAACCTGCTTTATGAAACCATCCTGTAATACATTCACGAGAGTACAAAGCTTATCTCTGTGTTCTGCTTTATTCATCAATATGTCTAACCGCTTTAAACCACCAATTACCATTGGCATGGATAATGAATTAGAACAAATGCCTAAAAGGCCTCTCTTATTGAATATATTTTTTTAGAAATACCAGACATTCTTATTTTGATTTATTTTCAAACAAAAGTAATTCTGTTTTAACCTCTAATTGTTGATTTCGATCAAGTTTAAAGTTGATCCTAATCAATTTATTGTAAATTTATATAAAAAATAGAGCATGGATGATTCTTCAAGTAAAATTCGGGAGCGGTTTCATTTAAAACGAGAATTCGATTTTGAGAGTTTACCGGAACATGTACAGGAAGATTTCACCAATCATATGATTGTGAAGCATTTTAAACGTGGTCAAAATATTTTCACTGAAGGAGCTTTTCCTTCAGGTATTTATTTTGTGAAAAAAGGTAAGATTAAAAAATTTAAAACTTTGAATAGTGGTAAAGAACAAATCATTTATTTATGTAGTGAGGGTGAAATGATAGGCTATGCTGCATTCCTGGGTGAAGAAAGATATCATGATTCTGCAGCCGCAATTACCGAATCGTTAATAGGTTATATATCAAAAGACCGGCTAATTAGTTTGCTTGATAAACATGAGGAATTATCAAAACTTCTTATAAAAAAATTAAGTCACGAATTTGGAGTAATGGTAAATTTCATTGCTACTTTCACAAAAAAAAGTGTTAGGGAAAGGGTCGCATTAACCTTATTGATCCTTAATGAAAATTTCAGACAAAATACGAATGATGATAATGAGATTCAAATTGAATTAACGAGAGAAGATTTTGCCAATATTGTTGGCATTGCAAAAGAAACCTTAGTTAGAATCTTAAGCGAATTTGCAAGAGAAGGCTTAATACAAAAAAACGGACGAAAAATAGTAGCAAAAGAAACTTTAAAGCTCTTTAAAATTGCTGATTTAACAGATACTTTTTAGAGAATAAGTTGCTGCATTATGAAGTGAACAGCATTAGCTGGACGATTATTTCTTCAAAAAACATTCCCGAAAAGGTGTAAGCTTGTCGATTAAGCGAGCAGTTTTGTTTAGCAATTATAAAAAAATGAGGTGAACTCTCCAAAGCTTTCTTTCAATTTCGTTTGTTGAGCCACCTCATACTTTAATTAATTTTCTAAATAAAATCCCTTTTCAGCTTAAATTGCATGGGTGGCATATTTAGCTTTTCTTTTTGAAGCAACGGCCGACACTGGAGAAAGACCAACAGATTCATTTACACCAAAAGCAGCTTGAACTTTTGCTTTATTAGCTTCTTTTCCCCTGTTCTTGTTTGTTGCAAGAATACCTTTTATAACACCCGACCATTTTTGAGCAAACTGTAATTCGTCCGATATCGTAAGATTGTCATAATCAGAATTGTAGAACTCAAGTATCACTGCGGGTTTTTGGTTGTTAACAAAAGTCAGGATTAGCTCAATTCTATCAATTACAATAACTTTAACATCTTTGTTCGAGACGGTTCTCTCCGCTTTATGGAACACACAACTTACAACCTCAGAAAGGTTAATTACCTCTCTGTATTCTTTACTAGGGGTTGTCCGAATAAAAAACAGCTTATTAATTTCCTCATTGTCAATACCAATGAGGGTTTTATCCCAATGGTCGGAACTCGAGAGGCTACTATTATTTTCCTCCGCAAAGTTTAACAGGGGTAAAAGAGTCTTCTTTTCCTTGTTCTTGTTTCTAATATTTAAGAAAATGATTAGGGAAATAGAGGCCATAATAATAATTGACCAGGATACTATCATATTTGAGTCCATATTTTTAATTTTTATAGAATAATAAGCGCATTAATTGAAGGGATTATCTGCATTGACAGATTAATCCGAAAGCTTTGCTTTCTATAAAATATGGACTACCAGAAATAGTTAAACGGATAGATAATGTCTGGACCTTCGAACCTTACAATATGACACTCGGCGATAAAGACATAATTTGATATTTTACTTTTCCTCTTTAACTCGGCATTTTCATTCAATAAAAGCCCACCAAAAAAGAATTTTTGAGAAGTTGGAAATAAACGCTGAAATGAGCGTTGTCCGTTTTCTTTATTAGCAGTATGATTGAATAAATCCGAAGCATCGGAAATAATAAAGGGATTATCGGAAGTAGAGGAATCTAATGCAATATTTATAGTATGCTTTGTTTCTTTATGCACAAAACCTTGCACATTACTAACAAAACACAGTAAAATAATACCAATCGATATGAAAAACCACTTCATTTTTAATTTTCTATTTTGACGTGAATTTCATTAAAAGTAACCCAAAACTGATCGTTTTTTTTGTGAAAAAATGGACAAGGCAAAAATTAGAATAAAAGACATTACTGAACAAGATGACGTTTCGGTTGGAACGGTAGATCGGGTTCTTCACAATCGCGGAGAAGTTGCCGAAGAAACCTAAAATAAAATTTTGAAAATCGCAAAGATCAACAACTACTAACCTAATAGCCATAGCTCTCACTTCCAAAAAACAATGTGTTTTTGCTTCCCAATTGCCAACTCCAACCGAAAAAGATATATTCTGGAATCGACCATTGAATGGAATTATTGATGCAGCTTTAGAATTGGAGCAATTTCAATTGAAAGTTG
Source organism: Labilibaculum sp. (assembly GCA_032125735.1). GTDB lineage: Bacteria > Bacteroidota > Bacteroidia > Bacteroidales > Marinifilaceae > Labilibaculum. Next base: position 5,197 of record JAQBBZ010000180.1, read on the forward strand.
AAAAATTCTTTTTCGAGAATTACAATGAACAAGATTTCATCAAACAAACAGAAGCTATTTTAGAACTAAATCCATCTGGAGTTGTATTTTCACCAACCTTCTCTAAAGAAGTTACAAAAGATGAGTTTATTCCAGTTGATATCATTAATCAAGAATCCATTAAACTGTATGAAGCTTGATCGCCAACACTCCTTTTTTACATTGGAAAACACTTTTTTAAAAATAACGCCTATCAAATAAATGACAGGCGCTAAAACTATTCTTTGTGACTTGCTTTTATTTTCCAATTTTCAATTGCCATTTCCAGGCTGAAAGAAGTGTTTCATCAAGTGTGCTTTCTGCTTTCCAACCTAATTCCTCATTTGCAAATGAAGTATCAGCATATATTTTTTCGATATCACCGGCACGACGGGCTACAATTTTATGCGGCACCTTTTCGTCGGTTGCTCTTTCGAACGAGTTAATAATTTCGAGTACAGAGACTCCGTTTCCGGTACCTACGTTAAAATACTCGTAATTCTTTTTGTTTTTATTATTCAATAATCTTTCAATGGCTACAACGTGAGCCTTTGCCAAATCCACTACGTGAATGTAATCACGAATTGCCGATCCGTCGGGCGTATCGTAATCATCACCAAACACACTTAATTCAGGACGAATTCCTGCAACGGTTTGTGTTAGGTAAGGAATTAAATTATTAGGCACACCCAATGGCAATTCACCAATTTCAGCTGACTTATGTGCTCCAATCGGATTAAAATACCGCAATGCGATTCCCTTTAAACCTGAATAGGCAGCAAGGGTATCCCGAATAATATCTTCACAAATCGTTTTGGTATTTCCGTATGGTGATTCGGCTTCTTTTCGAAGAGTTTGTTCTGTTACCGGTAATTTATCCGGCTGCCCATAAACAGTACATGAAGATGAAAATACTAGATTGGATACATTAAATTCAATCATGGCCTCCATGATATTCATCAAAGAATTCAAATTATTGTTATAGTACATCAATGGATTCACCACCGATTCACCAACCGCCTTCGATGCAGCAAAATGAATAATTGCCTCTATATCCGAATATTTCTGAAAGAAATCCTTTACTTTTTGTTTATCCGTTAAATCAAACAGCTCAAATTTTGGACGAACTCCGGTAATTTTCCTTATCTGATCGAGTACTTCAACTTTTGAATTCGAAAGATTATCTATTATGACTACCTCGAAGCCACTGTTTTGCAATTCCACAACGGTATGTGAACCAATAAAACCAGTTCCTCCAGTAACAAGAATTTGTTTGCTCATTTAGTATGATTTAGTATCAATAATTAAAAACAAATTTACATTAGTTGATTTGCAAAAAAAACAACAGTGAAGTCCAATAGTCAATAAAGACATATACTTCACTATTGTTTAAACTAACTATGTAATCATTCTTAATGAACGTTTAATTGTCCTTTAGAATTCGCTTTTATTAGATTTCGTACCTCAGTTGTTCCTGCACCCTTTAATGTCAAATCAATTGGTGCATTGGTTTTCCATGCTCCACGAGTAAAATCAGGCACTTCAATTGAATTCGATTTATTAGCGATAGACCATTCACTTAATGGGGTTATACAACTCCAGGCTGCAGCATCATAAACATCCATATCCACTGGAAGACCATTACGTAAGCAATCAATTAACCGCCAATCCATTACAAAATCCATCCCTCCATGACCACCAACTTGCTTGGCCATCTCTCCAACTTTACGGATCAATTCAGGAGTGTATTTTTCTTCCAACTCTTTCATCTTAGCATCATCTACTTCCTCATGACCAAAAGCAATGTGTTGTTTAGGCCATTTTTGTGCAAAACATTTTGTTCCGCTAAGCAAATGAATACGAGAATAAGGACGAGGAGAACTAATGTCATGCTGAATCATGATTGTGCGCCCTTTATTGGTACGAATCATTTGCATATCCATATTACCACGCATATCCCAACCAACAAACTGCTCAAAAAACGGATCTTCTTTGGCTTTTTCGGCAATACGATTTTTTAAAGTGAAATCATCAGACATCATTGCGGTTAGGTAGTCCATCTTATCTCCCCTATTGATATTCATCGATTGGCAAATTGGACCTAAACCATGAGTTGGATACACATTCGCTTTTCGCTTGTTCTCGTGCATCCGCCACATTTTGGTGTATGCACCATCAGTCATTTGATTGTCTTTAGGCTTGTTAAAATGCCAATAATCCAGATTATGGATGTAAGCTCCTTCACCATGTACCAAATCACCAAAAACTCCCTGTCGAACCATATTTAAGGTTAACATTTCGAAGAAATCGTAACAGCAGTTTTCCAAAATAACACAGTGCTTGCGAGTACGTTCCGATGTTTCAACCATTTGCCAGCACTCATCCAGAGTTTTTGCGGTAGATACTTCAACTGCCGCATGCTTATCTCCTTCCATAGCTGCAATAGCTACTGGTACGTGCCATTCCCATGGTGTGGCAATGTAAACCAAATCAACCAAACCACTCTCACACAACTGCTTAAAACCAAGATCTCCTCCTACAAATTCTTTTGCCTTTGGTAAACCTGCATCAGCAAGAATCTTCTGACCACCATCAACCGCTGCCTGTCGGGTATCGCAAAGGGCTGTAATTTCGACCCCCTCGATAAAGGTCATTCGTTGTACAGCTCCCGATCCACGATCTCCAATACCGACAAATCCAACACGAACGGTATCCAATTTGGGTGCTGCATACCCACACATATTAAAGTTCATTTTAGGATTCTTCCCTACTAAATCTTTAATATATGATAATTTACTTTCTTCTTTTGGTCCGCTGCAAGCCGCCAAGGGGGCTGCAGCAAGAATCCCAGCACCTAAGGCCAGGTTCCCAAGGAATGATCTTCTGTTTGTTGCCATAATATCTATATTTTTTTATTTGTCTTTTTATTCCATTTCAATATAATTAAGTTTTTTCAGCAAAACAACTTCACTATATTTAGGGCAAATCATCAAAATCAATAATAGGTTCGATGCCCAACTCAGTTCTACTAAAAAATGTATCGAAGCTTGTTTTATCACTAAAAAAGCCACAATTCTTCAAATAGAAACACTCCCCGTCAACTCCTCCTGCATAATCCAATCGAGAATCTTTATGAGCAGTTGCATCGGCAGTGAATTTTGCTTTGGTCATCTCGAACCATGTGCCTTCCGTATTTCTCACCCACTGATTCAAATAAGTTCCCTTGCGGGTAAACTGGCCCATTTCTGTTAGGAAATTCTCAAGAAATGAATGTGGACGGGTTACATATGTTGAGGTTTTTGGACGTCGAAAACTCGCGATCAATTCCCACTTACCCATTTCAGGAGCAAAAAAGTAAGCCGTATAATCTGTTGAATTATCAGCAGCTGGTTTGGCTCCCAACAGAAAACGGTATTTGTTTCCAGCTTTCCAATCATATATTCTGTAACTCTGTCCTCCAGACCCTTCATTACCGAACTCACCCGTTTTTACATCAGCTCCTTTTCTTAAAAGCTTAATTTTCTCATCTTCCGGGATATCGTTAGGGTTATCTGTTTTAAAAGAACTCCATACTGAAAATAAGATTCTGCGTTCTGTTTCAGAATTCACTTGAATACCGAAATAACCTTCGCCAAAACCATTCGCCATATAATACGAGCCAACAAGGTCATTTCCCTCAGGCACCTCTAATTCATTATAAAACCATTCAATATCACCAGCTTCAGCAGGAATTTCGTAGCCCAAATGAACAGAAGGACCGCGTCGTCCCCAATAAAAATCATCTTTTACAAAATAGGTTCCCTTAGCCGTTGCGTCTCCTCCTATTACAAAATGAGACACCTCCCCAAAAAAAGCATCTGTTTTAGAAATGCCTTGTAAATCGATTTGAACATATCCCTCTTCTGTAATATCAAATTCTCCTACAGGAATAAGTGATGATTGAATATCTTGAATTGTTATTTCTTTAGATTCATCTCCAATTGTTACTTTCACTTTTGAAGATCCTTTTAACGCTTTGGCTCTTAGCCCCAAATTGAATTTCCCTGGACTATTTACTCTGACATAAGTTCGGACAAGATTTGATTTTTCCGACCAATTGGTGAGACCAGATTCAGTGATCACATTCTCGTTTAAAGAAACATCATCAACGATCCAGGCATTCCCGCTAAGCGGTACTTCTATCACTAAATCTTCAATTGAGAGATCTGCTGCTATCTTCGAGCTTGTATTTGAAGAACATGCTGATAGAATACAAACCATCAGAAAAGAACCTAGTACTAAATATCTGCTTATTTTCATCTGTTTATATTTTTTATTTTATGGTCAGATGGAACTTACCATGCTGAAATAATCATCTTTCTGTGTGTCAAAATCACTTTGGCATGAACGTTTCATTTGTCTTATTTTTACAATACCAAAAATGACAAATTAGTATTACAAAAAAGAGGACATATTAAGCGAGTAGGTGGACTTTCTCACAAAAATTTAATTTACAGCAGCTTAAAGCACAAAAAACATGTTATTATTACTTAAAAGATACAGCTGAAAAGAAACATTCTATAAGATAGGTTTTGAGGTTAATTGGGTATCACACGACGATAAGCTTGTGCGTACAGAAATACTTTCTGTTCATTGCCCGATTAATCCTTTAGCGGAGTCGTTAACAAATATTAATGGCCGTTTATTCGTTTAGTGGAGTCATTAATAAATGTGAATTGCCATTTTTTTAGTTAGGCAAGCCAATAACAAATGATAATGGCTTGCCTAAGTCTTTAGTGGGGTCATTATAAAATGATAATGAGCTCGATTATTTTGACACATTTCTTACAATTCATATTCAAATGGAAAATTCTCTGATTGAACATGGGTTTTATCGAACAAGCTTTTCATTTCAGTTATCATTTCAGGGAATTGATCTGATACATCGTTTTGTTCAAAAGGATCTAATTCTAAATCGTAAAGTTCAATGGGCGTATTTACCTCAATAATCTTATTTCGAATGGCTTTCCACTTTCCTTTTCGGATGGCTTGCTTATCGCCGGTATAGCCATGAAATTCCCAGTAAAGCAATTCATGATTTTGCTGTTTTCCACCCATTAATTCAGGATAAAATGAAATACCATCCAAATCGTCAGGTGCTTTTACTCCTGCAATATCGCATAGTGTTGGAAACACATCCCAAAAAGCAGAAACATGCTCAGAAAGCTCTCCTGATTTTATTTTCCCAGGCCACTTCACGATAAAAGGAGTTCGAATTCCACCTTCGTATAAGGATCTCTTTTCCCCACGTAAACCACCGGAACTCTTAAAGAAAAGCGGATCATTTCCTCCTTCCACATGAGGTCCGTTATCCGAAGCAAACATTACGATTGTATTCTTGTCTAAACCATATTCCTTTAACAATGAATTTAATTTCCCAACATCAGAATCCAAATGTGAAATCATTGCAGCATAAGCTGCTCTTGGATAATCCTGTTTCCCATAATGACCTCCTGTAAAGGGAGTTTCGGGAAATTTACCTTTGTATTTAGCCAAGTATTCTTCAGGAATAACCAATTCGGCATGAGGTATTGCATAAGCCAGATACAAGAAAAATGGTTTCTCCTTATTCTCTTTGATGAAAGAAATTGCTTTTCTTGTTGTCTCATCATGACTGTACATTTTCTGCTGCCCCTTGCTATTTTCGGGATAGAATATTTTTTGATTATTTTCCCACAAATACTCAGGGAAGTAATGATGGGCTTTCATTTGACAATTGTATCCAAAGAAATAGTCAAATCCCATATTTAGAGGATCACTTTCCGATCCGGGATAGCCTAAACCCCATTTCCCCACACATCCGGTACTATAGCCTGCTTCCTGAAGAGAATGAGCCAGCGTTCTTGTGCCAGCAGGCATAGCCATCTGACCTTCTGGCTGTATCTCCTTGTTTCCCCGCACAACAGAATGACCTGTATGTTTCCCTGTTAGTAATGCACAACGTGAAGGCGCACAAACAGTACTGCCTGTATAATGATTTATGAATCGGATGCCTTGACTGGCCATTAAATCAAGATTGGGTGTTTCGATAATCTTTTGTCCATAACAACCCAAATCCCCATAACCCATATCATCAGCAAGGATGTAAATGATATTCGGCTTGCTTGATTCAGATTTACTTTTAGACAAGTTTGCACACGAAGTGCCAAAAAGAAGGCTCGTTCCTGCTAACAGTAAGGTTTGATTTATTTTCATTTTTCTATCTCTGATAAGTTAATCTATTCCATTATAAACATATTGAACCCATAACATCTGATTAATGGCACTCAAACCCAATAATCTTTGGAAAGAGTGCCATATTTTAAAGCTAATATCTATTAAAACACGGGCTTGATCGGAAAGCTGAAATATGGATGAATTTTCCCATAATACCCTTTCATTATAGCTTTTACTGTCACTTAATACTTATTAAAAGGATGATAGGATGTTCTGCAAATGCCTTAATTGATCCGTTGTTAAAATGCTGTATTAGTCGGCAAGAACACTGAATTCTGCACCACCAGCAAAATCCTGTCCGTTCTGTGAACTTTTACCAGTTAAGCGAATGAAACGCGCTTTTACAGGTTTATCGAACAATACGCGCTTCTCTTTTTTATCTTTAGAGAAACTACCTTCGTATATTAGTTTATCCCAGTTCTTGCCATCAAGACTTACGTGAATAGAATAGTTCTTGATGTCACCGTTGGTTCCACTGTCCTGACGAGGCAAGTATGAGAATCCTTTGATGCTTTTGGCTTCGCTACAGTCAAAATCAACCCAGTGTGGATACTGGGCTACAGTTACTGAGTACATCGTGTGCCAGATTGTAGAAGGGTTACCATCAACAAGATTTTTAGCAGTGTTATCGCTGCCCGGCTCTTCGCTACTTGTGAATACTACAATTGTATCAACTTTTTCGATTTTGCTGAACTCCATTGTAACTTCTGAGTCTTCGTTGCCTTTGTACCAAGCTCTAATTGTTCCACCAGCACGCAAAGATACAGTCTCGCTATAATCCTGTGTCGCTCCACCGTTTACTGAGTAACATAGTTTAGCATCAGCTTTACTTGAAGAAATTTTTACTGCGCCGTTAAAAGAACGTGTGATAGCAATTGGCACTTCTCCTGAAGGAGATACATTGGCAATTTTGTCCAATTCATGACCAGCAGGACGAATGATGAAACCAAAATCGTTCTGACCAGCATAAGTAAGGTCGTGAGCGAGAGGTCCACCCTGTCCGCAGCTTGCACCACCAAGACCGGAAACCTTCACGTCAAGATGAAGTGTTGTTTCACCAGCTTTTGGAAGTTCGTATATGTGAGCTGCGATTCCCATATCCTGAGCAGTGTAAGGAAGTGCGCTTACTGCCATGTTACCAGTAGCAATAAATACAGCCCCTTTTGTATCAGCTTTACTATCATCAGTCAAAGCACACCAACGAGTTTCTTCGTGATTTGCCATGTCCTGAGGTTTTGGGAAGTTTACAAATTCTTCATTTACAGTAGTCGTGTATTTCTGTATAAACTGACCTGTCATACGGTCGTTATAGTTACCGATAGGGCCACGTCCGTAGTAGGTGAAGTTTTTGTATGCTTTTGGAATTGTCATAGAATAACCCAAACGTGGAAGCACAAAATTTGCTTCATTTGAAGTAATACTTGACCCTAACTCGATTGAACCATCCTGATAAACTGTCCAGATTTGATTCGTCACAAAACGGAAATCATCTTCGCCGAATTTACGATTCGTAAGTTCTTCAACAGACAGTACATTTCCACTTGTTCCGCCGTGCTGGATGGCAGCATTTGGAGCCTGAGAAATAACAGTGAATGCTAATGTTAAAGTTCCATCTGCATTGGTACGTATTTTAGAACCAGTAGCTTTGTGTTTTAGGTTATGAAGGCCTTTTTCGTACCAGCTGCTATATCCCCATGTATCATTATTTACAAAAGCACGGAAAGCATCAAGTTTTGGACCATGACCATCGGCGATGATTGTCTCACCATTGTAAGTAAGTCCATGAAGCGAACCATCAGCAAGATTAAATTTAGCAGAGAAATCTTTACCACTAACAATTTTGATATTGTTACCCGCATCGAAGATCTCAAGCTTATCACCACCGTTTTCTTTCGCTACGTCGGCAATAGAAGATACTTCGCTTTTCGTTTTAATCAAGAACTGTGCTTCAGCCTGAACATAGCCGTAATCAGCCCAAGGCTGGTCTTCTTTCTGTGTGAATTGAAGTTTTACGAAGTACTCAGAACCAAGTTTTAAATCGGCAAACTTGTAAGGAATTGCAACAGTAGTTTTAGTTCTTGCATCGATTGGAGCAAGAGCAAATTTACCCTCTTCAAGTTCAGAACCATTTTCCCAGATCGACCATTTCAGATCATAATCGGCAAGAGATTTGAAGTAGTACTTATTGAAAATCTCGAAAGATCCTTTTTTGATATCAAGAGTTTTGACACCAATGTTCTGGTAAACTTTTTTCACTTCATAGTACTGAGGTTTTAGATCGCGCTCGGCAAAAATGATACCGTTCATTACAAACTGTCCACTATTGGGTTTGTCACCAAAATCGCCACCGTAGGCTAGGTAAGGAGTGCCATCTTTTTTATAGTTGTATATGGATTGATCAACCCAGTCCCAAATTGCGCCACCACAGAAGAAGTTGGTAGACTCAATCGCATCCCAATAATCAATCAGGTTACCACAAGCGTTACCCATAGAGTGAGCATATTCTGAGATATGAAATGGATATTTAATATCCATTTTACCCGTTACCGCATCTTTCATCCAACCGATAGATGGATACTGATTTGAACCCATGTCAACAATACTGTTGTTACGTTCGTACTGAACTGGACGTGATGTATCAATTTTTTTCAGTGCATTGTAAGCGTGAACAAAGTTTTTACCTGGACCAGCTTCGTTACCAAGAGACCAGATAACGATAGATGCGTGGTTTTTGTTCTGATGAGTCATTTCTACAACACGACCAAGGTGAGCGTTTTTCCACTCTGGTGGGTGAGAAAGTGACGCCTCACCGTAGTAGTACTCATGTGATTCTATGTTGGCTTCGTCTTCCAGATAAATACCATATTTATCGCAAAGGTAGTACCAGTATGGTGCAGGTGGGTAGTGAGAGTTACGAACATGGTTGATGTTTCCACGTTTCATTAGCATCACTTCTTGTTGCATATTCTCACGAGTTAAAGTATGACCAGTGGCTGGATGTGTTTCATGACGGTTTACACCTTTAAGTTTTACTGTTTTACCATTTACATAGTAATAACGACCAGCCAAGCCGAATTCATCGTCATTAGCCAGAGTATTTTTAATAACCACTTCGCGGAAACCAGTGTAAATAGAAATCGTTTCAATAACTTTACCAGTCTTGTCTTTCAGTTCAGCAACTAGAGTATAACGATAAGGAAGTTCTGCAGACCACTGATTTGGAGCAGTCACGTTCATAACAGTTTCAGCAACTTTCTCAGCACCAGCATTCACAACAGGAACAGATGCAGTAGCCACAGCACCAGCAACGATTTCATTGTCATCAAAATAAAGTTTATTGGCAAAAAGGGAGTAGTCAACTTTATAAGCTTCAGCAGCCTTTGCGCTGAAGTTACGAATGTTGGCAGTGATTTTCAGTGTGCCATCCTCGTAGTTATCGTCAAGTTCAGGAATTGCAAAAAGGTCACGAATCTGTACTTTTGGAGTAGAATAAACTTGTACCGTGCGGAAAATACCTGGAAGGCGGAACATATCCTGTGCTTCGAGGAAAGAAGCGTCTGAGTTACGGTAAACTTCAGCAGCAATTACGTTATTGCCTTTTTTTACGTATTTGCTGATATCAAAAGTAGCCGCATTACGTGAGTTTTTAGAAAAACCAATGTATTTACCATTAATCCATAGGTAGAAGAAAGAGTCTACACCGTCAAACTGAACAAAGATTTCACGTCCATCCCAATTTTTTGGAATTTCGAAATCGCGACGGTACGATCCCACTTCATTGCGTGCCTCGTAGGTCACCCAGTCTTTTGCAGGTTCACGCATCACGCCACCTTTCCAGTCATCCACTTTTACACTGTGCTGAAAGATAACTGGCTGGTTACAATAAATTGGCGTACCATATTTCTGACCGCCATCTTTACCAAGTCCATAAACATTCCAGTTAGAAGGAACAGGAATTTCATCCCAGTTACTAACATCAAAACCTGGTTTAAAAAAATCTAAAGGACGTAGTTCCGGTCGTTTCACCCAGTTAAACTTCCAGTTACCATCAAGAGACTTCCAGTACTCTGCATTTTCTGGCAATACTTTACGAGCACTTTCAACATCTTTAAAAGAGTAAAAAGTAGCACGAGCTTGCTCTTTGTTATGGGCGATGTGAGACGGTGATTCCCACTCTTTTCCAGTCGGGGCATTTTTATCACCATAGGTGAATCCCTCAGGCTGTGCCTGGGCTGCATAACAATGTGCAGCAAAACACACAAGCAATCCGATTACCGTTTTTTTCATAGAGTCTCTTTTATTTACTTTGTTTTTGTATTTTTCAAAAGTGAAAAATCTTCATGATAAAAAAGGGGATATTTTTAGCGATTGGGTCGATTTTACCACAATCCATTCAGCTTAGCAAGTTACAAACGCATATTTTACTGAAATTGCAGGAACAGAACTACTTTTAGCGACAACCCAATCGTTAATATTCTTTTTCACATGAATTTTTCAATTAAAACAGTTAGTCATATGTAACTATACTGCCCCACCAGTTGTTTCCCGGATCAAAATCTTTTGAAAGATATTTTATGCGTTTTTCCTCCAAACGAGGCAGTAAATTAT
>JAQBBZ010000181.1:0-12003 GCA_032125735.1 Labilibaculum sp.
TGAATAATTTGCGCCCGATACGAATAGTAGACTGCACGGCATCATCCTTGCATACGAAGGCTAACTTATCCTTTGATTCTAAGATTTGATGCTTACAATCATCAGATTCATTTTGATTTGTCCAATTATTTTCACCAAATAAATCTTCAACCTGAGACAATACATTCTCATCCACCTTACCCGCTATAATTATGTGGCAATTGTTAGGTGTGTAATGTTTTTTGTAAAATTCTTTAACATCTTGCAGATTGCAATTATCAAATTCACTAATATCATAAATGTTTGAGTACGGATGATTTTTTCCATAAATCATCTCGGTGAATTTTTCCTTAGCTAAAACATTTGTTTTCTGATGTTCAATTTGATATTGCTGTTTCTTATTGGTTAGGATTGTTTTAAACTCTTTCTCAGGAAAAATGGAATCTTTAATTAGATCTGCGATTAAGGTAAGAGTCTCAGAAAAATGCTTTTTTAAACTGAATAGCGTAACACTTGCATCATGCTTGCTAGTCGAAAACCCGATGTGAGCTCCTAAAAAATCAAATTTTTCAGCAATGTCAGATGCTGTCAACGAATTGGTTCCTTCATTAAGCATAGTGCTTGCTAAAGTGGCAATTAGTGGTTTTTTTTGATGCCAAATTCCAGCATTAAAAATGAATTCTATTTTTACAACATCCTGACTACCACCATTTATAATGTGTACGGGAATGTTATTGCTCAACGAATGTTCTTGTGATGGCAGAATTTCGATGCTATCTACTGTTTTGAATTCCGGAGCTGTGTTTCTATATAAATTTTCCATTCCTATTTTTTTGAGTAGTAGTAGAGTGTCGAGCAATTTTCTTTTCTGAAAATTTTAGCTGAGCTATTTAAAATATCATCAGTACTAACTTTCTGATATTTATCTACTTCCTTATTAATGTCGTCGGCCTCGCCTAATAATTCATGGGTGGCCAAAGTCATAGCTTTATTCAAGTAGCTAATTTCTGAAAACACCAAAGTTGATTCTACCTTATTTTTTACTTTCTGAAGTTCGTACTCATCAACTTTTGTTGTGGATATTTTATTCAATTCTTCCCAAATGGCTGTTTCTGCAGTTTCCATAGGAACTCCTTCAACTAGTTTTCCTGTTATCAAAAACAATCCAGGTTCAAATTCACCAGTAATGTATGCGTCGATCGAGGAGAATAAATTTCTCTCTTTTACTAAGGATTGAAAAATTCTGGAAGATTGTCCGTTGGATAATACATCAGAAACCAGATCAATAATATAGAAATCATTATCCATTCTTTTTCCCATATGGAAAGCCATGTAGATCGCATCGAAAGGGACATTACTATCAATTCGTTTGCTTCGGAATTCATTTTGAACTGGTTCTACAGGCAAATTTCTGACTGGTACCTCTCTTCGTTCAATGGGGCCAAACCATTTTTCAGATAGCTCTTTTACTTGTTGAGTATCTACGTTTCCTGCAACAACCATAATCGCATTGTTAGGTGCGTAATGATGAAAAAAGAAATCTTTAACTTCTTCTAAAGTAGCTTTTTCGATATGATCGATTGATTTTCCTATTGTTGGCCATTGATATGGATGTTCTTTATAAGCCAGAGGGCGAAGATGCAACCAAACATCACCGTAAGGCTGATTGAAATATCGTTGTTTGAACTCTTCGATGACAACACTTCGCTGTACTTCTAAACTTTTTTCGCTGAAAGCAAGGCTCAGCATTCTGTCTGATTCTAACCAAAAAGCAGTTTCCAAATTTGCCTTTGGAACAGTTAGGTAGTAATTTGTTATGTCATTGTTAGTCCATGCATTATTGTCTCCACCAACCATTTGCAATGGTTCATCGTAGTTGGGAATGTTAACCGATCCGCCAAACATTAGGTGTTCAAAAAGGTGAGCGAATCCGGTTCTTTCAGGATCTTCATCTTTTGAGCCAATATTGTATAAAATATTTACAGCAGCCATTGGGGTGGTTTCGTCGCGATGAACAATTACCCGCAAGCCATTCTTAAGTGTAAATTTATCAAATTCGATCATAGTTTCTCTTGTGTGATTTAAGAATGGACAAGCCTTAAAATGTATATTTATCCGATTGTAATTGAGTCAGACTTTCTTGATACTCTTGTTTTATCTGAGCAATAATTTCAGAAACTGGTTGTATTTTGTTGAGTAGAGCAGAAACTTGTCCAATCTCCAATTCTCCTTCCTCTAATTCTCCTTCAAACATGCCTTTTTTAGCACGGCCTTTTCCTAATATTTCTCGCATTTCATCAGCCGATGCACCACGAAGTTCAGCTTCATATACTTCTTCGAAAAATTTATTCTTAATCAATCGAGTCGGTGCTAACTTTTTTAAAGCCAGTTTTGTTCCTCCTTCACCGAGTTTAAGTACTGCTTTTTTAAAATTTTCATGAGCCGACGATTCTTCTGCAATGGCAAAGCGAGTTCCCATTTGAACACCATCAGCTCCTAATATCATTGCTGATAACATACTCTCACCAGATCCTATTCCGCCTGCAGCGATCAAGGGCAATTTAATCGCTTTTCGAACCGAAGGAATTAATGTCATTGTAGTTGTTTCCTCTCTTCCGTTATGACCTCCTGCTTCAAAACCTTCAGCAACAACAGCATCAACACCGGCATATTCACATTTTTTTGCAAAAAATGCACTTGATACAACATGCACCACAGTAATTCCATGTTCCTTTAAAAAAGGAGTCCATTTACTGGGGCTTCCCGCAGATGTAAACACAATTTTAACACCTTCTTTTACGATAATGTCCATGATTTTATCTATTTCAGGATACAATAAGGGAACATTAACACCAAATGGTTTGTCGGTTGCAGCTTTTGCTTTCCGAATATGTTCCTGAAATGTATCTGGGTGCATCGATCCTGCACCAATTAAACCAAGTCCACCAGCATTACTAACTGCTGTTGCAAGTTTCCAACCTGAACACCAAACCATTCCACCTTGAATAATTGGTAGTTTTATATTAAAAAGAGATGTTATTCTATTTGTCATGTACAGTAAAATCTAAGGTAATCCAGTCAAAAAAAGACACAAGAACAAAGAATGTATGCTTGTGTCTATTGATAGGAATATTGTATGTTACAAATTTAGAAAAATTCTTGATAAGATTAAGACGTCGAAGTATGATTTTAAGCATACTCATCCAACTTGTTATTATTTATAGAGGTGTTTCAATGAAAAGTGGATAGATATTCTTTAGATCTATTATATATTCCAAAATAGTGAGGATTATTATTCCCTTTTGGGAGTTGCTTCTTGTATCTTAAGCGAGATATTCCTTAATTTATCAATCATTAAGACGAAAGAGTCTAACATTTGTCAATTAAATAAGTTCATATTTTTGATTGACATTATTATATTGCAAGAGTGAAGAAAAAATCATTATTGGGTCGTTTTTTAGTTTGGCGATTAAAGCACATTAATAACCGCCAGTTTATTTCAATGTTAGCCATCCTTATTGGTGTAACCTCTGGAATTGCCGCCGTTATTATTAAAAATTTAGTTCATTTTATTAGTTCTCTTCTTCAGAATAATTCTTCTCCTGAATATAAAAATATACTGTATGTTGTTTATCCGACAATCGGAATTTTGGTTGCTGTTTTATTTGTTAAATTCGTAATTCGTCGTCCTGTTAGGCACGGTATCCCTAATGTTTTATATGGTATTTCAAAAACCAACGCTCAAATTAGTCGTCATAATATGTTTTCGTCGGTTATTACATCGGCATTTACGGTAGGATTTGGAGGTTCTGTAGGATTGGAGGGCCCAACAGTAGCAACGGGTGCAGCTTTAGGATCAAATATTGGCCGATTATTCCATTTAAATTACAAACACATTACTTTACTTTTAGGTTGTGCTTGTGCGGGAGCCATGGCTGCGATATTTAAAGCTCCAATTGCGGCAATTGTATTTGCTTTGGAAGTAATTATGCTTGATTTGACTATGTGGTCTTTGGTTCCACTTTTGCTGGCGTCAGCTTCTGCTGTTATTACCTCTTACTTCTTTTTAGGAATGGATGTATTGTATCCTTTTAAAGTAGTGAATGGATTTAATATGCCGGATTTACCTTACTATATTGTTTTAGGGATCTTTACAGGTCTGATAGCAGTTTATTTTACGAAGTGTTACATGTTTATACATGGCATTTTCGATAAAATTGAATCAATTTATAAAAAGTTAATTTTTGGAGGTTTATCTCTGGGACTTATAATTTTCTTTTTTCCGGCTTTATTTGGTGAAGGATATCAAGCTATAAACTCATCTCTTTCAGGAAATTACTCCTATTTGTTTAATAATTCATTCTTTTACGATTTTCGAGATGATTTTTGGATGCTTATTGTTTTGCTATTTATGGTAATCTTTTTTAAAGTGATCGCTGCTTCGATCACTTTTGGAGCTGGTGGAGTAGGTGGTATTTTTGCGCCAACACTTTTTATGGGTGTAAATGCTGGTGTTTTGTTTGCTAAACTTGTTCACTCTTTTGGATTAAGAGATTTAGAGGTTAATAATTTCGCTCTTATTGGAATGGGTGGAATGATTGCGGGAGTATTACATGCGCCATTAACTGGATTGTTTTTGATTGCAGATATCTCAGGTGGATATCAGTTATTTGTTCCATTGATGATAACTGCTACAGTTTCTTACGCAACGGTAAAAACTTTCGAGACACATTCTGTTTATACCATTCAATTGGCCAAGCGTAAAGAATTAATGACGCATGATAAGGATCAAAATGTATTGTCGTTAATGCGTGTTACCAAGTTAATCGAGAAAGATTTTCATACTGTAAATACAGATGCAACTTTAGGAGATTTGGTAAAGATTATTGCCGTAGCACATCGAAATATCTTTATTGTAATTGATGAAGAGAATAATTTTGAAGGTATCGTTAAGTTGGATGATATTCGTGAAATCATGTTTCAGCCGGAAAAGTACGATGAGGTTTTTGTGCGGGATTTAATGATTATTCCTGAGGTTGTAATTCAACATGATGAATCGATGGCCGATGTGGCTAGTAAATACCAATTTTCCGATAAATTTAATTTGGTTGTTCTTAATGAAGGTAAGTACTGTGGGTGCGTATCTAGGGCGCAAATATTCTCTACTTATCGTCGAATGTTAAAACATTTTTCTGAAGATTAATATTAGGTGATTTAATTGAGTATCTTATTTGACTATGTATACAGCAAACGTTTGCTTTGTTTGTGTTGCAAATCAGTGGTTTATCTTTCTTGATGAAAACTTTCTGAAATTTCTCATCAAAAGAGTTTTTCCTTATTAATTATCTATTACTTTTGCACTCCATTTGAATGACTTTTATGTAGATGGACTACTTAATTGGTTCAGATAATCAATGGAATACATAAGATTAATAGAATCGCTGGATTTTTTTATGTAATTCTCTAAGGGCCGCTTGACTTCTTCAGCCATCCGACCAATACGTATTAATAATGTCGTTAGACGTAAACGTTGATTTTTTAGAAATGAAGAATAAAAGCTTACTTTCCCGTTTTTTAATTTGGAGAGTGAAGAACATCAAAGAGCGACAATTCGTTCTGTTATTAAGTTTTTTAGTTGGTCTGGTAAGTGGTTTGGCAGCACTTTTATTAAAGAATGCAATTCATTTTACACATTATTTTTTAACGCATCGATTGCATGTAGATTCTGCCAACTTATTGTATTTGGCTTATCCGGCAATTGGAATCTTTCTTGCCGCATTATTCGTGAAATTCTTTGTTAAGGATAATATCGGTCATGGAGTGTCGCGTATTCTGTATGCAATTTCAAAAAAGAATTCTCAAATAAAATCTCACAACAATTATTCTTCAATTATTGCCAGTACTTTCACAATTGGTTTTGGAGGATCAGTTGGAGCGGAGGCTCCGGTAGTACTTACGGGGGCCTCTATTGGATCGAATCTGGCTCGTTTATTTCACATGAATTACAAAATTGTAACCTTAATGGTTGGGTGTGGAGCAGCAGGTGCAATTGGGGGTATTTTTAAAGCTCCAATGGCGGGAATGATTTTTACTTTGGAAGTGTTAATGCTCGATTTGACCATGGCTTCCCTAATTCCTCTTTTGATTTCATCGATTACTGGAGCTAGTGTTTCCTACTTTTTCATGGGAAAAGCCGTTTTGCTAAGTTATGATGTTACAACTCCTTTTGTAATTAATAATATTCCTTACTATATAATTTTAGGCATTTTTGCCGGTTTTGTTTCTCTTTACTTCACTCGCTTCTCAATGTATTTGGAATCTTTATTTGGGAAGATTACCAGCTCTTATCGAAAAATGTTAGTAGGAGGTCTTTTATTGGGAGTAATGATTTTCTTATTTCCACCTCTTTATGGAGAAGGATATAACACCATTCAATCTTTACTTAATGGCGATCATACTGATTTAGTAAATAATAGTATCTTCTATTTTCTGAAAGATAATTATTGGATGTTGTTAGGGTATGTAGTGCTTGTTATAGGTTTTAAGGTGATTGCCTCAACAGTTACAACAAGCAGTGGAGGAGTTGGAGGTATTTTTGCCCCATCTTTATTTTTGGGAGCTGTCTCCGGATTTTTTGTTGCAAGAATAATTAATGGATTCAATTATATTAAGCTTTCGGAAAGTAACTTTACCCTTATCGGGATGGCTGGAATGATGGCTGGTGTGATGCATGCGCCCCTTACTGCAATATTCCTTATTGTTGAAATCACGGGTGGTTATGCTTTGTTTGTACCCATCATGATAACAGCAACCATCGCTTACCTTACGATCATGTATTTTGAGCCACACTCAATTTATACCAAACGATTAGCAAAACGTGGAGAATTGATCACTCATAACAAGGATAAAGCTGTTCTTACTCTAATGAAAATGGGTAAGGTGATCGAAACGGATTTAAAACGAGTGGATCCGAATGCAACCTTAGGAGAATTGGTGAAGATTATTTCTCATTCTCATCGAAATATTTTCCCTGTTGTGGATGAGGATGAAAAGCTATTGGGAATAGTGCTTTTAGATGATATCAGAGACATCATGTTTAATCCTGAGATGTATGATGATACCTATGTGTGGAGTTTGATGATAATGCCACCTGCCATTTTGGATGTTGATGCTCCTATGGATAAGGTAATGCGAAAATTTGAAGAAACAGGAGCCTGGAACCTTCCGGTTGTGCAGGATGATAAATATTTGGGTTTTGTATCAAAAGCGAAAATCTTCAATGTTTATAGAAGAGTTTTGGTGCATTTCTCAGATGAATAGTAATTTAGGATTAGGTCTGTGAAGATAAAAACCCATTTTGTAATTGCAAAATGGGTTTTTATTTGATGTGAATTGAACCCAAAATTGAATAATTTCAATAATGCCGCTTTCCTTTTAACATTCAATTGATTAAATTAGGAGTTAACCCATTTGGATTTCATGATCAGAAATACGCGTTGGCGTCGATTTTTAATATGGAGACTTCGTCATATAAACAACCAAAGCTTTATTTTAATTTTGAGTGTATTTATCGGTATTGCTTCTGGAATGACGGCTCTTGTTTTGAAGACAGCAGTTTATCGTGGACGGGAGTTTTTATTGGAAGGAATCAATTGGAGTTATCAGAATTATCTATTTTTCCTCTATCCGATGATAGGAGTTGGCCTTACCTTAGTATTTAGAAAGTATATTATTTGTGATCTCGCAAAACACAACCTTACATCACTACTGCATGCAATATCAAAGAGGAATAGCATTGTTAAATTACATAAAACTTATTCGTCCGTTATAGGTGCCATTATAACCGCAGGATTTGGGGGTAGTATTGGCTTGGAGTCTCCTATTATTTCCTCTGGAGCGTCAATTGGGTCTAATATGGCGCGTAATTTTCATTTAAATTATAAAGAGATTACATTAATGTTGGCTTGTGGCGCATCGGGTGCAATTGCTGCTATTTTTAATACCCCTATTGCAGCCATTGTATTTGCGTTGGAAGTATTACTGATTGATTTGTCGCGATTTTCTTTAATCCCTTTACTAATGGCTTCGGTGAGTGGAGCAATAACAACAAAACTTTTTTTGGATGAGGATATATTGATTGAGTTTACAGTTATTCACCCCTTTGAGATAAGCGATATTCCATTCTTTATTCTATTGGGCATTCTGTCAGGATTAGTTTCTGTTTACTTCACCAGAACATTTCTGTGGATAGAAAGTCGATTCGAGCAGATTAAATTGCTTAGAAATAGGATGTTGATCGGAGGAATATCCTTAGGGATATTGATTTTTTATTTTCCTGCTTTGTATGGTGAAGGTTATAATATGGTAAAGGCTTTACTTGGAGGAAACTTAGATGAGTTGTTTCAGTCTAGTTTGTTCGAAGATTACACTCATGTTTGGTATGTGGTGATCCTATTTATTGGGGCCTTGGTTTTTTTGAAAGTGATTGCTGCCTCAATTACTTTGGGGGCAGGAGGAATAGGTGGAATTTTTGCTCCGTCTGTATTCTCTGGTGCAATGTTGGGCTTCCTATTTGTATTTGTTTATAATCACTTTCAATGGGGAGAGCCTCTTTCCGAAAGCAATTTTACACTGGTTGGCATGGCCAGTGTTTTGGGCGGAGTTTTGCATGCACCATTAACTGGAATCTTTCTGATTGCAGAAATTACCAGTGGATACGAGTTAATTGTGCCTTTGATGCTCTCAACGACCATTTCCTTTATTACAGCGAAGAGTTTACAAAAAGAATCTATTGTTACAGCGCAATTGGCTAAAAGAGGAGAACTAATTACTCATAATAAGGACCTGGCCGTATTACGATTCATGAAACTTTCAAAAGTGATAGAAAAGGATTTATTAACTATTTCGGAAGATGAGAGTTTGGGTGATTTAGTGAAAGTGATCTCTAAATCGAATAGAAATATATTTCCCGTGCTAACCGAAGAAGGTTTTTTAATTGGAGTAATTTTGCTCGATCAGGTTCGTGAAATCATGTTCAACGATGAAATGTATTCTACACCAATAAGTAGTTTAATGATTATGCCACCCGCCTCAATTTCTTTATCCGATTCTATGGAGCAGGTATTAAATAAATTTACAGAGACGGGAGCATGGAACCTACCTGTTTTGGATAAAGGTAAGTATGTGGGATTCGTGTCAAAATCCAAATTGTTTTCTGCTTATCGGCAGCATTTGGTAAATATTACTGCCGATTAGTATCAGCATTGTAAAGGAGTTTACAAATTGATGGATTTATCTTGCTCTTTTTTTTGGTTTCGAAACATGGAATCTCTTTGTTGCAAATATCTTTTTTGCTTTTTCATGAACTCATTGTGTAATGAATCAAGATTTCGATGCATTTTGTCCTCCTGTTCTTCATCGAAATTCATGCGTTCATCCATCATTTGTTCCATTTCCTTAAAGAAATCATTTTGACTGGAATCTCTGGAAAAGAAGTCGTTCTGGAAGAAATTAGAATAAAAAAAATCATTAGACAAAAACGGATGCTGAAATGAGTTGCTAACTGCGCTGTCTCTATTAAATAAATTCTCCATTTGTTCCTGCATTTTCTTTCTTATCTCGTGGATATCAGAAAAATTGAAAAATGAAGAGTCTGAAGGAAAACGATAGGTGCTATCAGATGACCAGATGTAAACATAGGTTGAATTGTATCGGATCAGATTGCCATCTTCATCGTATTCCTTGTGCACTTTAACGTCTTTGTTTTGAGAAAATCCGGTAAGGGAAAATAGTAAGATCAAAACAGACAATACAGATCTTATTACCATTTTTAGCAAATTTAAGTTTTACAATATCAATGTAAATTTACAAAAGGGCTAATTTTATTCCGAGTTAAAATAATTTAAAAAGTATTAAAAAGCCACTCGAAAGGAGTGGCTCGTTTATTTTATCTAAATGGATTTAATTATTCCATATGTTTTAAATTCAATGCATACATGATTGCAAATATGGCTGTTATGATTGCACCTATAATTGTCATAGATAACATTGCGTCAAAATCAATTAGAGCAAGAGGAACTAATAGCCAGAAAAGATTTGCTGCTAAATAAAGATAAAAGCCATTTATTTTCAATTTAAACATCATGAATACTCCTATAAGACTAAGTATAGCAAATAAACAATTTACTCCCGTTATCAGTTCCAGATTTTTGGATAATGCGTTTAGTTGTATAATACCATTTTCAGTTAAACTGTAAAAGAATCCAGATTCCATTCCAGCTTCCTCCATTTTTGCAAGTCCTTCAGTTGCTTGTTCAATTTTAGCAGGATAAGAACTTTCAAAGGTCACATACGTGTATAAAGAGCTTAATAATCCGAATCCTCCGCTACCTATAAATGATAGGATACAAAGAACTGTTAGGAAAGTTGGTCTTTTTTTAGGGACTTCAATTTTTGTTACATTTTCTTCCATAATTAGTTTGGTTTTTTAGGGTTTATAAATATTAATTAATTCATTTTTTTAAGGTTGATAGCATAAAGGGCAATAAATAAGATTGTAAATACACTTCCAAATAGGATTCCAATATTCACAAATAGGTTAAATCCGATAAATGCGGGAGCTACAAAAAGGAGTAGTACTTGAGCAGCAGAATAGATGTAAAATCCGTTTTTCTTTAATTGGAACATTAGAATGGCACCTGTTAAGCTGGCTGCATACAATAAGAATTGAGTCAGGGAAATTTCAAAAATATGCTCAATGGCTTTCTTTGCAATTTCAAAAGCTTGTTCAACAAACTTTCGGGCAAAATCATCATGGACATTGTCTAAGGCAGTTTCGAAGAACTCTGGACCAAAAAGGTCTTTAATTGGGGACATAATCATCCCAAATATATTGTTTAGAATGCCGAATCCACTTCCAATAAAAGTTAGAATACATAAGGCGGTTAATAGTCCTGGTCTTTGTTTTGGGTTCGTTTCTATAATTTCCATCTTGTTTGATTTTGGGTTATTCACAATGTTAAATTTACAATAAATGCATTAAGTTGCGAAATGAATATTAAGAAATTAGATTTTATGTGTTTATTGTAAGGTGAGTTACGATTTTTACAGGATGATTACCATTTTAATTACCTTCATAAATTTAATAAGTTTAGTTTAAATGTAGGGATATAGAAAGATCTGTTTTGTATATGCTTTATAAATATTCATTTAAGGATGAATAATGCAAGAAATAATTTTTTTAATATGCTGATTTGTCTAATTTTGAACCTGCACTTTCAGGAGTATGTAATTACTATTTTTTGAGGTGCATCATCTTTTCAAGGGGGAATAAATACTTTATCAGTAGGGAATTAAATTCCTTTTAAACACTAACAAATCATTAATTCATTTCGATTTATTTCGGAAAAAGACAAACAACAATGGAAAGAGATATTCAAATTTTCGACCTTATTGATCAGGAATACCTACGTCAAAAGAATGGTATTGAATTAATTGCTTCTGAGAACTTCGTGAGTCAGCAAGTAATGGATGCAATGGGCTCATGCCTAACAAATAAATATGCTGAAGGATATCCAGGAAAGAGA
Organism: Labilibaculum sp.; assembly: GCA_032125735.1. Lineage (GTDB taxonomy): Bacteria > Bacteroidota > Bacteroidia > Bacteroidales > Marinifilaceae > Labilibaculum. The sequence goes on from JAQBBZ010000181.1 coordinate 11,565, forward strand.
TACTATGGTGGATGTCAAATAGTTGATCAAACAGAACAATTGGCTATTGACAGAGCGTGTGAATTATTCGGTGCAGAATATGCTAATGTGCAACCTCATTCGGGAGCTCAGGCAAATGCTGCTGTTTTTTATGCATGTATGCAACCAGGGGACACTTTCTTAGGATTGGATTTATCGCACGGTGGTCATTTATCACACGGATCTCCAGTAAACCTTTCAGGTACTTTATACAATCCTGTTGCCTATCATGTAAAAGAGGAAACAGGTACAGTAGATTACGATGAGTTAGAGCAATTGGCCTTGGAGCACAAACCAAAAATGATTGTGGCAGGAGCTTCTGCTTACTCCCGCGATTGGGACTTTGTTCGTTTGCGCAAAATCGCCGACAAGGTAGGATGTTTGCTTATGGCTGATATTGCTCACCCTGCAGGATTAATTG
>JAQBBZ010000182.1:0-3832 GCA_032125735.1 Labilibaculum sp.
CTGGCTTTAGTCTTATTGGCAGTTAATTTGTCTACCATCGGTTCGTTCTGGTATCACATGCAGCAGGAGACGAAAGCGGTTGAAAATAAGGTGGAAATACCGGATGAATTCAGAACTAGTTTCTTTAAGGAGCAATTGGGAAATAAAAATTGCGATACTCTGGAACTGAAAAATATTGCCAATGAGATAGGTGAGATGCATAAGGAGTTGAAGTTGGCAACTGTTCAGTTTTATTTGGATATGAAGAGTGAATTGAATGAAGATCAGCAAGCCAAACTATACGATTTGTTTAGTCGGTTGTTGCAGAATGATGAAAATGTAAAAACGCCAAAAGGAAGAAGAAATGGTTGGGGACATGGCAATGGTCCCGGTCGGAAAAATCAGTAAAATTTCATAGTAAATGTTCCAATTAGGAAGCGATAGATATTGCATCCTGGGAGAATTATGTCAAAATTTTAATCAAAAAAAGAGGTCATGAAAACACAAAAAGTACTTAAAAACTTCGGATTACTATTGATGGTAATCCTATTTACAATTCCTGCTGCCGATGGCAATGCACAAAATAGACGCAGGATGAACGATTGCAGTCAAATTTCAAATTTAACTGTTGAACAGAACAAGCAATTGAATGATCTGAGAGCACAACATTTGAAAATTATGGATGATTTGCGTGCAGATAGAAGGGCTGCTGTGAATGAAAACGACAGAGTAAATGTGAGAGAGCAAATGCGTGCCGAGCTAAGCAGGCATACCAATGCTGTAGGTGCAGTGCTTACTCCTGAACAGCTTGTGCAATTTCAGCAAAACAAGAACTCGAATGCACAATGCTTTTCAGGAAAAGGAAGAAGAGGTTGTGGAAATGGTTGTGGACAAGGCAGAAGAGGTGGAGGCCGTAATGGTCGAGGTAACGGGTAATGAATGGCAGGCTACTAAAATTAAAATTTAGAAATCATGAGAAATAAAATGGGGAAATTTTTAATTGTTTTTGTGCTAATTACAGGATTCTTTGCCTGTGATAGCGAGAATGCAGGCACGGAAGCTTTAGCCAATTTGGCTTTAATTGAAGTGTCGGCTGATGGGTATACTGATATGTTGGTAGCGAATTTAGCCGCTGTTTTGGATTCTGAAGAAATAACATTTAACGATGCTGAAAAAGAGGGCTTGTTGTTAATGCGAGAAGAGGAGTTGTTGGCTCATGATGTTTACAGTTTGTTTTCTGATTTGTACGATGTGAGAATCTTTAGCAATATTACACGTTCGGAATCAACTCATGCTGCAGCAGTATTAACTTTGTTGGACTTATTCGGAATTGAAGATCCATCAACAGGTATTGCCGGAGAGTACAAGAATGAAACGCTGCAAGCTTTGTATGATGAGTTGAGCGAAAAAGGGACGGTGTCGGTTGAAGAAGCTTTGAAGGCAGGTGCATTCATCGAGGAAGTGGATATAAAAGATTTAGCCGATTTGATGACTGAAACAGAGAATGAGAATATTCTTTTGGTGTATTCTAACTTACTTCGGGGTTCAAGAAATCATTTAAGAGCTTTTGTTCGTGTGTTGAATACTTATGGTATCGTTTATCAGCCTACAGTTTTAAGTGAGGACGATTTTAATGAGATCATAAATTCGGATACCGAACGTGGGAATGGTTGTTTGAATGAATATCAAAAAAACAGATACGGAAACCGCAATCAAAATTAAGTTGGAAACGGATTAAATTGTGATTTCCATTTTTAACCTAAGTTCGGTTAAAATGAAAATAAATGAAGGCTATTGGTTTACGATCAATAGCCTTTTGATAGTAACAGGAGTGGTGATCATTTCTAAATTTTGCCTAAGTTTGAATTCCAAAAGAATCAAAACATAAAAATAGTTGATATGGGAATTAGAAAAAATGAAACTCAATTGGTATGTATTGCCAGATTTACAGCGAATGAGGGAGAGGCCGATCAGTTGATCCGGAATTTACATGCTTTATTATTGCCAACACATCAGGAGGGAGGATGCATTCGTTACGAATTAAACCAAAGTATCGACAATCCACATGTAATTACTTTTGTAGAGAAGTTTTACGATCAGAAAACCTTCGACGAGCATTGCAACCAAAAATATATTGTAGATTTCTTTAAAGATGGCAAGCCGGATTACGTGAAGGAATTTGATGTGAGCCTGCACAAGGAAATATTACCGTAGTTGTAGTTTAACCACAAAAAGATTCGTGTTACTTTGTGAAGTATTTGGTGTTCTTCGTGGTAAAAAGTTGTTGTTAAATTAGTGGGAAAAGAAAAAGAGGCAAACCGATCTGATTTGAGAAAATTTCGGTTTACCTCTTTTTTAGTTCAATTAAACTCTACTCGCAAGGAGTTGAATTTAAGCGAATATTAATTCGCTTTGATCCATGGTTGACCCACTTTCAAAATTGTACGACCAGCAACGTCGTTAATAATGATCGCAGCCATCATGTACCAAGCGCATAATGCACAAATAATCAATTCGTATCCAGCTACTACGTTAAAAAATGGAAATCCGAAGTGACCTAAGTCCAAAAGAATGAACCCAATAAGTAATGTGGTAAAAGTGGTAGCCATTGCAGCATGAATAAAGAATGATGCTACCCATAAAATTGCAGTAAACAATGTCCAGGCTACAAGGTAATATCCAACATCAGTAGTCGATGAGGTATATACTCCATAGAAATTCATCAGCCAGATAACTCCTAAACCAATCCAGAAAGAACCAAAACCTGAAAAGGCTGCAAAGCCGAAATTGTTTCCGTTTTTGTGTTCCAACAGACCTGCCATAAGCTGTGCAAATCCACCAAAAACAAATCCCATCGCTACAACCGGACCTAATCCACACAAGCCGATGTTATGAAATTGCAATAAAAGGGTTGTCAATCCAAACCCACCAAGACCGACTACAGCCGGATTACCTAATTTTACGTTGCTCATCTTTATATTTTTATTCTGAATTTTTCCGATCGCAAAACTAACAAATTGAACCAGAGACTGGTGCTCTGTGTAAGTAGTTATAAAACATGCTTTTAGGCTGTGTTTTTGTTTTGGAAATTGTAAGATTCTGATTGTTAATAGGTAAGTGTGAGTAGTTTAAGGGAATTAGGGCTTTTAAGTGCTGAAGAAAAGTCTCAAATGTGCTGAAAAAGAGGGGGCAAGCCGTTGAAAGAAAAAATTCTTATGCTTTTAATTGCATGAGGATTGTGTCTTTTTTCGTAAAAGCTTCGTTTTCTGCTTATCTTCCGCTTAATTCCAATTCTTTAGTGGAAATCTCGCGCATTTCAATTTTACGGATTTTACCAGTTACCGTAGTTGGAAACTCATAGTGAATTTAAAATACTTAGGAATTTTGTAAGTCGCGATCTGTCCTTTGCAATAATCTCTAAGTTCTTCTTCTGTGGTCGATTTTCCTACTTTAAACTTCAGCCAAGCCATTACAACTTCACCGTATTTATAGTCGGGAACACCAATTACATACACTTCGCTAATGCTCTCATGCGAATGAAAAAACTCTTCAATTTCGAACGGAGAAATATTTTCGCGAGCAACACTTATCAGGGTGATTCCTGATCACAAATTAATTGATGAATTGTTTTTAAATTTGGGCGGAAATCAGGTCGGCACAATTCAAATGAATGATGAGAATTAAAAAAGGAAGACTTTAATCTTCCCACACGATTGTTTTGAAATCCTCAAAGAAGGGCCCAAATTGTATTTCTGAAATTTGATTGTCATCTAACCAAAGGTGTAAATTCTCATTGGGAAAAAAGATCAATTCATGAGTTGGAAATTCATCTGAACCAACATCTTCAAATTCA
>JAQBBZ010000183.1:0-12540 GCA_032125735.1 Labilibaculum sp.
CGTGAATGTGATCATGTGAAATGTGGATACGACATGTTGTATTCCTAGGGCATAACGGAATGAGATTGGTAATTTAAAAATATTGTTTTTGCTTTCATCAAATGATGATTGATCAAAACACCATTTTTTCGTACTTTCATCAAATGATGATTGATTAAAAAATCAATTTTTCATGCTTTCATTAAATGATGATTGATCAGAAAATCAATTTTTCATGCTTTCATCATATGCTTATTGGGTGCAAATCAATATTGTCCTATTTATTTTTTTGATGTTTTGAGATTGAGGTGAATGAATTGTTGATCGATTTGCTGACTTGAGATTTATTACTTGTTGCTTGATTTTGGGTTAGGGATTGAAGCGGAAAGCCCGCAGGCAGATTTGGCCGGTGGGTGGGATGGCGAGGACTTGGAGCGAAAAGCCCGGCCGACTAAAAGGAGGAAACCCCCACATTGAAGTGGCGGGAATCACTCATTTTGCAGATTTAAGGGAAAAGAAAAAGATGATTGGCTCGTTTTTTATATTGTTTTCTTACATTTGTTTCCACTAGTTAATAGAGTCGTTGTGCTAAAAAACGAAGCTTAAAAAGAGATACTTACTATGGGAAACAAATTGAATGATCCTATCGCAAGATTAATGGGATTGCGTTACAAGTCTCATCCTTGGCATGGAATTGATGTTGGAGACAATGCGCCGAATTCGGTAATGGCTTTTATTGAGATGGTTCCTACTGACACCGTTAAATATGAAGTGGATAAAACGAGTGGCTATTTGAAGATTGATCGTCCTCAGAAATATTCGAATGTTGTTCCTGCTTTGTATGGATTTTTACCTCAAACTTATTGTGGAAAATCGGTAGGTGAATATTGTAGTGAAAAATCGGGTAAGGAAAATGTTCAGGGTGATTCGGATCCTTTGGATATTTGTATATTGACAGAGAAAGTGATATCGCACGGTGATATTATTGCAGAGGTTCGTCCGATTGGTGGTTTTCGAATGATTGACGGAAAAGAGGCTGATGATAAGATTATTGCTGTTTTGATGAATGATGCTACTTATGGTGCTTATACTGATATTTCGGATTGTTCGGATGTGGTTGTAGGTCGTTTGAAACATTATTTTTTGACTTATAAGGATATGCCGGGTTTGGAATGCGAAGCTGAAATTACACATGTTTATGGTGTTGAAGAAGCTCACGAAGTAATTGTTCGGTCGATGAACGATTATAAAACCAAATTTGAGAATTTGGAAGATATACTAAGACACGTGTAAACAATTAAGAATTGGTTATTATGAATTACTAATTGTAAAAAGATATGAAGCGATGGTTCGAAAGAGCTGTCGCTTTTTTTGTGTTCAGTTTATGGTGTATATAAAAATGAGGTAGTTGCTATTTATCCTGACTCTCTGTGTTTTGTGAGTGTTTGAAAAAGAAACCACAGAGAGCACAGAGGAAGGAAAGAAAAGTTTTGTCTCAAAATTCATGATTTAGTAAATGGCTTATCTTTTAAATCTAAAGTTGTAATAGGAATCTCTGTGGAGCTCCGTGAACTCTGTGGTATAGAATTGGAAATTACTTTTTTGAGGTAACAACTTTGTGCATTAAGTTGAGTGTGAAGTATGATTTGAAACTTACTTAAATATTATTTTTTAGTCTAAATAAGAATCTATTTGGCTAAAAACTTGCACAATTGGCAGATATGTCTGAGATTAAGAAGATTGATTTTAAATTAGAAAGGAAAGATAAGAATGAAAATATTGTTTGAAACAGAAAGATTATATCTACGGGAAATATTGCCAACCGATGCCGAAAGTATGTTCGAGATGGATTCGGATGCTGAGGTGTATAAATTTTTAGGTCGTAAACCCATTCGGAATATCAACGAGAGTAAGAAGATGATTGAATCGATACGGGAGCAATACAGGAAAAACGGCATTGGTCGCTGGGCAATTGTTGAAAAGGAATCGGATTGTTTTATTGGCTGGACGGGTTTTAAGTTGGAAAAGGAGAATCACAACGGACACAGCGATTTTTACGATTTGCGTTTTCGTTTGCTCCGCAGATATTGGGGGAAAGGGTATATTACCGAAGCTACAAAAGCAGCTATTAACTATGCTTTTACAGAACTTAAACTTCCCGAAATTTGCAGTATGACTTTGGTGAGTAATCTGAAATCGCAGCGTGTATTAGAGAAACTTGGATTTAAATTAGAGGAGAAATTCAAGTTTCAGGGGGATGATATTACCTGGTACAAACGAAGTAGAAATGAATAATTAAAAATTAGTAATGAATAATGGATTCAGTCTTCAGAGCTTTTGATGATCGTATAAAGGATTTTCAAAAGCTCTTTGTTTTCTGTTTGCAATGATGTGAAAAGTTTATCTTCCAGAATGTCACTGCCATTCAGTAATCTAAGCCAATAATCTGTCTCGCGAGCTTCTTTGTATGCAATAGACATTTTTGCTCTAAAATCCTTTTTAGATATTCCCCCTACTGCTTCTTCAGCATTTGCCCCAATGGAGGTTCCACTTCGAAGAATTTGTTTTGAGAGAACATATTCTTTTTTCTCTTTATTCAAATATTGATAGAGTTTGATTATTCGAACCGCAAAAGCATAAGATTTTTCAAGAATAATGTTTAATTTCATATCGTTTTAGATGAATATGTATAAAATTAACAATAAAAAATATTACACATTTTTCATTATTAATTGCTCATTATACTATTCATACCTCAAACTCTCCACTGGATTTCGTGTCGCCGCCCGCCACGATTGAAACGAAACCGTAAGCAGGGTAATTCCCATGGCTATTAATCCTGCCAAGGCAAATATCCACCAACTAATTTCTGTTTTGTAGGCAAAGTTTTCGAGCCATTTGTGCATGGCATACCAGGCAATTGGGCAGGCTATTATAAAGGCGATGGCTACCCATTTTGCAAATCCTTTGTTTAGCATTGTTATAATCTCACGGGTTTTGGCCCCATTTGCCTTGCGGATACCTATTTCTTTGGTTCGTTGTTCGGAGGTGAAATAGGAGAGTGCGCTAATTCCGAGGATTCCGATGATGATGCCAAGAATAGAAAAACTCATCAATATCCGTTTCAGAATGTTCTCCGATTTGTACTGCTGTGCAATTTTATCATCCATAAAGAAGTAGTCCATTTTTTGGTTGGGATAGTGTTTTTGCCAGTCTTCCTGAATACTGTTCATGGCGGTTCTTGTATTCCCGGGTGACATGCGAACATGCATAAACCTTGCTCTGTTTCGGGATTCATCTATAAGAAAAACGTAGTCTCCAATTTGATCGTGAGCAGAACTGTAATTGAAATCGTCCACAACTCCTATGATATCAATTCTTCTCTGATCAGCCTCCAAAGGTATTTCTGATCGGTACGCATTCAGATTCTCAAGAGTTTTGTGTTTTTCCATTAACCGGTTGTACAAATGTTTGTTGATTACCATTCCCTCAATTGTATCTTTTGAGATATTAATGTAGTTGTGAACAAATGGAATGTTCATGGTTTTCAGGAAGTCATAGTTTGCAAAAGACATTTCAGCAGTGCCTTCAATCCCAAAACCATCAAGCGATAAGGTTTGTGTGGGATATCCAAAATATTGCAGGGTAAAGCCAACAGATTCAATTTTGGAATTTTTTCGTAACTCATTGGCAAATACATTGGGATCTTTTGAGAAATCTTTCAGATTAAGAACAACAATATTGTCTTTTGTAAAGCCAAGTGGTTTCTCGAGCAGATATGAGATTTGTTTGTTGACCAAAATTGCAGATGAAATAAGCACAATTACGATCATGATTTGAAAGATCATTAATGATTGTAAAATCCGCCTGCCGGATAAAGATGTCTGACCTTTAATGATATCACTGGTTGAATTGTTTTTTAAAATAAAATAGCGCACAAAAAGAATGCTTAGAATTCCACTAAACAGCAGAACGGCCAATGCTGCCAGATAAATGATCGGTTCGGAATAAAACACATCGAATTGAATTTCATAAAATTGATTGATAGATGGTTTTAACAATTCAATGGAAAACAAGGCGATGATGACTGATAAGAAACAGAGAAGAAGCACTTCCATAAGTACCTGAGTCAATAAATGTTTTTTGTGAGCTCCAACAGATACTTTTAACCCAAATTCTTTTGATCTTTTGAATAGGTTAACCGTGATTAAGCTAACAAAATTGATTAGGGAAACCGTTAAAATAACAAAAGCGATAATTGTAAATAAGTTGATATTGATTTTAGTACTACTCTCTTTTAATTCCATTCTACAACTTGATTTTAAATGAATATCGGTGAGACTAGCGAGTTTAAATTTGTAATCTTTGGGACCTCGTGTTTGTCTAAAACTACTTTTATTAAAGTGTGTTAGGATTTTATCTGCTACGGTAGATGGTAAGCTACCTTCTTTCAATTTCAGATAGTTGTAAACCCACTGAATTTTTCTTGTAGGTAATGAGGCATAATGTTCTTCAAGATTTCCTTTCTGAGAAAGCAGTATTTCGCAATTAAAATGAGTTTTGATGGGTGTGTTTTTAACGATGCCAACAATTTCATATTTCCCAAGACCTTCTCTTGATTGCAATGTTTCAGTTTCAATGTATTGCCCAATTGGATTCTCATTTTTAAAATATTTTTGAGCAAATCTTTCTGAGATAAATGCAACATTGGGTTTTGTAATTTCAGATAAATTGCCAACCAGACTTTCAATACCAAACATGCTTATGAAATTTGTATCAACAGATAAAACATCCTTCTGCGAAACAAATTGTTCATGTATTTTAATATTTTCCAGCTTTGCATGTGAAAACTGTGTTGCATTTTCAACTTCAGGGAAATGACTTGCAGCTTCTTTAATAAATCCCAAACTTCTTGCCCAGGGATCATTGATATAAGATGGTGTTGAAATAACTCTGTAAATATTCTGATGATCTTTAATATGCCTGTCGTAGCTTCGTTCGTTTTGCACATGAATGAACAAGACGAAAAAGGACGCGATTCCAATACTGAGACCCAGAATATTGGTTACCGAAAAAGCTCTGTTTTTAAGCAGACGTAAAACCGATAGTTTTAAATGATACCAAAGCATGTTGTTTGTTTTAGGTTTATTCGTAACGTAAACTCTCCACAGGATTTCTTGTTGCCACTCTCCACGACTGAAAAGAAACCGTTAGTAGAGTAATTCCTATGGCAATAATCCCTGCCAAGGCAAAAATCCACCAGTTTAGTTCTGTTTTGTAAGCAAAGTTTTCGAGCCATTTGTGCATGGCATACCAGGCAATGGGGCAGGCTATTATAAAGGCGATGGCTACCCATTTAAGAAAATCTTTGTTTAGCATGCTTATTATTTCGTAGGTTTTAGCTCCGTTCACTTTTCGGATGCCTATTTCTTTGGTTTTTATGGAGATGGTGTTGAGTACCATTCCTAATAATCCCATTACTGATAGCACAATTGCAAGCAGGGAGAAGGCACTGATTAGTTTTGCCTGTTGTTGTTCTGTTTGGTAGAACTCTGTAATTTGATCGGAAAGAGAATAGACTTTTACCATTTTATCAGGAGAAATCTTTTTAAATATTTTTTGAACAGACTCTGTTATTGCCTTATCATTTTTGCCATTTGTTTTGATGGCAAACAGGCTCATTTTTTTAGGGTCTTGCTGAAGAATAACCATGGGTTGAATCATTCTTCTAAAAGAGTGAGCATTAAAATCTTTAGCGATTCCTTTTACATAGAATCCATTAAACATTTCTCCTGCCTTCAGATTGAATTGCTTGGCTGCCGACTCGTTAAAAATAATTTCCGTTTGATCGGTGCGGAAGTTTCCAAAACTTTCACCTTCTATGATTTTCAGTTCCAGCAGTTCTACCATGCCCTCACCCATAATTAGTCCGTCGAATTGAATTCTTTCATTTTCGTATTGCAAATTAACCGGAAGAAAGCTATTAAAAGGAGGAATAAAAGAAGATCCGGCGGAATACTTAACCCCCGGGATTTTTTCAATTTCCGTTTGGATAACATTAAACTGATTTCTTAATTCCGGAGAGTTTAATTCGCAGATAATAATGTTTTGGGGATTGATATTTTGCGAACTGGTTTGAGCATAATGGAGTTGTTTTTTTACCGTTAGAACACCAATAACCAACACGATAAATATGGCAAAATGCAAACTAAGAAAGGAGTTGTTCCATGATTTTATTTTTGGTGATTGTGAAACTTTACCCAGAAGCAACAGCACGGTTGAAACTTTGGAAACATAAATACCAATGGCCATTCCTGCAACAGAACCGGTAAGCAAAACGATGAGAATCAATAAGGACCATACCTGCCACATCGAAAACAATTCAAAACTCAAGCTTCTGTCAAGGGTCGTATTCAAAAATGGAATACCAACAACAAGGATGAAAAAAGCGGGAACAAGGCTAATGAAGGAAATTAAATTTGATTCGAGTAAGATTTGTTTTTTTATGGAAACACTTGAGGCTCCCAATGCTTTTTGAGTTCCCAATTCTTTTAATCGGGAGGTGATTTTTGCTTTGGTAAGAAAAATGTAATTGACAATTGCGATGAGTAAAATAAATAAAGCAATGGCCAAAAAATAGATTAATTGGTTCGAATTTCCTGCAGGTGTAAATGTATCTCCGTTAACATCAGCTGATTTTAAGTAGATATCGGTAATTGCCTGCAATCTAAAATCCATCGTTTTACGCTGCTCGTGATTGGTGCGCTTTTTATAGTTTTGGATATGGTGAACAATCGCTTCAGGATTTGCTTTTGGATTCAGGAGCAGGTAGCTATGAAACGGAAAGTGATTCCAATCTTTAAACTCTTCGTTCTCTTGCCCGTAATGCCCGAACATTTTCTGATTGTGACTGAGCACCTCTTGTGTTAAATCAATGTCGGCAATGAAATTGGCATTAAAAGTAGAATTGGCTGGGAAATTTTTGAAAATACCCGTAATCCGTAAGGATATAAATTGATTGTTTAGCTTAATTTTCAGAAATTGATTGTAGACTTCGGTGCTGTTAAAGTACTTTTTGGCGATTGCTTGAGAGATACAAACATCGGATTTTGTTTGGGCAGGTTTTCCCTGTATAAACTGAATACCAAGACAATTAAAAATGCTGGCATCTGCAAAAGCAAACCGATGATCCTGTACAATTTCATTGCTGGAATTTTTTAGTTCAACATCGGCAGTTTGATAATACCTAAAATAATTATCGATCAAAGGGATTTCATCTTTACTTGTACTTGCCAATGGGAATGACGTGCGACAATCGTTGCCTTGCAATACTCTGTAGATTAATTCCTTGTTTGGTATGGAGCCATTAAATGAATTTTCATGGATGTAAAGCAGCATCAAAAGAAAAACACAGCCTACACCTATGCCCAATCCTAAAATACTGATTATCGATTGTGTCTTCTTCTTGAAGATATTTCGGATTGCTAATGTCAGGTTTAGAGGAAGATTCATATTCGTTTTTTTTTTAATAGTTTCGTTAATCTTGTTATTGCATTTTACTTTTAAGCAGGTGTTTCCCAACTTACTTTTCTCTATCAAGTCCTTTTGAATCTTGTTACATTCAGTTTATTCATATCTCAAACTCTCCACCGGATTTCTTGTTGCTGCCCGCCACGATTGAAACGAAACGGTAAGTAGTGCAATTCCCATGGCAATGAATCCGGCAAGGGCAAAAATCCACCAGCTGAGTTCTGTTTTGTAGGCAAAATTTTCGAGCCATTTATGCATGGCATACCAGGCAATGGGGCAGGCTATTACAAAGGCAATGGCTACCCATTTTGCAAAGTCTTTGTTTAGCATTGTAATCACCTCAAAAGTTTTGGCTCCGTTCACTTTTCGGATTCCTATTTCTTTGATGCGACTTGTTAAAATAAAGGATGCCATACCTAACAGTCCCATGCAGGCAAGTAAAATTGCCAGTGCTGAAAAATATTTCAGAAGTTGAAAAGTCTTTTTGTCTTTTTGATAGAGTTGATCCAGGCTTGCATCTAAAAAATGAAAATCAAATACCTGATCGGGATAAAATTTCTCGCATATTTGCTTTATCGACTGTATCGAGTTTGTGGAAGATGAAGGTTTTATTTTGATCATAAGCTCATAGCACTCATCTGGCTTAATAACGAAAACTATTGGTTTAATTCTGTCATATAGTGATTCGAAATTAATATCATTGATAACACCCACAATCTTTCTTTTGGATCGTGGCCAATTGCACTTAAGCGACAGTCCGATCGGGTCACCATTTATCCCTATTCTTTTTACAGCAGCCTCATTTAAAATGACCGCCTCGGTTTTATCCGTTTTAAACTGATTGGAAAATAAACGACCTTGCGTTGCATTTATGCCAAGTGTTTCAAAGTAATCGAAGTTGATATGAACATATGCAATTGCAATATTTTCGGTTCCCCCTTCGAGTAAAATTCCACCTTCATTATTGAGCGAGCCTGAAGGAACCCGACTCGCCGAAGAAACAGAACTCACAAAACTCTGATTGAGTAGTGCTTCCTTAAGCGTATTGTATTTTTCTTCATTACCAAAATCAACTACTGATAAAAGGACAGCTTCCTTATCGAATCCCAATTCTTTTTGTTGAAGTAAATTGATTTGTCGGGACATGATAATTGCACAAGCTATTAGAGCAATTACAATGGTAAATTGTGTCCCTACAAGGATTGTTTTGAATTGAAATTTAGAACGGCTGCTGCTTTTTGAAGCCTTTAATATTTTTATCGGATTAAAAGATGAAAGGATGAAAGCGGGATACCATCCAGCTAAAATTGTTACAATCAACATGATTCCAAGAATACCAAAGCTTATATTCACATCGAATAGTATTGAAAAAAACAGCTCTTTTTCAGAAAGGGAGTTAAAAATTGGTAAACTAATCTTAACCATTGCAAGTGCCAGAATTAGTGATATCAAAAACACCACTATTGATTCACTAATAAATTGCATTGCCAATTGATTTCTGGAAGCACCAAAGGTTTTCCTGATGCCAATTTCGGTTACGCGTGTTGTGGCATTAGCTGTTAGCAAGTTGATATAATTAAAACAGGCGATCAATAAAATTAAAAGACCGATAGTCGAAAAAATCAAGACATAAGTGATGCTGTTTTGTGGTTGAATATCTCCTAGGAAATGGGAAGAATAGAGGTGTATGTCTTTTAACGGCTGTATTGTATACTTTGTCAATGGACTATCAGGATCTGTATTTTGAGACTTTCTAAGTATTTGACTGATTTTTGCTTCTACGTCAGGTTTTGAAAATTCATTCTGCATTTCAAAATAGACCAGGAAATTTTGCCAGCCCCAACTATTCATAGATTCAACGCCATAAACAGTATTGGCATCGGCCAGAGTTGCAAAAATTTCATATTGAAAATGGGAATTATGAGGTAAATCTGCTATGACCCCCGTAATTGTATAATCATATTTATTATTTAGCCTGAATATCTGGCCAATGGGGTTTGCATTGCCAAAATACTTTTGGGCGATTTTTTCTGAGATCACAATGGTAGCGGGTTGATCTAGTGCTGTCTCTGGATTTCCTCTTGCGAATTTAAAGGAGAAAATCCGAAATAATGCGGGGTCTACATAGGCAACTTTGCTTTCTTTAAATCGGAGTTCTTTATATTGGAGAATCTCATATGGCCTGGATAAGATTCGGGCATGAGATTTTATTTCCGGAATATTTTCATCCAGTAAATTTGCTGTTTGAGGTGATTGGTAAGGATGTTGCTCCTGGCACAATCGATAGATATGATCTGCTTTTTCATGATAACGATCGAAGCTCAATTCATCCAAAACATAAATTAAAAGCAAAATACTAACAGCCAAACCTATAGTAAGGCTTAAGATACTGATTAAAGAATAAGCTTTACTTTTAACAAGGTTTGCAAAGGCGATCTTAAAATAATTCTTTATCATGATTTTAAGTTTTTATAATGACATTACTTTCAATCTTTCCATTGGTTTATTAATTACTTTACTCATACCTCAAACTCTCCACCGGATTCCTGGTAGCAGCTCTCCACGATTGAAACGAAACCGTAAGCAGAGCAATTCCCAAAGCAATTAATCCTGCTAAGGCAAAAATCCACCAAGATAGTTCTGTTTTGTAAGCAAAGTTTTCGAGCCATTTGTGCATGGCATACCAGGCAATTGGGCAGGCGATAACAAAGGCGATGGCTACCCATTTTATAAAATCACCGTTTAGCATGGCCAGTATTTCTTTGGTTTTGGCTCCGTTTACTTTGCGGATACCTATTTCTTTCCTTTTTTGTTGAACGTAGTACAGCGACATGGCAAACAATCCCATAACCGAAATAATTACAGTAAGCAATGTGAAATACATGACTATTTTGCCTGTTTTGTCTTCTTTTTCATACCAATTGTGAACCGTTTCGTTAAAGAATTCCAATTTTAATGGCGTCCCATTCGTAAAGTCACTATGTGCTTTTTTTATTTTTTGAATGGTTTCGTAATTATTCTTACCATTCAATTTTATCACATAACTCCATGCATACTGATCGGGTTTTAGAATATGAAAATAGGCAGGGCCTAATTTGCTTTTTAAATCTCTGAAGTGGAAATTTTTGACGATACCGTAAACTGGGTATTCAGTATTTTTCATTTTGAAACTGCTAGGGTTCTCAGGCAATTCCAATTCTTTTAGGGCAGCTTCATTCAGCAGGCATATGTCTTTTGAAAAGGCAACACCAGTCTTTCTAATTGGAATGTTTAACAATCTAAAGAAACTGGTATCCACAATAAAATGTTGAAAGCTTAGCTCTTTATCGTTATAGGTAAAACAAGAATTGTTTCCTCCGTCAAGTGGCGTTCCACAACTTAAGCAAACATCTTCCACTCCAGGAATTTTTTTCAGGATTTCTTCCAGAACATGTTGTTTTTCGTTAGGGATTTCATTCTCAAAACAAAGCATATTTTCCTGTTCGAAACCCAGTTGATGATTCCGAAGAAAATTAGTTTGCTTACTGATGAAAAAAGCACAGGTGATTAGGCTAATAATGATGAGGTATTGGAAGCTAACCATGATTCGGGAATAGATACTTTTCTCTTTCATTCTGATTTTGCCTTTCAATACATCAATTGGATCGAACCGGGCAATTTTAATGGCAGGGATTATTCCTGATATGATACCAATAACACTCATAAATAAAAGAGCAATGCAAATGTTGATCCATGTGAATTCCGCAATAAAATCGAGTTTTGTATCCAGTAAATAATTGAAAACAGGTACTATTTGAAAACATAAAACAATTGCAAGGATTAAAGAGAAGAAGCTAAGGATAATCGATTCTGCCAGACTTTGCAAAAACAAGTCTTTTCTTTTTCCTCCAATTAGTTTTTTGATTGCGATTTCCCGACTACGAAAAGACGATTGAGCAACTGTAAGATTCACGTAGTTGATAATGGAAAGCACTAATATTAGTAATACAATTCCTGATAATATCTGAAGAAAACTTTTGCTTTTATTCTTAATATCGCTGGACTTGGACGTACTGAAGTATGAGTCAGGAATAGGCTCTATTTCAATTGAGTTAGCGTATTCTCTTTTAAACATCCAGTTGACCTCTTTGAATAATTTTAATATTTCGGGAGCCTTAGCCTCGATATTCGTGTTGGGCTTTACTAGTATGTACAGGCCATAAGAATTGTTGTTATACGATTCTTGAAAATCATTCATTCCAAATACGTTTCCTATAGTTGGGAAATTAACAAGCATATCAAATTTCTGAAAGTGTGTATTGTCTGGTACATCTTCCATAATGCCTGTAATTTCAAGATCAATTTGATCATTGATTGTAAGAGTAATGCCCTGTTCCGGAAGTTTACCGAATAATTTATATGCAAAAGATTTAGTTAATACGACTGTGTTTTCCTTGATTAGCGCAGTTTTCTTATCACCTTCAAGCATCTTGAACGAGAAAATGCTAAGAAAGGATGAATCTGCAAACATCATCATATTTTTCAGCTTATGAGTGCCGGGAGCCTTTGCATAACCTTCCCAATTTCTTGTTCGGGTAAAATTTTCCATTTCCGGAAATTTTTGCATTAGCAATGGTCCGGATGGTGGGGCAAAACCAGATTCTTCACCATGAGTCAAACGAAAAATCCTGTCTTTTTTCAAATGAAATTGATCTGCCGAATATTCATTTTTTATATAAATACTCAAAATGAGAATAAACATGATTGATATGGCAAAACCTAGAATAGTGATCACACTATAAAGTTTATTTTTCCAAAGGTGCAGAGCAAAAGATTTCAAATGATTAGAGATCATGATTTATACATTTAACGGTTATCAACGATTAATTAGGAAGAATAGATTTACATTGCCTCAGCCACCAAACACTCTTCCATAACAACTTTACCGTCAAACAGATTAATGATTCGGTGGGCATAGCCGGCATCTTGAATGGAGTGAGTAACCATGATGATTGTTGTTCCTTCGCGGTTTAGTTCGGTAAGCAGTTCCAT
>JAQBBZ010000184.1:0-4202 GCA_032125735.1 Labilibaculum sp.
CCAAAATAAAAGATTCAGATCTTCTAGCTTCAGATTCTGAAACTTTTCACCGAACATCTCGGCTAATTGATTGCAATTTGGAAGAATTGGATTCTGCTTCATTAAAATTAAAATTAAACGGAAATCAATAGTACTAAGTCAGTAACAATTCCTTTAATCGAACCCCAAAACACAACAAAGACGTTAAAAAAATTATTTGGTTCGAAGGCTTTTTCCTACTTTTATTACAATTCACAAAGAATTTATAATTAGGTCAAATATACAAATTTAAGTTACACTTATCCAAGCGGTAAAAAGACTAAAAATATAGGAATTATGAAACGTCCATGTACAAAACTTCTCATACACAGGGAAATGATTTTATGGTAAGTTCCATATGGCAACTAAAAAATAAATTATAATCATATGAAGCACAAAGTAGAAATGTCGTGGTTGGGTAATCTGGCCTTTGAAACAGATATGGATGGACATAAAATGATTACCGATGCCGGTACTGAAGTGGGTGGTGAAGACAAAGGATTCCGCCCAAAGAAGTTGATGTTAACCGCATTGGCTGGATGTACAGGTATAGATATGGCACATATTTTAAAAAAAATGCGTGTTGAGGTGAAAGATATTAAAGTATCGGTAGAAGGTGAATTAACCGAGAGCCAGCCCACTTACTATAAAAATATGCACATCACCTATGAATTTTTTGGTGCCAATTTACCTACTACAAAAATCGAACGAGCCGTTAAATTATCCGAAGAAGAGTATTGTGGCGTAAGCGCATTATACAAGCAAGTGATTCCTGTAACTTCGGAAATTATTTATCATGAAGAGTAAAAAAGTCTTGAAAAGTCTGGAAAGGTCTTGAATAGTCCAATAGTCCAATTAGTCCACTAAATAAAAAAGTGTCTCTCGCAATGAAAGGCACTTTTTTGTATTTATATCGGTGTAAGATAATCTCACATCTAAAATCTTATATCTATTTTCTAGAATCCTGCGGCAGAAAATTGCTCCAGGAAGCGAATGTCGTTCTCGAAGAACAAACGCAGGTCTTTAATGCCGTATTTCAACATGGCGATTCTTTCGATTCCCATTCCCAATGCAAAGCCTGTATATTTTTTATTGTCGATGCCGTTTAATTCCAAAACATTCGGATCGACCATGCCACAACCTAAAATCTCTAACCAACCGGTTCCTTTGCACACATTACAGCCTTTTCCTCCGCAAAGTGAACAAGTCACATCAACCTCGGCCGATGGCTCTGTAAACGGGAAGTAAGATGGGCGTAATCTGATTTCTGTTTTCTCACCAAAAAATTCCTTCGCAAAATAAGTCAATGTTTGCTTTAAATCGGCAAATGAAACGTTCTCATCGATATACAAACACTCAATTTGGTGGAAAATACAATGAGCACGTGCCGAAATGGCTTCGTTACGGAAAACACGACCCGGTGTTAAACAACGAATTGGCAATTCCATTTCAGACATATCATGAGCCTGAACCGAAGATGTGTGAGTACGTAAAATTACATCCGGATTTTTTTCGATGAAGAAAGTATCTTGCATATCGCGTGCAGGATGTTCTTCAGGGAAATTTAAAGCCGAAAAGTTATGCCAGTCATCTTCAATCTCCGGACCTTCGGAAATGGTGAATCCAAGACGAGAGAAAATTTCAGTGATTTCATTTTTAACTAAAGAAAGTGGATGACGAGAACCAAGCTTAACCGGATCGCCCGATAAAGTCAAATCCAATCCCGATTTTCCAAAATCAAGATTGGTAAAACTATCCTTAAGCGAATTTACTTTATCTAAAGCTGTTGTTTTCAACTCATTTAGTGCCTGACCCACAGCTTTTTTATGCTCGTTTGGAACATCTTTAAAATCTCCAAACAGAACGGCAATAGTCCCTTTTTTACTAAGATGTTTGATTCTAAATTGTTCAACGTCCTCAACTGTAGTTGCCGAAAAACCCTTCAGCTCCTCCAATAAATTCTTTATTTTGTCTAACATGTTCTTTGTCTTTTGAAATCCAATAGTGTGCAAAGTTACAAAAAGTTTTTTCTCATTTGTTTAGCCAAGGGAATTTTACAGAAGAGATCAATAAAAAACACCACAAATCGAATACTCCTTTAGCCTTTCATTTCTAATACTGCAATATTTTCACTTTCATTATTACATCCTGATAAGGTCGATCATTTGCATCCGTTGTCAAATTCACAATTTTATCTAAAACGTCCAATCCGTCTATCACTTCCCCAAAAACGGTATAATTGTTATCAAGATGCGGAACTCCGCCAACAGTTGTATAAGCTTTACGACGAGCCTCAGAAAACTCCAGTTTCGCATTGGAACTATTGTATTCAAATTCTATCGATTCCTTAATTGTTTTTGCAATGGTTCTAAACTCTTCCACATTACCAGCATTTTTTAAAGAATCCAAAACAGCCCTTTTACCCGGAGTTAAAAACCGTTTAACAATGCTCTTTCTCAAAGGAACATTCACTTCATTTTCCATCAGTGTCAATTCCTCATCAGAAAATACTCTTCCGTGGGCAATGTAAAATTGAGAAATATCCGATTCCTTAAAAATATTCACTTTATCGGGCTTTCGAGGTGCTGCAATAGCACCCTTTTTGTGAAAATATTTTGGGCTAAACTCCGATTCGATAGTTCTGTTCGAGCTTCCATAACCAATCATCTTTCCTGCCGGTGCATTCCGGGAATCCTGCGACCCGCCCTGAGCAACAAAACCCTTTATCACCCGATAAAATAGTGTTCCATCGAAATGACCATTTTCTATTAGCTGTAGAAAATTCTGTCGATGCTTTGGGGTTTCCTTATACAGCATTATTTTAATATTCCCCATATTGGTTTCGATCAAAACAAGCGAATTAGTAGCTTGGCCAAATGTGAGCTTTGTGATCAACAGAATTAGAATTGCTAAAATTACTTTCTTACTGAAATTCATCGATTTCCCTCTTTTTAAATTTCGACTAAGATAAATATCATGAAACTGAAACCAAAAAAAAGCTTTGCATTAATTGCAAAGCTCTCTATTTTAAGTTGCTAAAAAGTTTATTTTAAAATTTTAATTTTCATTGATATGTCTTTCAATGGGCGATCAAAATCATCCGTCTCGACTCTCGCAATGGAATCAATTAAATCCATTCCTTCAATAACTTCGCCAAAAACCGTATAGTTTCCATCCAAATGAGGGATGCCACCAATAGTTGTATAAGCTTCAATTTGCTCTTTATTTAGAACAATTTTCTGAAGTGAAAATAATGAATCAACTTCCTGTTTAATCTGATCAATTTCTTCTGTCAATTTATCCAATTCCCCTTCCATTTGATATTTGGAAAGAAGTTCAGCCTTTTCCATTTGAATCTTTTTGAAAATTCCACTCTTCAATTTCCCATTCATCTTCATTTGCAATGAATCCAATTCGCCTGCGGTATAAACCTTACCTTGAGCAATATAAAACTGGGATCCGGCTGATTTCTTTTCAGGATTCACATCATCGCCTTCTCTTGCCGCTGCTAAAACACCTCGTTTGTGAAATAAAGCAGCATTAATTTCTGCAGGTATCTGATATCCTGGACCACCTTCCCCTAATCGTTGACCTACTTTTGCAGCTTTTGAATCCGGATCTCCACCTTGAATCATGAATCCATCTATCACCCGATGAAATAAAGTGCCATCAAAGTATTTCTCATGTGCCAATTTCACAAAATTATCACGATGAGCAGGTGTTTCATCATACAAACGGATCTTTAAATTTCCATATTCAGTTTCAACTTCAACAATTCTATCTTTTTTTCCCAAGTCCAATTTGGTCTGACAGGATATAAAAAGAGAAACAATAGCGATGTAAATGAGATTTTTCATTAGTGATGATCGTTTTTTAATGTTTGTATTTAGCGTTTACTTATCGATTTCAAAATAATCATTGTCTTTGAAGTATTCTACTATCGAAGATTTAAGTAATAATTCTTCCTTATCCTTAGAAAAAGGGGGAACCATCTTATTCTTTTTGAAAATGGGCCAATCATTTTCATCATACCCTTCAATTTGATAGTATTTCCACTTCATCAACAAAGTACAAGTTGCTAAGTTGATGTGATCCATTTTTTCATCCTTTTCATACTTCTCCTGAAAGCCTTTTCCTCGCTCCTGTATTCCAATTAATAGTAAAGTTCCGTTTAAATCGGCATC
>JAQBBZ010000185.1:0-11884 GCA_032125735.1 Labilibaculum sp.
AGAATTCACTTATGCTGATATTCCTGTTCGCTATCCATATCCTTTTGATGAGAATGATATGAACGAAGCTAATTATGATGCTGCGGCCGCTGCTATCGGTGGTGATTTAGTAACAACTAAACTTTGGTTTGATAAGCACTAGATTGGTGATTAGATATTTGAAAGGGCTGAACTACTGTTCAGCTCTTTTTTTTTGAGAATAAGATTAGAAGCTTATTTTTTCCAATTCCATCTTTGCAATTATTGAAAAGGTAGTAAGATATTTCAGAGTTTATCTTATAAAGTTTACATACTATTTGAATTGCCGAAATAATTATAACTACTTATTTAATGGATGATATTGGTCACCAAATTTTTAAATAATGGTTATTACAACCCATAAGAAACCCCCAATACAAAATTGCTGCCACCAGCACTAATGCCAGATGAATATGGTCTGTATCGTTTATTAAATAGATTCTCTATTGAGATATTGGCTTCAAGTTTATTACTGATCCGAATTACAATAAGAAGTCTGTTGGCTGCAAATCCTCTAATCATAGGGCTACCACCTCTTAGTTGATTTTTTTGGATGTAAACTTGATTGCTCTTTTTTAGTAAATCGGCACTTGTTTGCGCAGTACTTTGTTTTATTTGTTCTTTGTTTATCTGAATAACTTTTATTGGTATTTCATCGATTTTCTCCTCCCATTTATTTGGAGATATCACCACTTCGGATATCGCGAAGATATTGGATTAAGGAGATGCTGAATGATTTGTTTTGTATTCCTGAGAAGTCTAGCTGAAGCTTCTTGTAAGCTGGTGTTGAAAATTTACAAGACTGTGTTTTTTGAAATCAGTTCAGCTTGCTTCTCCTAGACTATTGGTTACTATTGAATTTTGAGAATCAAAAATGTATACATTTTCTATCGGCTTGAGTGTTTTAGAATCTGTGATTATAATTGTTTGAGCGAACTCACTCAGGCAACAAAAAAGGGGAATAATACAGAGAATTAGACAATTCATTTGTGTGTGATTATCAGGATTGAGATTAAAACTCAAATCTATGATAAATCTTTCAGCTAAGGAATGGAAATAAAAAAAGGCATTTGAAAATGCCTTTTTTTATTAAATATGTGAATTAATTATTCGAGATAATAACTTTTTCTCCTTGATCATAAACAAGATCTTTAGGGACTTTTGCTCGTTGAATTCTATATAGATTTTGCAATAGTTCATCGTGAATAAACCCCTTCTCATTAATTAATCGATTAGCAGCATCATAATCTCCATTTCCCTGTATTTCAATAACTAATTTTGATAATGATTCGATTGCCTTTTTCATCTTGTAAAAATTGACTTTATAAGTTCCACTTTTTGCATTGTATATAAAGGCTTCGTTTTCTTCGAAATAGTTAAAACGAATTATGTTCGCAACACCTTGCGAATCCTTCACTCCGAACCGAATAGATCTAAACACATCTGCCATATAGGTCACGTAATTATCAAGTAATTCAACATCTTCTATCTCTCGCATATTATTAAGCTGTTCAACAAAAAACATTCTAAGCACATCATTTTTTAATTCATTTATAACATTGTAATGTTCTTTTAAGGCTTCTTTCACGCTTCCTTTTCCATTTATTGTTTGCGAAACACCTAAACCATCGCTTATTTCATAGAAAACAGTATTTAAAAAAAATGATTTGAATAATACATTTTTTCGCTGTTTTTCATCGATAACCAAATTCGTAATTGGTTGAAGAATTTGATCAAATTTGGCTTGCATTACATTCTTGAAATGTAATTTTATGGCGCAACCAGTATTAGGGCTGCCAATAGGCAGATTCAAACCAATTAGCTTATTGCCCGCATTACAGTAACCTGAATTGTATAAAACATCGTAAATTTCGATATGTGCAGCTTCGGATGGAGTTTCTGTTTTGTATTCATCAGCAACTGGTAGGCTTTTTTGTAAATAAGGAAGTAGTAAGGAATATTTCTCAACCTCTTTTGTCCATTCTTTGTTTCTTAATAAAATGAATGCACCATAGGAATATTTAGTCCAGATTAAATGATCTTCAGTATTTGAAATTGGTCCAGCAATAAAATCTAAAGGATTATTTTTTAGTTGCATCCATAAATGATCACTTTTTTCAAAATTGTCTGAAAGTAAATCTTCTGCTCGCTGTAACAGATATTCTTTAAAATCTTCGGTGTCGCTTAGTTCTGCTGCACTTTTAAGGGCTGAAACGGCTGTGTTTAAATGGTTCTGATATGCTTCGTGGTAAGGGATCACCTTTAGCAATCCATTTTCAGCACGGGTTATTATTGTAAAGGCATTGTATTTATTGTCATTTTTTAATGCGAAGAATTCTTCCTGATTTATATCTGCAGGAAAAAAACCGATGCCTAAGGGACGAGGAGGGAAATCATCGGTGAACGGAGTAAATCCATCTAATCGATCCCAAGGACCATAGTTGATCATTGCGTATTCTCTCATGTCAGGATCAGTAATTTCATTCAAAAGTTGATTTTTGTCTCCATATGCTTGAAGCCAATAAATTTCGTCAATAGCATTGGATACTCGAATTAATTGAGAAAAAAGCTTTATCTGATTTGCAGAAAGATTACTTAAGTCGGCAGAGAGCATAACCTTTGCGTAATTTGCTAATTTTCGTTGCATAACAGAATCGTATTTTTCTTTTTCCGCAGTTTTTTGATTGGGTTGGCAGGAAAAAGTAAATGCAATCGAAATAATGAGTCCAAATAAGAATATAGTTTTCCGAATCATAATAGTAGGGTTTTGAATTTTAAATACTGAGATAAGTTTGTATATAAATTTTAATGAGTCCCTTAGTTGGTCAATACGGATAAGTCGTTAAGTAGATTGTGAAAATTAATACTATTTTAAGTTACGAAAAAATGAGTTGGTAAAAAAAAGAAATAGGAAAGATATTGTGATCGTATTTTGTTTAGTAGGAAATTGTTGTGGTGGTTTAATTAGTTTTGGCGCTAAGTTGTTTGAATTCAATCTATTTATTGTTTGAAAATAGATTGAATTCAAAATATTGATAAAATTAAAGATAACGAATTATATTTTTTCCTTAGGATACTCAATTCGTGCATGATACACGTTGATAAGAGCATTTGTGAAAATTTCTTTAACCTGATTGATGTTTTTAAAGGTTATGTCAGCATTATGGAAGCGGTTTTCAGCTATTTGCTTATCAATGATTTTGTCTATAAGATTGCGGATAGTTTCAGGAGTTTTCTCTTTTAAACTACGCGATGATGCTTCTACTGAATCTGCCATCATTAAAACTGCTGTTTCTTTAGTGAAAGGGTCGGGACCAGGATAAGTGAATTTTTCTTCATCAATTTCTTTATCAGGATATTTATTTTTAAATGAGGTGTAGAAATATTGAACTTTTCCGGAACCGTGATGGGTTTCAATAAAATCGATTATTAGCTGAGGAAGCTTGTGTTTTTTTGCAATTTTCACTCCGTACTTAACGTGATCAGTAATGATTTGAGCACTTTTATCAAATTCTAATTTATCGTGAGGATTTGAATTGGACAGTTGGTTTTCGATGAAATATGCAGGGTTTTTCATTTTTCCAATATCATGATACAAAGCTCCAGTACGCACGAGTAATGCGTTTCCACCAATTTTATTGATTGCTGCTTCAGCCAAATTTGCAACCTGCAAACAATGTTGAAATGTACCCGGCGAATGCTGTATCAGTTGTCGTAGAAGCGGATGATTTTGATTAGAAAGTTCAATTAGTGTCACATCCGAAAGGAACCCAAAAAGTTTTTCGAAAATATATATCAATGAATAGGAAAAAGTTAGCAGTAAGCCGTTTATCGCAAAAAACATGAAATTTTCCCATTTAATGTCAGCAAGATTTGTTTCTTGAGTTATTGCAAAGGCAAAGTAGACAATACTATAGGTTATGAAGGTGATGATTCCTGTTATAACCAATTGTCCGCGACGCTCTAATCTTGGAAGACTATATATAGCCATAATACCGGCGGAAAGCTGAAGAAATACAAATTCGAAGCCATTTGGGGCTAAAAATCCGGTAAGTAAAACAGTAATAATAAAAACAAATAGAGCAGTTCTACTATCCATTAGAGTTCTAACCACAATTGTAATTAAAGCAAAGGGGATCACGTAGACATTTATTACAGGAAATTTAAGTACAAGAGTTGTAAGTGCTACATAGAGTAGTACAAATAATAGTATAAAAAGTACTTTCTTATTATCGTGTAGAATCTGTTTTCGGAAATTGCGTAGGTAAAGAAAGAGCAGCACAATACAAGAAATAATTAGCATGCACTGACCAATAACAATCAGATAATGATTTTTTGACGATCCTAAAATGTTTTCATAGTCTTTTTTTAGTGATTCTAAAACAAGAAAAGTATGATCATCAATAATATCCCCAACCAACACTATTCGAGTTCCTGATTCCACAACGCCTTTCGAAATGGATATCATCGACAACATACTGGACTTTACCTGTTCAGACATTGTTTCATCATAAAATAGATTGGGCTGAAAGTATGAATCGATGTTCAAATCTTGGATGAATTCCTGATAAGTAGGAGATGGGAAATTAATCTTTACTTCATCTGATAATAGTTGATAAGCACTTTTAGGCGTAAATATTTTATCTATAGAGACAACTTCATTAAGATTATTTACAGATTTATTAATGAATTCAGGGCGTTTGAAGACTAAATCTTTCTGATCATTTTTAAAATCGGTGATTCCAAATTCATAAATTTGGTTAAGATTTAGACTGATGTATTCTTTTAATCTCTTGAATTCGATATCTCTCTTTTGACTCGATAGTTTTAGTTTTTTATAAGAATCAGACTTTGTGAAGAGGTCTAATTTTTTATCAAAATCGGAATTGAATTTGTCTGTAACGTCAACAATTACTGCTGTGTTTATTTTAAAGAAAGGATAGAATTTATTCAAAATACTATCTCTCTCTTTTGAAATTTCGTTTTCAGTTTTTAAAATAGCAAAATCAAAAGGCGCAATCAAAGTTTCGTGCATCCATGGTTTTCCTTTTTGGTATTCGTATTTGAAGTTGCCAATATTGGGAAACAGTAGAGTGATGAGAATAATGGTCATTGATATGATCAAAAACCTATAGATTTTATTTAAATTCTGTCTGAACCATCTGAAGTATTTATTCATTTCTGCGTTCTATTTGAGTGTTGTTTCTTTTCTGAAATTCTGCTTCTAAATTTAATGTATTATTTTGTGCTGGAAAACTATTCGTCATTTCTTTTAGATGACCTATTTTATTGGCAATTTTGCGAAAGCAAATGTGAAAACATAATTTTATTCTTTATATTTGATTGGCACCCTAAAAATAGAACAATAAATGAATTACGGAATTTCTGATCTTAGTATTATTCCTGTCCGAAAAGAGCCAGCTGAAAGAAGTGAAATGGTAACTCAATTATTGTTTGGGGAACATTTCGAGATCTTAGAAGAGAATGTAAATTGGTCGAAAGTTCGATTGGCTTTTGATAATTATGAAGGATGGGTAGACAGTAAAATGATTACTGAAATTGATGAAGACCTTTTTCAAGTTTTGGATAAAGAGCTTCAAGTTGTTGCGAATGATACCTTTAATTTGGTTTTTCAGGAGCAGGATTATTCCAATAAGCTGATTGTTCCGGGTAGTTCATTCCCATTCTGCGATTTGGAGAAAAAGTCGTTTAAAATAGCCAATAAAATTTATTTCTATCAAGGTAAAGTTTCTGAAAATTCGTCGGCAGAACACTTGCGTGATTCCATAATCGAAAGTGCATTAAAATATTTTAATTCTCCATACTTATGGGGAGGAAGAACTCCTTACGGAATTGATTGTTCCGGTTTAACACAAATTGTGTACAAACTGAATGGCATTGTTCTGCCTAGAGATGCAAATCAGCAAGTGCTGGTGGGAGATACGTTAACCTTTGTCGAAGAGGCTGAACCAGGTGATTTGGCATTTTTTGATAACGAAGAAGGTAAAATTACCCATGTTGGTATTATTTGGGATCGACACAAAATTATTCATGCTTCAGGTAATGTTCGCATTGATAACGTCGATCATCAAGGGATATTTAATGTGGATAAAAAGCGTTATACTCATAAGCTAAGGGTAATAAAAAGAATTATTAAGTAGTACGTTTTTCTCGAGAACTTTTTATTGAATTTCAATAATGAGCTCTATGTTTTGGTAATTCAAAGAGTTAATTCTCCGCATCAGGGTAGCTGGTCATTTTCAGTAGGTTTTGTTGATATGGATGAAGAAATTGAAGAGGCTGCTTATCGGTAATTAAAGGAGGACAAGTTTTGTTAGTTTTGATTGATAATAATTTAAAACAGATGGTACCGTTAATCGAGATCCTCGTGGAGGAACAGTCGCTGTAGTCTATACAGGTAGAATATGGAATCGGATGAATTACTTCTTGTAAAAGCAGAGAATGATGCTAAGCAGGCAAAATGCTTATCTGTTGATCAATTCCGCCTCTTACTTTTGATCATGATTTAATTAGGTCTGACCTACTCAAACAACTATAGTTTAGTAATACTTGATTCAAGATAGCTTAAGCTATCTGGTCCCAGATTAAAAATTAAATCCAAGATGCTCAGGTTCTCAATAAAGGCAAATTTATCTCCAAATACTTGAGTGTATTTGTTAGCTGTGAATGCATTGTCGGTTCCTGATTTTGCGGCTTTTGGATGAATGATTTCACGAAAATCATCGAATTCATTGGTGCCAAATTCGATAAAATCATCTGTGAATTGTATGTTTGGTTCAATTTCCAGGATCCCTACTATTTCTTTCTGAATTTCATTGTTGTATTCAAGTAAATAATCCCACTTCTGAGTAAAGAAACGCTCAAAATCATCAATGTAATATTCGTAAAAAGGAGAAGATTTGTAGGCGGCTTCTATTCCTTTCCAATGTAGCTTCTGCCAATTCGTATCATATGATATTTTAACATCTTTGGTGAGAACTTTTTTATTTGTTGCCTTTACCACAGGAATTGATAGTGGTAAAACTCCATTAGCTCCCAAAATATTACAACGATTTCTGTACGACTGCTTTGAATAATGCTCCCACTGTTCAATTACAATTTCAGGGTATTGAATCAATTTAGAATAGTATTGAATGGGTGCAAAAAAAGAAGTTGCCAATAAGGCTTTCGAGTTTTTCATAGGGTATTTCGATGCTGTTGATACGAGACTACAAAAATAGAAAAATATGGAAAAGAAAAAGACACCGCATTGGGTGTCTTTTAATATTTTTTGTTTTAGTCGATTAGTGAATCCATTTAAAAACTCTGTTCCATCTAATTTTGCTAAAAGAACTTTTGTCTTTATCTAACGAAAGCCATATGAATGACGCTTTACCTACGATATGATCTTCTGGAACATATCCCCAGTATCTCGAATCAGCGGATTTGTGTCTGTTATCACCCATCATCCAATAGTAATCCATCTTAAACGTGAATTCTGTTGCGATTTTGCCATTGATATAAATAGTAGAATCCTGAACTCTTAAATCATTGCCTTCATAAGCATTAATAGCTCTTTCATACAAAGGAAGGGTTTTCAGGGTAAGTGAAACAGTTTGTCCTTTTTTAGGAATCACAAAAGGACCAAAATTATCTCGATTCCAAGTATAGTAAGAACTAAATGGAAAAACATTTTCAGATGTGCCAACATTATAGTTCATTCGAACAATTGAAGATACATTGTTCAGTTTTTTTAAGGCTTCAACTTTAGCTAAGGATAATGGTAATCCGTAATCAGAACCTCTTCTTTCAATATCTTCCTGTGCAATATTTAATTCTACAAATTTTTGTGGATTAATAGGCGATCCATTGGTTCGGACAATATAGTTATATTGCATTTCTTCAATCACATCTTGAGTTTTTCCGTTGATATATAATTGTCCATCAATGGATAAGAGCGTATCTCCAGGCATTCCGACACATCGTTTAATATAATTTTCTTGCTTGTCGACAGGTCTCGTTGCAATCGTATTTTGACTGGCCAAATATTTTCGGCCCATCTTGGTGTATTCTTGATCTGATTGAAGCTCTCGTCCTTTTTTCATATCAGCTTCCTTAAATAAGGTCGAATAACTTCTTAATTGAGAGTAATAATCTGGGTTTTCAGCTCCTACAACAATGGTATCTCCAGCAGGAAAGTTAAATACAACCACATCGTTTCTCTTCACTTCGCTAATGCCAGCAAGACGCTTATATGGCCATTGAATCCATTCCAAATATGATTTAGTTGATTTGGTTCCCGGCATGGTATGATGAGCAAAAGGGAATGATAGAGGGGTATTTGGGATTTTTGGTCCGTATGCTACTTTGCTAACAAAAAGATAATCTCCAACTAACAATGATTTCTCCATTGACGAAGTCGGGATTGTGTATGCTTCAATAAAGAACATTCTGATTAGGGTGGCTGCAACAATTGCAAAAATTATAGCATCAACCCATTCTACTGTCGCACTTTGTTTTTTCACACCCTTTTTTTTCCAAAAAGCCCAATGTACTTTTTTACTGACATAGACATCAAAAAGGATGGGAAGTCCTAAAATTAGCCAGTAGTTACCTATCCAAATAATCATCAATAGATAGATGATTAGAGCTGTTGAAAATTTAAACCATTTGTTTCCTAGTATGCTGCTCATTCAATTTTTTTTAAATGATTACTTAATCTCTTGTTATATTGTTTGTTACGCTTAATTATAGATTTAACAAATCCTTCATGCCAAAAAAGCCTTTCTTTTTAGGCATAAATTCAGCGGCAAGAACTGCACCAAGAGCAAATCCTTTTCGACTATAAGCTAAATGCTGAATGCTTATTTCATCCACTTCGGAGTGCCAGGTAATTGAATGTGTGCCGGGAACAGAACCATGACGTTTCGCAAAAATACTTAGTTCGTCTTGTTTCATGCTCATAGCTTCAATCCACTTCGTTTTTTGAGGATGATTTTCAATAATACCCTCAGCCAAAGTAATCGCCGTTCCACTTGGTGAATCTAACTTATGAATATGATGAATTTCTTCCATGTCGGCATTGTATTCGCTGAAAGGCGCCATTAGTTTCGCCAGTTTTTTATTTAGTTCAAAAAATAGATTTACTCCTAAACTAAAGTTAGATGCATAGAAAAATCCTTTTCCTAATTTACATTTCTCTTTGACTAGGTCAATTTTATCCAGCCAACCCGTAGTGCCGGAAACAACGGGTACATTTGCTTCAAAACAAATTTGATAGTTGCCAAAGGCTGAATTTGGATTCGTAAATTCAATGGCAACATCAATATCTTTAAGGTTTTCAAGATGTAAATCAGTTTGATTTTCCTGATCAATTATTAATCCTATTTCATGGCCTCGGTTAAGAGCAATTTGTTCAATTTCTTTGCCCATTTTTCCGTAACCAATAAGTGCTATTCTCATGTGTGGTTTATTGAGATTTCAAACTAAATTTTGGTTTTCTTTTCTATAATGGTCAAAAATAGTAAATCAAATACAGAATTGAGTGTATCCCTTGATTTTAAAATAGATTTAGTACAGATTTTTCGATAAGTACAGTTGATAAAACAGTAAATAAAGCTTTTTTGCAGTTGAAAAAATACGAAATTTAAATGCTTGAAGAGTTTGATATGTGATATCTAATATGATTAAAATTGTCGGTTGGTTTGGCATAATAGCATGGTAATTCCAAGGTAAAGGCTAAAATCGATTTCCAATAAGGTTTACTAATTTAATGAATCAGAAGTGTATTCGTAAACTCTTCTTCTCAGTACTGCATATCTTACATGCTGAAGAATCCAGATTTGAACATAAGTAGTTGAGTTTTTTTTTTTGTGTTTATGTCTACGAAATTTCATAAATTATATAAGAATTATTGTAATTCATATAAATTACTAACCTAAAATTAATTTCTATGAAAAAAAATTGCATGACCAATACGAATTGGTCAAAGAGGATTGTTTTACTTTCCATGCTATTTTTAGTTTTTGGGATGCAGGCATTTTCTCAGGGTAGAATTATTAGTGGTACAGTAACTTCTGCAGAAGATGGCTTAGGTGTTCCTGGAGCCTCTGTTGTGGCCAAAGGAACCACTGTTGGCACCAGTACTGATATTGAAGGGAAATACAGTCTTACAGTTTCTTCTAATGTTCAGGTGCTTGTCTTTTCTTTTGTTGGTATGCAGACTCAAGAGGTTACCATTACAGGAAATGTAGTAGATGTGGTAATGGAGGTTACAGGCCTGAAAGTGGAGGAGGTTGTGATTACCGCATTGGGAATTAAAAGAGAGCGTAAATCTCTCGGATATGCGGTGCAGGAAGTTAGTGGCGAGGATATTAATACAGTAAAAGATCCTAATGTTATAAATAATCTGTCTGGTAAAGTTGCTGGTGTAGTTATTAATCAATCAACAGGTGGACCGGGAAGTGGATCCTATGTTACTATTCGTGGAAACAATTCCTTAACTGGTAATAATCAGCCTCTTTATGTTGTTGATGGTATACCTATTGATAATTCAGGTTTTGGTTCAGCGGCAGGAGATAATACAGGAGAATTTAAACGAGCCGATTACGGAACAGGTATCTCGGATATTAACTCAGATGATATTGAGAGCATGTCAGTTTTGAAAGGTCCAAATGCGGCTGCTTTATATGGAGCCAGAGCGGCAAATGGTGTGATTTTAATTACAACTAAAAAAGGGACTACAAATAAAGGTCTTGGAGTTAGTATATCTTCACATGTAACTTTTGATACCCCTTTCCTCTTACCTGATTATCAAAATGAATATGGGCAGGGTACAGAAGGAGGAATTCCTGGTACGGTTGATGAATTGAAGAGGAGTGGTTCTTGGGGATCAAAAATGGATGGTTCCACTCAATTGTATTATACTGGAGAAAACAAAGCCTACACGGCTCAATCCGATAATGTTGATGATTTCTTTGATGTAGGAATAAATACAAGCAATTCATTGGCAATTGATGGTGCTACTGATAAGGCAAACTATCGTTTTTCCTACACCAATACACATATTAATGCGATGTTTCCAGGATCATCATTAACAAAGCATAATTTTAATGTTCGTGTTTTTGCTAATATTACCGATAAGTTAAGTATCGACTCAAAAGTAACCTATTTCCAGCAGGAAACTGAAGGCAGACTTTACCAGGGTACCGAAGGTGTAATGGCTTACTTGTATGGAATGCCAAGAAACATCAGAATCAATGATTTAAAAAATTATTCGAATGAGGATTTATCTGTTTCAACTTATTCTTCTAGTGGAGGTAACCCATATAGAATGTTAGAGTATGACATTAACGATGATAAAAGAAATAGATTCATTGGTTTTATGAAAGCCAATTATCAGTTTACAAACGATTTATCAGCATTTATTCGTGTTGGAACTGATTTTTTAACTCAGGATATTGATGAAGTTGAGCAATATGGCCACCATTTTTGGGCCGCTGGTCGATTTAACTACAGGGAGTATAAGAAGAACGAAAGCAATATGGACTTTTTAATTTCTTACAATAAGGATCTTAATGACGATATTAATTTAGCAGTAAATTTTGGTGGGAATATGCGATATGAAACCTATAAGTTTTGGGGAATTTTTGGTTCTGATTTTAAAATTCCAACGAAACCGACCATCGCAAGTGCGACAACATTAACCCCTTCTTATACACCACTTCAAGAGAAAAAAGTTCACTCCCTTTATGGTACATTTTCTACTTCGTATCAGAACATGATTTATCTTGATGCAACTTTGCGTTCTGATTGGTCTTCAACCTTGCCAAGTAATAATATTCCTTATTATTATCCTTCGGTAAGC
>JAQBBZ010000186.1:0-4349 GCA_032125735.1 Labilibaculum sp.
TTTCAAAAATTAATGGAGATAACAGGTGCAACCGCCATTAATTACGACGATGAAGTTACTTATGATGTAGAATCGACCGTTAAATTTAGCTTGATGCTTGCTGATATGGGTTACAAGATTAGTCTTTGCCCATTCGATCAAACAAATTATTGGAAATCGGTTTACAGCCAAGTCGAAGCTCAAAAAACAGGAGTTATTGATCGTGTTTATTTGCAATGTTATGCTGGTGGCTATTCGAACAAACCTGCCATTTGGAATCAGCATTTTGGAGATTTGAAAGTTTCGATGGGATTATGGTGTCGAAATGGG
Organism: Labilibaculum sp.; assembly: GCA_032125735.1. Lineage (GTDB taxonomy): Bacteria > Bacteroidota > Bacteroidia > Bacteroidales > Marinifilaceae > Labilibaculum. The sequence goes on from JAQBBZ010000186.1 coordinate 310, forward strand.
AACAACTGCGTGAATGGTGATAGTCCTTCGGAAATCAAAAGTAAAATCGAAACTGATGCTGAAAACATTTCGGGAGGATTCATTTGGCTTTACGATGACATTCAAAAATGTGCAGCCTACGGAACGAGTAGTTCGTATGCCAGAGCCATAAATAAAGGTCTTCTGTAAATTAGCTGCTGTTCAATCAGGCTCCCATTTGCACTCAATTGATAATGAAATACGCATACCATAATCCATATAGAATGCAATTTAGACCCAACACTTCTGCGGGAAGCTTATTCCATGGTAACTACTGTGATTCCTGCGCCACCCATTTGAATTTTTTCATCACGGAAGTGTTCTACCAAGTCTACCGTTTGTAAATATTCGCGAATCATCTGGCGAAGAATTCCGCCTCCTGTTCCGTGCAAAATTCTAAATTCATGAACATCCAGCATGATGATATCATCAATATGATCGATTACCACCTGCAATGCCTCTTCGCCTCGCATTCCCCGAACATCCAAATCGGCCTTAAAACTCAGTTTCCGATTCGATATCTTCTCCTGTATTAAGGAAGATGTTTTGTTGTAAGTTTTCTCTTCTTTTTTAATTTGAGATTTACTCACTTTGGTCAATCGATTCGCCTTAACCGAAGTAAGAATACTGCCAAAAGCAACCACGGCAGTTTTACTGTTTATCTCAATCACATCTCCTACCGCCGATTGATTATCCAACTTTACAAAATCTCCTTTTTCAATCACATCAGGATTAAACTGAACTTTTGCCTTCGCTGTTTGTTTTGTTGAAACAGAAGTTGTGGCCTCAACACACGTTTCCTTTTTTATTTTCGGACCTTTCTCTCGATCCTTTAACTTCTGAATTTTCCTGTTAATTTTTTCCTCCTCTTCCAGCACTCCTTCGGTTAGTTGAACTTTAACCTGCTCAAATTCTTTACGGATTTCACGGGTACGCTCCTTTTCAGCCTTACTCTCCTTAATTTCGCGAATGGTTTTTTCAATGGTTTTATTCGCGCTATTTAGTAATTGTGCAGCTTCTGCCTTTGCTTTCTCAATAATTTCCTTGCGAAGCTTACTGGCTTCTTTCAACTCAATTCCGTATTGTTCAACTAGTTCATTCAGCCTTTTATCATTCTTACGGATGTTTTCGCGTTTGCCTTCCCAATACCGTTTATCACGAACAATATCACGCAAGTGCTTGTCGAAATTGATATGATCTTCACCAATCTTTTCTGTAGCGTCTTTTAAAATCTCCTCGGGCAAACCGATTTTACGTGCAATTTCGAATGCAAAAGATGATCCTGGCTTACCAACTGCCAGTTGAAACAAAGGTTGCATTTGGTGAGAATCATACAACATGGCTCCATTTTCAATCCCTTCTGCTTCTGAAGCAAAATGCTTTAATCCTGAATAGTGAGTCGTGATTACGCCTCTCACCTTCTTTCTATTCAGCTTATCCAATATCGATTCGGCAATAGCTCCACCCAAAGCAGGCTCGGTTCCCGAACCAAATTCATCAATCAAAATCATTGTATTGGTATCCGAATGACGCAGAAAATGCTTCATATTCATCAAATGAGAACTGTAGGTACTCAAATCATTTTCAATGGATTGCTCATCGCCCATATCCATAAAAATATTATCGAAAATTCCGACATTCGATTCCTCACCCATTGAAACCAACAATCCACACTGAAACATATATTGCATCAGTCCTAAACTCTGAAGACAAACTGATTTACCTCCGGCATTTGGCCCGGAGATTAGAACCATTCTTTGCTCATCGTTTATCTCAATATCAAGAGGAACTACCTTTCGGCCTTCGTTTTGAAGAGTAAGGTAAAGCAATGGATGAACCGCTTTCTCCCAAAGTGCTGTTGGTGTTTTCACCATTTTAGGCAACACCGCTTTCACCTGTATGGCAAACATAGCCTTGGCATGAATAAAATCTATTTTAGCCAAAAACTCGAATGCTTGAAATAAATCCCAGATATAGGGTCGCAGCTGGGCTGTAAATTCCTGCAGTATTTTAATAATTTCGCGGCGTTCGGCGTATTCCAACTCACGAATTTCATTGTTTGTTTCTACAATTTCCGATGGCTCGATATAACTGGTTTTTCCTGTTGCCGATTCATCGTGAACAATTCCGTTTATTTTCCGCTTGTGAGCAGAAGGAATCGGAATTACAACTCTACCATCGCGAATAGAAAGGGCAACATCCTGATCGACCCATCCCTCTTTTTGAGCACTGCGCAAAAGACTTTGCATTCGCTTTGCAATGGTCGATTGCTTTTGAATTAAATTACTTCTTATTTGCTGCAAAGCTGGCGATGCATTATCTTTTATTCTGCCATTTTTTGTTAGTATCGCGTTAATTCGATCGGTAATGAAAGGATACACTTTCACATTCCCAGTCAGTTTCTTCAGATATGGATATTGTTTTTCCTCTTTCCCCTGAAAAAATCGGAGTATGGCCGAAATAGATTCCAAAGATCTTTTTAGATTGTACAGCTCCTCCAATTCCAGATAAGTTCCGTCAATTTTTGCTTTCTCAAGACTTTGACGAACATCAATAAAATAGCCTAAGGGAAAACTATCTTCCTCCAAACAGATGGTTTTAAACTCGTTGGTTTCATTCACCAAACGATTCACCATGTTGAAAGAATTGGAAAACTGAATGGCATCCACCAAATCACGTCCCAATGAACTTAAACATTGTTTTTTAACCAGTTCTCTTACTTTATCGAACCGTATTTTTGTTTCAAAATTTTCTGGATATATCACGCGCTACTCTACAATCTTAATTATTTCTTCTGCAAAATTAGTAAAAGACTTGGATGCACAAAAAGAAAGGAACAACACACTTGTGCTATTCCTCTTTTTAATATCGTTGATTTTAAAAATTATCAATTCAATTTCTCTCTGCAATTCTTCTCTAAATATTCCTCAACCTGAATAATTCCCATATCGAAAGCTTTCTGCCAATCTTTACAAGCAGCTTCCGTTTCGCCCATTTTGAAGAAACAAATTCCTCTATTTGCAAAAGCAATGCTATAATCGGGTTTTAAATTAAGGGCATAAGTATAATCTAAAACAGCAGTGCTCAGCATATTTTTCTCCAAACAAATATTTGCCCGGTTCAAATAATAATGAGGAACCAAGGAGAAATCTTCACCATTAATTTTAGCGTATACAATTGCCATACTATACTCAGCCATTGCCCTCTTCATTTCACCTTTTAGCTTATACATTTCTCCCAAATAGTAACAGATCTCATCGTCTTGCTCAAATATCTTCTTCGATTTTTGAAGTATGATAATGGATTGATCAACAAAACTAGAATCCGACATTGAGACGGTATATAATTGCAGATAAGGACTGCGAAAAGTGGAGTCAGTTGAAATCGCTTCGACAAATAGTTCAAATGCATCACTCACCTTATTGTTCTTATTATTCTCGATTGCAAGATTGTATAATTCGATCGCTTTGTTGCTATCAGCAAGAGAAACGTCGTAAACTTGTGCTTCTGTATTAAACTGAATAGCAACTAGTAATAAGAAAAATGGTATTGTTAATTTCATAAATTAAGAATTACCCGATTGTGATGTTACAATAAAAGGTTAAGTATTAGTTAAAAATGCTGAATCGAACAACTGTCCAATTCAGCACTTTCTTTTATTTATTATCTCAAATTATAAACTAATCGAGAATCCAACATTAAATGCCACACTATTTATAATCCTTCTTGGATTATCATCTCTATCTTCATCTGGCCGAAGAGTTACAGACTGATATCCAAGGCCTAAATCCAAAGCAATATTACTATTTAAGAAGATAGCAACACCACCACTTACACCATAAACAAATGTTTTCCACTTACTTTCTGCAGAAGCCGATACATCTTCGTATTTCTTTGATCCAAATCCAAAACCTCCATGCAAATATGGCTTTATATTATTTTCACCAAAATAATATCTTGCAAATGGCATAACAGCAATACTATTATTTTTGTACTTGTCATCATCATCATCTTTTTGTGTT
>JAQBBZ010000187.1:0-8533 GCA_032125735.1 Labilibaculum sp.
TTTACTGATGATTACTCTGTAGGTATTGAATTCTCTCACGGAGACACAGTTTCTTATGCTTACAACCTGAAAAATGGTGAAGATGTTCTTTTTAAAGAAGAAATGCAATTCACAAAAGTTGATGGTGAAAGAACCTACGAATATAAACTGGCGATCGGAATTATCGAGATTGTTAAGAATTCAACCAGCGATTCGTACATGGTATACCGCGATGGTGTTTTAGAGGAAGGTGCTGTAATTGAAGTAATCAATAACAGTGGCGAATCAACCGAAGCCAACGTTGTATTCTGTAGAAAAGGCCGTGATTTAAAAATCACTTTTGCTGATGAATCTGTAGTTGTTCTTTCGGAACTATTAGGAGAAGATACTCTTGACAAAATGACTGAGATATTCAGCTCAATGTACGATATGTATTTTGTAAATCATGTAGTTAACAAAGTGGCTCACGAAGCCTATTACATGAATCAGGCAGGTATCTAATATCTATTTAAACTATATTAAAATCCGGTTTAACGACCGGATTTTTTTATAAGCTCAACAAATCAAAATATATAAAATCGATTTATTTATTACCCTTCTAATATGATTAGATTTCCTTCTACCTTGCGATTAATACCCGTATTCTTAATCCTGCTTGTGCATTTTAATTCTTATGCACAAAAAACAGAAGAATTAATACAGAATGGGAAAGCCAGTCTTTATGCGAACCGATTTGAAGGAAAACGAACCGCCAGTGGTGAAAAATATCATCATGAAAGCTTCACTGCAGCTCACAGGAGCCTTGCTTTCGGCACATGGGTGAAAGTGGTTAATCAAGCTAACCAAAAGGCTGTAATTGTCCAAATTAACGATCGTGGTCCATTTGTCAAAGGTCGAATAATAGATCTTTCCAGATCTGCAGCAGAACAGTTGGGAGGTCTCAATCAAGGAGTGTTTACGGTTTCCGTTGAAGTTTATCAAAAAGACCTAAATTTTATTCAGTTAAAGAATATTTCTAATCCAATATCACCAACAGAACAATTTTTGATGGGCTTATGAATAACGCGACTATGCGCTGCACCTTAAAAAAATAACTCCCCCTAAATTTACAAGTCAATTCCTTTTATCCGGAATACCCAGGCGTACTCACAAGGCATTTCATTATAGGTAATTTGGGAAACATCAATATGCAATTTCCCATTGCTCCATTTCCACGGCAAATCATTTTGATACCCCAATAGATTTACCTTGGCTCCCTTCAATGGTTTTGGAATATCAAGAACCAATTCTTCATCAGGCCACTCTAAGCTTATCGCATACAAATTTGATTTGTTTACTGTAAATGCAAGGTTTTGATATTGCGATGAATAAACAGCTTTTAAGCCGTCTCCTTTTTTATTCTCAGCATTTGAGAATAATGCTTGCTGCGGAACAATACTTCCGATATTATTTTCTGATTTCCAAAACAAGCTAATAGCCGCATTCTGACGTTTTTCTCTATACGCAATTCGAATCGGATTTTTCTTGCCTGCCTCTAGTCGAATTTTACCATTACCCGCACCTGCAGTTTTACTTTCCATTACATTGCCTTCGGCCTGATTTGATAAATCAGGATTCTTATCAATTAGTAACTGTTCATTAATCCAAATTTTAGCCGCATCATCAACTTCAAGCTCAAAAATATAATTTCCGGTTTCCGGAACTTCTATAAATCCTGTCCAATCCGCGGTAAAATTATCTTCCGATATTGGTTTACCTGGAGTATTTCGAACCCAATTAAAATCAATAAGAGAGTCAATCCGTTCCAATCTCACCTCTTTAAATTGCCCTTGTTTTTGTTTCCATGCTTTTGAGCCATAAATAGCTTCCCCATTAACATCGAGCCACTTACCCAATTGTATTAACCTTTCCTGCTGTAACAAAGGAATCTGTCCGTCTGCCTTAGGCCCCACATTTAATAACATTCCTCCTCCGTTGCCTACTGCCTTCACAAAGAAATGAATCAAATCACTCGGACTGAGATAATTTTCCAGATCTTCATTTCTGTTTAATCCAAACGACCGCCCCAAACCCCGGCATTCAGCCCACGGTCTGTTTGTTTCAGTGATTCCTGCACTGTATTCCGGGGTTAAAAAACCAATATCAGATCCACTTCCCCATCGGTTGTTTACAATAGCATCTTCTCCTACCGTATTGTATAAATCGGCTATCAATTCACGGGCATGCCAGTCATCGGCCGAATTAAACCATTCTCCGTCGGTAAACAAAACAGTAGGTTTGTATCGGTGAATCAAATCCTTAAACTGTGGAATCATATACTCATCAACATATTTTTTAACCTGATCATTTGGATCGGTGTACCATCTAAAAAGAGGATTGTTCCATTCCGGCAAGGAGTAATAGAGTCCCATTTTCAATCCCTGATTGCGCACAGCCTGAGTCAAATCACCCACCAAATCTTTCCTTGGACCAACATCTACGCTATTCCAACCAGAGGCCTCTTTACTAGGCCATAAACAATACCCATCGTGATGTTTTGCAACCATTACAACATATTTCGCACCTGCTTTTCGAAACAAATCAGCCCAGTCATTCGGCTTAAAAAGCTCAGCTTTAAACAAAGGGGCCAAATCGCGATAAGTAAAATCCTCTCCATAGTTAGTTTTAAGGAAATTAATACGTAAAGAATCCTTCATCTGCAATCCACGAAGATACCATTCAGCATATGATTCCTTGCCTCCGTATGCAGGAACAGAATAAACACCCCAATGTATAAAGATTCCTAATTTAGCATCCTTAAACCATTCAGGATAATCATGACTTTGAATGGATTCCCAAGTAGGTTGATATGTTTTTGTAATTTCCTGACTTTGCGCTTTAAACAAAATGAGTAAACCCAATAAAATTGATAAAGTAATTTTCTTCATGAATGATTTTCTTAATAATTTTACCTGAAATTATAGAAAATAGCAGAGAGATTGTAATTTTTTAAAAAAAAAGAGCGTCACCCTTAGGTAACGCTCTCGATATTTGGATTACAGTCTAAATTAATCCTTAATTTTTGCTACTAAGAACTCACGGTTCAAACGAGCGATGTTTGCAATAGAAATTCCCTTAGGACATTCTACTTCACAAGCTCCGGTATTGGTACAGTTACCAAATCCCATCTCGTCCATTTTTGCAACCATGCTCTTTGCACGACGAGCTGCTTCAATACGACCTTGAGGAAGTTTTGCAAGGTGAGACACCTTAGCAGAAACGAACAACATTGCCGATGAGTTTTTACAAGTCGCAACACAAGCACCACAGCCAATACAAGCTGCAGCGTCCATAGCCTCCTCAGCATCATCCTGAGAAATTAGAATTGCATTACCATCAGGTACACCACCAGTGTTTACAGAGATGTATCCACCCGACTGAAGAATTTTCTCGAATGCAGTACGATCTACAATTAAATCTTTAATTACCGGAAATGCTCCAGCTCTCCAAGGCTCAATTGTAATAGTTTCTCCATCAGAGAACTTACGCATGTGCAACTGACAAGTAGTGATATCATCATCTGGTCCATGAGCACGTCCGTTGATGAACAAGCTGCACATTCCACAAATACCTTCTCTACAATCATGATCGAAAGCAATTGGCTCTGTACCACCACTAACTAACTCCTCATTCAAGATGTCAAGCATCTCCAAAAATGAAGTTCCAGTTGAAATATCATTAATTTTGTAAGTCTCAAACTTACCTTGGGCTTTAGCGTTCTTCTGACGCCAAACCTTTATTGTTAATTCTTTTAATATCTTGTCTGCCATTTTTTTTGGTGTTGAGTAATTAGATTTTAGTAGATAGTACGTTAGTCAATTAGAACAACTTATTTAAGACTTTCTTTTAATTTGAAAATCATTTTTTGAATTTCTTGAATTAATAGATTAATCGTATCAAACTGCTCTCTTTGAATATAATTTAAATCAATGGATAGTATCAGTAAGCTTTCCAGTTCATAAGAACTTCCGTTCGAAATATCCAGAAAACGAGCAAAGTCTGCATTCGTATTTCTCCCACAGCCTTCGGCAATATTTGTGGGAATAGAGACAGCACATCTCCTTATTTGTGATACCATTCCAAATCGTTCATCAGAAGGTAAATCATTTGTTAACATGTAGACTTCTTTTACAAGAGTTCTACTTTTTTGCCAAACGATTAAATCTTTAAAACGATTCATTTTTATTCAGATTATATTTATTAGACTATGTACTAGTTACTAATTACTATCTACAAGTTACTATCTGCTGATTACTTATATGACCTTTGAGTCAACTTAACGTTTTCAAAAACGAGCTCTTCCTTATGCAATTTAGGAGCTTTACCTTCGCCTTGGTATTCCCATGCCGAAACATATGCAAAGTTCTCATCATCACGTTTAGCTTCACCATCTTCAGTCGTTGATTCCTCACGATAGTGTCCACCACAAGATTCTTTACGATCCAGAGCATCACGAGCCATTAATTCACCTAATTCTAAGAAATCTTCAACACGACCAGCTTTTTCCAATTCAATATTCATTGAATCGTAGTCTCCGGTGATACGAAGATCTTTGTAGAAATCTTCACGAATATTCTGAATTTCTTTGATAGCAAATTTCAAACCTTCTTCGTTACGAGCCATTCCAATATGATCCCACATGATGTTACCCAAACGCTTGTGGAAAGAATCTACCGACTTGCTTCCTTTGATATTGAATAAACGAGTCATTCGATCAGTTACAGCCTTTTCTTTCTTTACAAACTCCTGGTGATTTACATCGATGCGTGGAACCTGAATTTCATCAGCAAGATAATCTCCAATAGTATATGGCAATACGAAATATCCGTCAGCCAAACCTTGCATCAAAGCAGAAGCACCTAAACGGTTAGCTCCGTGATCAGAGAAGTTCGCTTCACCAATTGCATATAAACCAGGAACGTTCGTCATCAGGTTATAATCAACCCAAATACCACCCATTGTGTAGTGAATAGCAGGGTAAATCTGCATCGGCAATTCATAAGGATTCTGATCAGTAATCTTCTCATACATCTGAAACAAGTTACCGTAACGAGCTTCGATAACATCCTTACCTAATCTTTCGATAGAATATTTAAAGTCAAGATAAACTGCTTTACCAGTTTCGTTTACACCGAAACCTTCATCACATCTTTCTTTAGCTGCACGAGATGCAACATCACGAGGAACCAAGTTACCATATGATGGATATCTTCTTTCCAAGTAGAAATCACGATCTGCTTCAGCAATATCATTAGCTGTGATTTGACCTTTTTGCAATTTAACTGCATCTTCCTTTTTCTTTGGAGTCCAAACACGACCATCGTTACGCAATGATTCCGACATTAAAGTCAGTTTCGATTGCTGTTCGCCATGAATTGGAATACAAGTTGGGTGAATTTGCACGTAACAAGGATTCGCGAAACAAGCACCGTTTTTGTATGCCTGCCATGCAGCACCTGCATTACATCCCATAGCATTTGTCGACAAGAAGAATACATTACTGTATCCACCTGTTGCAATTACTACCGCATGAGCACTGTGACGTTCGATCGCACCAGTAACCAAGTTACGGGTAATGATACCACGAGCTTTTCCATCGATAATTACGATATCCAATAACTCATTACGTTCGTGCATTTCAATTTTTCCTTGTCCGATCATACGATTCATAGAAGCGTAACAACCTAACAACAATTGCTGTCCGGTTTGACCACGAGCATAAAAAGTACGACTTACCAACACCCCACCGAATGAACGGTTAGATAAAGTTCCGCCATATTCACGTGCAAAAGGTACACCCTGAGCAACACATTGGTCGATAATATCACCACTTACTTCAGACAAACGATGAACGTTAGCTTCACGTGCGCGGTAATCACCACCTTTAACTGTATCGTAAAATAAACGATGAACTGAATCGTTATCGTTCTGATAATTTTTTGCAGCGTTAATACCACCCTGAGCAGCAATAGAGTGAGCTCTACGACCTGAATCCTGGTAGCAAAATGCTTTTACGTTGTATCCCATCTCTGCCATAGAAGCGGCAGCAGATCCACCGGCTAATCCGGTTCCTACAACGATAATATCTAATTTTCTCTTATTCGCAGGACTAACCACCTTAATGGCAGCTTTATGGCTTGACCACTTTTCAGCTATTGGTCCGGCTGGAATTTTTGAGTTTAATACTGTCATAACCGTTTTTTATTATTAGCAATTAAGCAAAAAAGTGTAAATACAAAGGAATGATTATGAATCCAGCTGCAACAAAAATTGCATAGATATAACCAACTTTTTCCAATCTTGATCTCCAAAGCTTATTGCTTAAACCAACCGACTGAAATGCTGACCAAAATCCGTGAGCCAAATGCATTCCTAACAAAATAGCACCTACAACATAAAGTCCGGTATAAACCATTCCCATAGAGCCATTTGTAAATAGATTTTTCACCAACTGATAATCATCATGAACATTCCCTTCAATCTGAATAGGAATAAAGAAATGCATTAAGTGCATTGCGATGAAAACCAAAACAAGACCACCCAAAACAAACATGTTTCGAGAAGACCAGGTACTGCTTTCTCCCAAATTTTGAGAAGCATACTTCTGTGGACGAGCTTTCATGTTTTGAAGGGTTAATATCATCGCATAAATAATATGGATAATGAAACCACCAAACAATACTGGCTGTAAACCAAAACGAATAACCGGCAAAGCCATAAAATGTGCTCCGGCATTAAACAGCTCACCTGTGCTGTCAAACATTAAAAAGGAGTTCAATATCAGGTGTACTAAAATGAATAGTACAAGAAAAAGTCCTGATAAACTCATTACCAACTTCTTCCCAATAGATGAACTTAAAAAACTGCTCATAAGTTTAAAGATTTAATTAGACTGTTTTTTTGTAAGCTTTACTATATTAATTTGCAAATGTAAATGCTACTAATTGATGAAACGATATTTAGGAACATATACAAATTATTTAGACCGATTCTACATCAAATAAAATTCTAAATTTCAGCAATTTAAATCTAGGTATAATTCTAATTTCAAACCAATTGCAGAATTAATTCCCTATTTATTTTCCGCTAAAGTACGCAAGTTATCAAATATTTGTATGTTATAGAACAAGGTTTTGAGATATTGTTTTAATTTAGAATCGGCAATTCGTTTAGAAGCTTAGATTTTAGATTGTTGAAATACACTTGATTTACAGCATGGTGGGAAAATGCACAACAAAAACCCTTATTTTTCGATTGAATAAGCATTTTTAAATAAGGTTTCCAGAACTTGCGCCTCTCTTAAACTTGGGCTTACAAGTCTCTTTTAGGGGATTTAAAAATAGGAAATATAGAAATACCAAATACAGTTAAAAACATGGACCAATTTTTACAACTTAAAAACTACAACTTACGATATAGAGATAAAGGGAAAGGAAATACCGTTATGATATTGCATGGATATTTGGAGTCCTTGGAAACATTTGAAACTTTCGCAAATGATCTTTCCAGATTAGCACGTGTGATAACTCTTGATTTACCTGGCCACGGTTTATCCGATTTAAAAGTAAAATCGTGTAGTGTTGAAGATATGGCTGAAGCGGTTAATGAATTAGCCCTGCATCTTCAACTCAAAAAAATCAATATCATTGGTCACTCGATGGGTGGCTATGTGGCTTTGGCTTTCGCCGATAGATTTAAAGATAAGCTCGAGAGTTTCTGCCTGTTTCACTCCTCGCCAAATGCAGATACCGAAGAGAAGAAGAAAAACAGGAAACGGGAAATAGAATTTGTGATTCAAGGTAAAAAAGAACTGATTTGCAAAACCAATATACCAAATACCTTCTCAACTAAAAACCTGGATAAATTTGCTCATGAAATAGAACGCGTAACACTAATTGCGTGTAAAACTCCCGACCATGGAATTATTGCCGCATTGGAAGCCATGATGAACCGACCAGACCGTAATCACATCCTTAAAGCTTTAGATATGCCCAAAGTGAGCATTATGGGCAAGGAAGATAATTTTATTCCGCTGAAAGTAGCCGGCGAAATTGCCAGGGAAAACGGCCTGACTCCTTTCGTACTGCAAACATCAGGACATATGGGATTTATTGAGCAAAGACAGGAATGCCTGCGCGAGATTTTTCGGATTATTTATGAATGTTAAATGACAAGTAAATTTAAGCACAAAGGACTCTTAAATATTTTAATTTCAGGAGAAGACACATAACTCCCTAAAGGGAAGCGTCCCGGACAGCCAGTTGATATTTCCCGGACAGGAGTAAGCATCTCCCGGACAAGAACAAGGGCTTCCCGGACACAAACCAGGCTTTCCCGGACAGAAATCCAGAACTCACTTTGGGTCGGGAGATAATCAAGTGTGGTAGTGAAGCATTAAAAAAGGGAAATCGAACAGATTCCTCAAGCTGTGGACTACTACCGATTCGTATTTGAATTGAAAATCGACGAAGTCGAATAATCCCTATCTGCGCAAGCTTTATATTAATTGGCAATC
>JAQBBZ010000188.1:0-5017 GCA_032125735.1 Labilibaculum sp.
TTACTCCTGGTTTACCAAAGCTTAAGGTAGCTGCATGTTCTCCTTTTACAAAAGAGCGACCGGCAGGTTCTACACCGTGCAATTTGCACTCATCATCATCTAAAAAGGCAGAGAAAATACCCATTGCATTACTGCCACCACCTACGCAAGCCACAACGTTATCTGGAAGTTCTCCTGTCATTTCCTGAAATTGGTCTCTTGCTTCAATTCCAATAACGCGCTGAAATTCACGAACCATCATCGGAAATGGGTGTGGGCCTACAACTGATCCAATGCAATAAATTGTATTAATAGGATCCTCAAGATAAGCTGTAAAGGCAGAATCGACAGCTTCTTTTAATGTTTTTAGACCATGAGTAACAGGAACGATTGTTGCGCCTAATATTCTCATTTTAACAACATTTGGGTGCTCTTTGGCCATATCAACCTCACCCATGTGAATTTCACATTCCAAACCGAAATAGGCTGCAGCAGTAGCTAGAGCAACACCATGTTGTCCAGCTCCAGTTTCAGCAATCAGCTTTTTTTTGCCCATGTATTTGGCTAAAAGAGCCTCACCCATGCAATGATTAAGCTTATGTGCTCCTGTATGATTAAGATCTTCACGTTTGAGATAAATTCGACCGCCGTATTTGTTCGATAAACGATTGCAATAATAAACAGGAGTTGGGCGTCCTTGGAAATGTTTACGGACACTTCTTAATTCTGAGATAAATTCGTGAGACTTGCTAATTGAATAGTAAGCATCGTTAATTTTCTTCATCTCTTCTTCTAAAACTTCAGGAATAAAACTTCCTCCGTACTCTCCGAAATATCCTTTTTCGTTAGGATGGGATTTGAAATAGTTGGTTGACATTTTGATAAATATTTTGGTTATTGATAATACTATATATTTTAAATTACATGTGGTTTGTAGTTCAAAATAAAATAACCGGATCCATAAAGAAGATCTCCAGAGTCCGGTTACTATTTTTGTCGCTTAATTTCTTTTCATCTCCAGCTGGGAATGCTATTGGAAAAGATTATAGATTACTCGCACCCCAATAAGAAATTGCCAAAATCAAGCGACAAAAGCAAAGATAGAAAAATTAGTTTATTTGACTATTACTCGATCTGTTCAAATTCATTCCATTTTCTAAATTGAGCTTACCGCATAATTTACATTGCTATTGGCTTAGGATATTTGTAAATTGTGTAGAATCAATTCAAATAAGTTAAACCAAAAATGGAGGTTGTGATGAATGAAATCAAAGTGTCCCCTAAAGACCGGGTAGCTTTTGTAAGTGGAGCTAATAGAGGAATTGGTAGAGCAATAACTATTGAACTGCTTGAAAAAGGGGCGAAAAAAGTATATGCAGGAGTGAGAAATTTAAAATCTATGGATGATCTTAAACCCGAATATGGGAGTCGTTTAGTACCTATACTTTTGGATTTAAGAGATGACCGATCAATTATTAAGGCTACAAAATTAACCAAGGATGTGGAGATATTAATTAATAACGCTGGTGTATATGACGCCGGAGGATTCTGCTCTGATGAAACCTTAGACAGTATGGCGGTAAATTTTGAGGTAAATGTTTGGGGATTGGTGAAATTAACCGTTTCATTAATAGATCGATTAAAACAGAGAGAAATTGCGGCCATTGTAAATATTTCTTCTGTACTAGGTTTAGCTAGCATGCCAATTGCCGGAGCATATTCTGCATCGAAAGCAGCTGTTCATAGTATTACTCAAGGTTTGCGAGGCGAACTATTTACGAATAATATTCTTGTGATGGGAGTTTATCCGGGACCTATCGATACTGAGATGTCAAAAGATTTGGATATGGAAAAGGATTCACCTATAAATGTGGCCAGAGAAATTGTACAAGGCCTAATTGAAGGCAAAGAATATGTATTCCCAGATGTTATGTCGAAACAAGTAGGGGAGTTGTATTTGACTGAACCAATAACTGTTGAAAAACAATTTGCTCATTTTGTTTCTGAAGAGGAAGAAGCATAAAATTTGTAAAATATTTAATAATTTACAGAGGCTGTTAAGGCCTCTTTTTTTTGCTGTAAAACGCAGTAATTATTGGAGATGTAAATTTGTGAAATGAGAATATTCTCATTATATTTGTAGAAAATAAATCCCTATGCCAAGAAGAATTAGATTGCGTAAAGTTGTAGAACCACCAAGATTTAAAGGATATAGACCTTTTGGTGTGAATTCTAAAAGTCGGGAATCTGTTGATTTGCTATATGAAGAATATGAAGCTTTAAAATTAGCTGATTACGATTTGCTAAAGCATGATGAAGCAGCTCTGTTAATGGGTGTTTCAAGGCCAACTTTTGCAAGAATCTACGAAAGTGCAAGAAGAAAGATTGCTATGGCATTGGTTGAAGCAAAGGAAATAAAAACTGTTTTTGGGAACGCAATTATGGATAAAGATTGGTATTTGTGTTCAAAATGCAATGCAAGGTTCAATATTCCAGACACAATGGATAAAGGAACTTGTCCGGCTTGTAATTCGAAACAAATCGAATTACTAAATAAATAAAAATATGAAGACAATTATTACATCAACAGGAAATCAATTGAATTCCATTTTTGATTTACGGTTTGGAAGAGCGAGTTGGTTTTGTTTGTATGATGATCAAACAGGTGAAATTAGTTTTATCGAGAATGAAAATATCAACTCGCCAAGTGCAGCAGGAACTAAAACTGTGGAAAAGGTAGTTGAACTTGGAGTTCAAAAAGTGATTTCGGGTGATTTTGGGCCTAAGGCAAAAGAATTGCTTGAAAAGTTTAATATTCAAATGGTATTGTTGCAAGATGATAATAACACGGTGCAACGCATTATAGATCAATTGAAATCTTAATCAAATTATTATGCCACACTTAGATGGAAAAGGACCCGAAGGAGAAGGTTCAAAATCGGGAAGAGGACTAGGGCAATGTTCTAGTGCAGATCAAAACACTTTAATCGAGAAGTTAGGGAAAGGTTTGGGTTTGAAACGTAAAAGTGGTTGTGGTAAAGGACAAGGGAAAAGATTGAAAAGTGGTAAATCAATTTAAAAAAGGAGGTTAAAATGCCTGGATTAGATCGAAGAGGTCCGGAGGGTAAAGGTGCCCGCACTGGACGGGGAATGGGACGATGTAACAGTAATAATAAGATTGATCCTGAAAAGGAAATTCAAAGTGAAACTGCCGAAAGAGGTAGGCGAAAAGGATTTGGCTTTGGGCAAGGGAGAAGACAAAGACTTCGTCGAGGGAGAATGAATGATTAAATATCTATTTCCGGTTTCATGAAAATATCGTGATTAGTAAGAAACACAAGGCTCTTACACTTGTAAATCTTCAAGAATTATGGTCGGATCTTGTGTTTTGATACTATGCTGATGGATTTTTTTGTGCAAAATATACCATATCTGATATGGAAATATAAATAACACATACCAATAGTATTCACTATTGGTTAGGATTAGTTTAACTTTTTGAAAATATACTTATATGAAACGTCCATGCCAAAGTGATTTTGACACACAGAGAGATGATTATCATAGCATGTAAGTTCCATATGGCAACTAAAAAAACAAATTATAATCATATGAAACGTCCATGACAAGGATATTTTGACACACAGGGGGATGATTATTCCTGCATGGTAAGTTCCATATGGCAAAAACTTAAAATTATAAACATATGAAACGTCCATGACAAGGATATTTTGACACACAGGGGGATGATTATTCCAGCATGGTAAGTTACATATGGCAAAAACTTAAAATTATAAACATATGAAACGTCCATGCCAAAGTGATTTTGACACACAGGGAGATGATTATTCCAGCATGGTAAGTTACATATGACAAATCAAAAACAAATTATAAACATATGAAAGATATACAATCACCCTGCATTAGCATTTGCCGACAAGACAGCAACGGCGTATGCTTTGGATGCAGAAGAACAACAGAAGAAATTGGAAACTGGTCGCTTTACACCAACCCCGAAAAAGAAGCTGTAATTAAAAAAGCTGCCGACCGACGAAATGCACCCGATACCGCAACAGGAACTTTTTTCAGATAAAAACATTGAACTCCAAACCGGTAAACCGACTGAAAGCCACGCGTAGGGCGACCTCTTACCTGTAAGGAGCCTGTTTTTCCTGTAAGGAATACCAAAATAGCTGTAAGGCGGGCATTTTACCTGTAAGGAATACCAAAATAACTGTAAGGCGTATATTTTACCTGTAAGGAATACCAAAATAACTGTAAGGCGTATATTTTACCTGTAAGGTGTAACAAAACACATGGAAGAGGTATTCTTTAGCTGTAAGAACATGTTTTTCATGTGTAAGGGGTTCAATTCCACTGTAAGCAATATCCATCTACCTGTAAGCTATATTCTTAATGCCGTAAGGAATATGAATTCAAGCAATTTGAATCGATTTTATTTACTTACTACATACAACTAAATAACAAAACCATTCCGGGCTTAGGCTCGGGATGGTTCTTTTTTTACAAACACCCCATAAAAGCAGTAAAAGACTCTGGATTTAACAAAATTTGATCTTTTAAGAAAACCACGTGTGGTTTCGAGTAAAACCACAGCAGGTTTTTATAAAAACAAGTATTGTCTGGAATTGCAGCAAAGAGTTTAGAGGGCATCCCATAAAGGATGCCCTCTCTTTATGGGATTGATTCAATTGAGAAAAACAAAGCTTTTGCAGGCAATTATTCGGTAGGCTGCAAGTTGGCAGGTTTGACAGCTTGAATCGTCAGTTCGATTTCCTACTTTAGCAAAGCTTTTACAGATGATATCTCTATAAGAGTAGCTATTACACTTACACCACTCTATGAGATGGATAAGTGTATGTTTTAAGATCGATAAAAGAAATATAAGTGTACATACACATTCACAAGCGTTACCAACAAGCCTAAGAAAAAAGACAGCGACATAATGAAAATTGACATGACAACAAATATTGACAGCGAAATAAGGCAAATCGAACTGAATGCCGACCACATCAGC
>JAQBBZ010000189.1:0-4750 GCA_032125735.1 Labilibaculum sp.
CGAGATACCTGCGGCTATTTACGGGCAACAAGCCTACCTCTCACTGACTGATGTTTTCAATTTCCTTAAAATTAAAAATGTCCCTGCATCTCAATTCGATTCGGTAGAAGGCTTTATCATTAAGGAAGAGGCGACTTATCTTGTAGATGCCAAAAATTACCAAATTCACTATCAGGATAAACACGTTGATCTGAAACCCACTGATTTGATTCGGACCGCAAGCAATTTATACCTGAAACTCGATTATTTTTGGACGGTATTTGCTTTAGACTGCCGGTTTAGTTTTCGTAGTCTCTCTGTAAAAATGAAAACCGAACTCGATCTGCCTATCATTCGTCAGCTCCGAATGGAAGCCATGCGCAACAATAGAACTGGACTGAAAGGAGAGCTGATTCCTGATACAATAATTCAGAGAAACTATCCCCTGTTTAAATTAGGCATGGCCGAATGGTCCGTTGTTGCCAAACAGGAATTGCAGGGTGCGAGTAGTGAAAATTTACATCTGGCCCTTGGATCTGTCATCGCAGGAGGAGAAGCCAACTTAAGCCTCAATTATATTTCCAATTCAGATTTTGATCTGAGTAAACAATATTACCAATGGCGCTTTGTGAATAATAATTTTAAGGCTTTGAGACAGGTTCGAGTCGGGAAAATATCCCGTCAATCTATTTCTTCTATTACTGCACCCGTAGTAGGTGTGCAATTAACCAATACCCCCACAACTCAACGTCGATCTTTTGGTTCCTATACCTTGAGTGATTTCACCGATCCTAACTGGATTGTGGAGCTCTACGTCAATAATAGGATGATTGATTATAAGAGAGCCGATGCTTCTGGTTTCTATTCTTTCGAAGTACCGCTTATGTACGGAAATACAGAACTAAAACTTCGTTTTTATGGCCCTTGGGGCGAAGAACGTACCCAAGAGGAGACGATTAGTATTCCTTTAAATTTTCTTCCACAAAATGAATTTCAATATAGCCTGCAGGCTGGTATGCTTGAGGATGGTCAGCAGAGCCAGTTTACCCGGGCGAATTTCAATTATGGAGTGAGCCGGTCTTTTACATTTGGCGGAGGTGTTGAATACCTGTCTTCTTTAGCTTCCAGAGGACGTATTCCTTTTGCAAACCTATCCCTTAGGCTAGCTTCGGGCTTATTATTTTCGGGTGGATATAACCATGCAGTCAGTTCAGTGGGCCGATTGAGTTATCAGGGCCCCTCCAATTTAAATTTAGTTTTGGATTATACGCGCTATGCCAAAAATCAGATTGCAATTAATACGAATACAATCGAAGAGCGAAAATTAAGCCTGTCTTTCCCTATCCGAAATCAGAACTTTTCAGCCTACTCCCGATTCACAGTAAATCAGGTGATTTACCCCTCGGGAAAACGTACCAGGGCGGATATGATGTTATCAGGTTCTGTTTTTGGGGTCAATACAAATTTGAAAACCAATGCGATGTTTACAGAGGGTTCTCAAGTTAATGTTTCCAGTCATCTTTCCATGGCTTTTAGGCTGCCATCGGGTTTTACATTCTCACCCAGGCTACAATACAATTATTCTCAGAATGAATTGGAGTCAGTCAGCGGTAACCTTCGGAAAGCCTTGTTTAAAAAAGCTTATCTGGATGTTTCATGCAATTATAATTTTTCAAGTCAGACGAGTTCGGCACAAATTGGCTTGCGATATGATTTCTCTTTCGGGAATGCTTCAGTTTCGGCCAGGCGCAGTAATAATAAAACCAGCTTTGTTCAATCAGCTCGCGGAAGTCTCATGTATGATCGTTCAACAAAGTATTTAGGGACCAGTAATCGCAGTACAGTTGGTAAGGGAGGTATCCTATTCCTACCTTTTCTTGATTATAACTGTAATGGTCATCACGATAAGGGAGAACCAGGGGCTTGGGGATTAAAACTCAAGATTAAAGGCTGTTCCAAGCTAACTATGAATAGCGATACCATTATTCGTGCCATTAATATGGAGCCATATAAAAACTACACGGTTCAGATTGATCCCAACAGTTTCGACAATATTGGCTGGAAAATTGAAAAGAAAATACTAAGCATTGAAGTCACACCTAATCAGTTTAAACGGGTTGAAATCCCTGTTTCGGTTGTTGGGGAAGTGGCAGGGACAGTCTATCATCGCGAAGGCGAAAGCCAAAAAGGGATTGGACGTATTATTGTGGGCTTTTACAATAGCGACTCTACACGCATTGCCCGCACCCTTACCGAGGTTGATGGTTATTTTAGCTATCTGGGTTTGCCAGCCGGTGCGTATACCGCTCGTATCGATACTGCTCAATTGCGAAAATTAGACCTGATTGCCAGGCCTTCCTCTTTACCTTTTACAATCAATCGCACCGAAGATGGCGATTATGTAGATGGACTTGAACTTGTGCTTCTTAAACCTGAAAAAGAAATCCCTGCTGCTGTGTTGCCAGCTATGGAAGAAAAAATGCTGGCCAGTGAAACTACAGTAGTCAAAGAAAAAGATGCTTGTTTAATTCTGGTGGGTGAATATAAACTCAAGAGTAAGGCTATTGCAGTTAGCAGTCACATAAGAAAGAAGTTGGGTCTTTCCGCAGTGATTGTTTACGAAGGGCTGAATTTTAAGATCTTTATACCAGGATTTGAAGATTGTGAAGAATCACAATCGCTCCTACCCAAACTTGTTTTAGAAGGATATTCTGATGCCTTACTCGTTTCTATTAAGGAGTATGTACAAGCAATTAATCCAGAATCTTTTCAAACATCCGAAGATGAACTTATTGATAGAGGTCTGTTTGCAGTTCAAGTTGGTGCGTTCGGGAAGCAATCCAATGCTTTGGCCTTACAGGCTCATCTAGATGAAATTTATAATCAAACTACAGCTGTTGAATTTGAAGATGGACTCTATAAAGTACGGTTTATCTATTTTAATGGGCGTAAAAATGCAAGAAATTTCGTGTCTGGCTTATTGGGACAAGGTTTCTCTGATATATATATTGTGCCTGTTTTCCGTCAGCTTTCTTTTTAAGTTTTCTGTAATTATAATTAATAATCATGAGCCTACAATAGCGAATTATCGGTCGCGGGAAGATAAAGGGAAGTATATAAAATACTTGAAACATCAGCATCTGCTATCTTAGCCATCTAAAATCCAGCAGGTACAAATAGATACATTAAAATACCTGAAAGGCCATAAGTCACTTGCAGCCAATTCTCCGTATATTCCCGTTTAGGTACTACCGATCCTGCGGATAATCCTTGTAAGTACATACTTACGTGGATTTTTTTATTTTGATCACAAGCACTCTCTGTGCTTGTGTCATTTTAAAGATTAAAAAATTGGGTTCTATTAAATCTTTTTCAGGATGTATTTATATCGCATTTGAAAAAGAGCAGAGCAAATAACCAAGCCTACAGGAAATCCGAACCAGATACCTACGGCACCAAATCCCCATTTAAAGGCAGATAGATAGCTAAATGGAATCGCTAAAAGGAAATAGGAAACAAAGGTGATGAGGGCAGGGATTTTGGCATCGGCAAAACCTCTTAAAGTTCCGGCAAGAATAATTTGTATCCCATCTGCCAGTTGAAAAACACTACAAACAATAAGCATTTGAGCAGCCAGATTTATTACTGTGGTATCCCTTGTAAACATTAGGGGGAGTAGATGACTACCACCAACAAATAGAAGAACAATAATCGCCGAATAGAGGTACATTAAATTCATGGCTGTTTTAGTCGCTCTAATAATCCCAGCCTTATTATTTTCCCCTTTATAATGGCTCACACGTATGGTTGTGCCTGCTCCCAGTCCCTGATAAATCATGAAACCTAAGGTAGAAAGAGTAATGGCTATTTGGTGTGCTGCCAGGCCAACTTCGCTAAGCCAGCCCATCATAATGGCACATAAGCCAAATGCACTGGCTTCCATCACAATTTGGCCGCCCAAAGGAATACCCAATTTTATAATTTGGACAAATCTGTGCCAACAGAAAGCACTTTGCTGGTATAGTTTCACAAATAGCTTGTATTTCCGATTTTTATAGAAGAGAACTATAAAAGCGAGAGCCATAAATATTCGGGCTAATAAGGTTCCAATACCTGCACCGGTAAGTCCCATTTCGGGAGCCCCAAATTTGCCATACATAAACACATAGTTACCCACTGTGTTTATCACATTAGCCCAAAGCATAATTTTCATGGCCGTTTTAGTATCGCCTATGCCTTCGGCAAATTGTTTGTAGCCATAAAACACCATCATCGGAATAACCGAGACTATAAGTATGGCTAAATAATCCTGCGAATCTTTCAGAATCGATTCCGGCTGTCCCATATAGGGAATAAGCACATACAGAATAAGCAATATCAATGCTAATGCCACGCCCATAAAGGCATTGGCGAATATTCCATTTTTAATCCAGGCTCCAATCGAATCATAATCTTTTTCGCCCCAGCTTTTACCAATCAATGGAGTTAAAGCAAAGGAATAGCCCATCCCAAATATCAAAACCAGACTAAATAAGGTATTTGTAAAGGATGCTGCGGCAAAAGCAGTTGTTCCCAATTGCCCAATCATCACATTGTCGATTAATACTACTGTAATTTGTCCTGCCTGTGCAATAACCACAGGAATACTCAGCGAAAGTGTTTTTTTGTATTCTCCAGCCTCTTGCTTCCAAAATTTCATATGATTATAATTGTGTGTTTTTGCCATATGGAACTTACCATGCTGGGAATAATCATCCCCCTGTGTGTCAAA
>JAQBBZ010000190.1:0-2760 GCA_032125735.1 Labilibaculum sp.
ACCGATTTATTTAAAGCTGCAATTGGTTTGCTTGCTTTGGTATTTACTGATTTTACCAATCCAATGGCTATTAAGGCCGGAATGGCATAGCTAACTACAGATAGGTTCAATAATTTAAAGAGTCGATCTGGAAAAACCGCCATCTGGAAAGGCAATTGCGGAACCAAATCCCAGCCTTTCTCTCCCAGTCTGCCAGATAATGCACACATAGCCAAAATAGGAACCGAAAAGGTCTGATCTTTCTGATAATGATTCAGAACAGCTGTACTTATTGATTCAGGATCGAGCTTTTTTAATGTATCTGTCAACCAGTTTTCAGCATGATATATGCAGTCTGCATAAGCAGGATCATCTTTAACAATGGAAAGACAAGTCCAGGTCAAGAGTGTTGTACTCAAATTACTTTTACTGCGAATGGTATCGCCCCATCCACCGTCTAAATTTGAATTGTTCACCAACCAGTTCAATCCCTGGCTAATGTCCTGACGATATTTTTTTGATCGTATTTCCACAATGCAAAAACTGCAATTGCAGTAGACAAGGCACTACTTGACAATCTGCCATCCCAGGATCCCTTATCATTTCGAAGAGAGATGATATGATCATCCAATTTCTGTTTAAGGGATTGTATGTTGTCGTAGTTTGGAGTCATTTTTCAAATAAGTATCAAGTAGCAAGGATCAAATGGTTTGATAAAACACCCAATTTTCATTTATATTTTTCCTCTCAACGAAATTACCCAAAGGCAAGCCTGAGAGTTCATTGATAGAACTATCTATCTGAACACTTCTTCAAGACTAATAATTCGAGCATTCTCTTCAGTATGATCATTTTCACCACACATAAATTGCCAACTTGAATCATCGATATCATGACCAACATATAGAATTGACCGTTCTTTATTGAGAACATGATCACAAACAAAACAAGCAGTATCTTTGAGTTCGCTAAAATTATACATTAACAATGATTTTAATAAATAGATTCAAATCTAAGCACCGTCAGGAATAAAAAAAACCACTGACGGGCAATTCAAACTTTCAATCTCGTCATCCTGAACGAAGTAAAGGATCTCTTCCTATTCAACAGATCCCTCGGTTCCTCGGGATGACAATGAAACTCATAACTCATACCTCATAACTCAAGATAGTACTCCTAAGCCCAAAAGTGCATAGTAGGTATATTCCACATCACAGGTCATATCGGCAATGCTGCCAAAGAACCCGCCGGACTCGTCCCAGTGCAGATTGATGAAATTTACGGAATTTTCAGCATAATCCTGCATATTTTCTCCCGTTACCTGCAAAGCAAGTAGTGCTGTTGAGGTAGATAACAAATCAGCAATAGGAACACCTTCGGCTGCTTTGAAACCTCCGCGTTTGGTTAGCATCTGCTTTAACCAGTCCTTTGTTTTCAGCATTTCTTCCAACTCACTGGTTGAACTCATGATCAGTCCTGCTGCAGAAGAAGAAGTCACACCATCAGCGCTGTTCTCTTCATTGGCAAATGATCCGTTTTCAGCCATTAAAGTAATATTTGCATCTGTAATCTCATCCAAAACGTCCTGCTCAGTTTGTAAATCCTGATAAAGTGTCCACATCAGGTAATTTGCATAAATCGTAGACCTCTTTGCTTCTTTTATGTTGTGATTGTATCCACCATCATTAGCTATATATTCTTCCAAATCCCACAGTAATTCAGAGCAATTAATTTTTAATGATTTTACAATTTTCCCAAGGATTAAACCTTTTGCAAAGCTAATGGACAAGAATTTAGATGCAGGTAATCTAGATTTTTGCCTTAAATCAATCAGATGCAACAAGAAATCGCATCGAACAAAACAAATTGAATGCACAAAATCTAGGTTTCCTATATGTTTTATCCTTTTTAGATATTTTCGTTCTTCAACTACATTAACTTTAAAATCTAAAATAAGGGCCAGAGTATAACCAAACACCGAATAGTACAAATCTGCATTTCCTGCACGATCTATAAATCCTCCGTCTTCACTTTTCTGAGTACCCAAAAAGGATTTTATTTGATTCTGTGCTTCATCGCTTAGTATTTCTGTTGATTTCAGAAGTGCTTCGAGTATGAATTGATTGCAGTTTATTTTTATATTCTTAATCATTTATTTAAGGCTCTATTTTATTATTTGTATCTCTAATTTATATTTCCGTTAGCCGGAAAGGCTCTTTATTTTCTCCTTTTTTTCCCCTAAATCCCCTTAAGAGGACTTTAAAAAATACAGTTTGTAAGCCATTGGCTCCCTTCAGGGAATTGGGCTTATGAATTTTCCGGAACTATCCGATTCACCAGACGGGTCAGTAATATTTTCAAACTTGGATTATTTAATGGTTTCAGGTCTTTCAAAGCATTTCGTTTGTAGATATTCAGCATTTCTTCTGCTTCTTTCATTGCCTGTCTAGTCTCTGCCCATTGTAAAAACTCAGTATTTATACTTTCATCTCCATTCTTACTACGATCGAACCATTCCTGCATTTTCTCAGGATGCTTTTGATTTAAAAGTGTAGAAACTAAGGATGGCTGAATGGTATTAAAGCCATTTGAAATGCTTGTTTGCTTGAAATCATCCAAATCATCATTAATCTGATATGCGATCCCCAAAGCTTTGCTGTATTTTGAAATAATATTTAAAATAGTTTCATCAGCATCGGCTAAAATTGCACCAAACTGGAGTGCTACCTCAAATGCCGGAGATGTTTTGTTGCTAAAAATACGAAGGATTTCTTCCTGTGT
>JAQBBZ010000191.1:0-17941 GCA_032125735.1 Labilibaculum sp.
GCCATCAAATTTTTCATTGTCCTCAGAAGAAGGCATCCAGGCCGTACTCATATCCAGTAAATTAACAAAGAAATCATTGGTGAGAACTTCAGGCCGTTTTGTGAAAACCCCATGTTTTGCATTGTCAAAATTTGTGTCCAATACACGCATTCCACCAACAAGAACTGTCATTTCAGGAGCTGTTAATGTTAGCAATTGTGCTTTATCAATCAACAACTCTTCGGTGGAAACTTTATACTTTGTTTTCAAATAATTACGGAAACCATCGGCCGCAGGCTCCAGCACTTTAAAGGATTCCACATCGGTTTGTTCCAAAGAAGCATCCATACGCCCCGGCGCAAAAGGAACCATTATATTACTACCCGCGTCTTTTGCCGCTTTCTCAACACCGGCACATCCAGCCAGTACAATCAGGTCGGCAAGGGAAAGCCTTTTTTCGCTCTTTTGGGCCTTGTTGAATTCCTTTTGAATCGCTTCCAATTTTGCTAAAACCTTTGCCAATTGAGCCGGATTGTTCGCAAGCCAGTCTTTTTGAGGAGCAAGGCGAATGCGGCCACCATTGGCACCACCACGCTTATCGGAACCCCGAAATGTTGAGGCAGAAGCCCATGCCGTTGAAACCAATTGTGAAACGGAAAGTCCCGATTTTAATATTTTCTCTTTTAATCCGACGATATCTTTCCCGTCAATCAAAGGATGATTGACCGCAGGAATCGGATCTTGCCAAAGAAGTTCTTCTGCCGGCACTTCATTGCCTAAATAGAGTAAGCGTGGCCCCATATCCCGATGTGTTAGTTTAAACCATGCCCGGGCAAATGCATCGGCAAATTCGAGAGGATGTTCATAGAAACGTCTTGATAT
Source organism: Labilibaculum sp. (assembly GCA_032125735.1). Classification (GTDB taxonomy): domain Bacteria; phylum Bacteroidota; class Bacteroidia; order Bacteroidales; family Marinifilaceae; genus Labilibaculum. Next base: position 862 of record JAQBBZ010000191.1, read on the forward strand.
TTTTTCGTAAACCGGATCGAAACGCAAAGAGAGGTCGGTAGTAAGCATGGTTGGTGCGTGCTTTTTAGAGGGATCGTGAGCATCAGGCATTACATTACCTGCATTTTTAGCAAACCACTGCTTTGCTCCTGCCGGACTTTTTGTTAGCTCCCACTCGAATTTAAACAGATTTTCGAAAAAGTAATAACTCCACTTCACAGGAGTTTGTGTCCATATTACTTCCAAACCACTGGAGATTGTGTCTCCCCCTTTTCCTGTACCAAAATTACTTTTCCAACCTAAGCCCTGCTCTTCAATGGGCGCGGCTTCGGGTTCTGCCCCTACATGAGCAGCATCTCCTGCCCCGTGGCATTTACCGAACGTATGCCCCCCTGCAATCAGTGCTACGGTTTCTTCATCATTCATTGCCATGCGGGCAAATGTATCCCGGATGTCCTTGGCTGCAGCAAGCGGATCAGGATTTCCATCCGGTCCCTCAGGATTTACATAGATCAGCCCCATTTGAATGGCCGCAAGAGGATTATCTACTTCGCTTAGGTCCAGTTTACGCTCATCATTGTCTAACCATTTGGTTTCGGAACCCCAATACACATCTTCTTCAGATTCCCACACATCTGCACGTCCTCCGGCAAATCCGAAGGTTTTGAAACCCATTGATTCCAAGGCTACATTACCCGCAAGTATCATCAGATCGGCCCATGATATTTTTTTGCCATATTTTTGTTTGATTGGCCATAGTAATCTGCGTGCTTTATCCAGATTCACATTATCAGGCCAACTATTTAGTGGTGCAAAACGTTGTTGTCCGGCTCCGGCACCTCCACGTCCATCTCCTGTACGGTAGGTGCCTGCACTGTGCCATGCCATACGAACAAAAAATGGTCCGTAATGTCCAAAATCTGCCGGCCACCAATCCTGTGAATCAGTCATCAAGGTATGAAGGTCATTTTTGATTGCTTTAAAATCCAGACTTTTAAATTCTTTGGCGTAGTTAAACTCTTCGCCCATCGGGTTTGATTTTGAAGAGTGCTGACGAAGAATGTTCAACTTTAACTGGTTTGGCCACCAATCGCGGTTTTTTGTTCCACTGCCACCAATACTATGTTTTCCTGTTGCTCCGGTTACCGGGCATTTACTCATATTCCCTGAATCCTGTTCCATACTATTTTGTTTTAAATAAATTTTTAAATTTTATCGAATGTTCCTTTTACCTGCAGTACGATATCTTCAATTTTAAAACCCGGAAGATTCTTTTTTTGAAAGTAATTCTGAAGCAGCTCATCCAATTCTTCATCAACATAGTCTTTTATAACATCCGATTTTATGCAATATAAATGATGATGACTTTCCATGACTCCATCGTACCGCATGATGTCATTTTCAGTTTTCACTTTCTTTACCAATCGATTGTTAACCAAAGCTCCTAAAACTTTATATACTGTTCCTGTGGCTATGTTTGGATGTGCTTTTTTTATATAGTCAATGATATTCTCCGCAGTGGGGTGATTCTTTAGATTATATATCGCTTCCAAAATAGCCATTCTTTGAGGGGTTACTTTCAAACCTCTTTCAGTCAACTTATTTTTAATATCTTCTGTCGTCATTTCTAAATCATTGATACATAAAAGAGAATCATTCTCATTTAGGAACAATAAAATTTACAGCTTTTTTTCTTTTCCACAAATTTTATTTTCAGATAGTTATCGCTCTTGGTGTTCATCAGAATGAACACGAAGAGCGATCCATTTGGCATACCGTTTTAAATAATCAGGAAGCATTTTGATCGACACAGGTTTTTAACAGACACAATAAAACGCTATGATTATTTTACTGATTTGTAACATGCATATGCAAAAAAAAAGAGGGCATCCATTTTAGGACAGCCTCTTTTCTATTTTGATTTTCAAATCCTGTAATCACTCAATCTTTATTTCGCTAAAAATATTGATGTAATCATTTTTTCATTTGCTTCTTCGATTCGCTTACATTGCTTAGCATTTAAACCATTCTTGTCGTAAAATTCCGGTTTGTAATAGATATTTGACTGCTTCATTGCAGGATCATTAGTGAGCAAGGCTAAGAAACTGTTTAAATTTAGATTGCCGCTTTTATTTCATTTTCCATAGTCCAGATTATTTCGTTCTCGAATTTGCAAGAGCGAAATTTACAATCGGAAATGGAACAATTCTTACACAATTCGCTGTTACAGGCATCTGTGTGTATGGTGAAGTCGATGGGATATGGAAAATGCTCTGAAATCTTATTCATTACCGCATCCCCCTCTTTATGAGCTTCGGCAATATTCATGAACCAAGGTAAGGTCAGGTCGCAATCGATATGATAGGTATCTCCGTATTTCAGTAATCTCAAATTACTTACATCAATCCAGTTTTCATTCCTGTTTTCCCACAGAATTTCAGTAATGTCTTTTAACAACTTAAAATCAGCTTCATCCATTAAATTTGAGGTTGTTTCTTTTAGAATCTTATAGCCGGTATAAATAATAATCAATCCAAACAACATGGCAATTGCACTATCGAGCCAAGCTGCTTTTGTTAGCCACAGAAAACCCAAACCAACAACCAAACCTATGGTTGAGTAGGTATCCGATTGTAAATGCTTTCCCCCGGCAACCAAGGCAATTGAATTGTGTTTTTCACCGGTTTTAATGCTAAAGTAACCCAATATGTAATTTAGTAAACCTGCCACAGCAACAATCAGAATTCCAATATCGAGCTGTTCAATTTCACGCGGATTAAACAGACGTTTAACCGCTTCGAAAATAATAACCAGACCTGCCAATATGATCAAAATCCCTTCGATCGAAGCCGATATCGACTCTATTTTACCGTGACCAAAGGGATGATCGATATCTCGTGGTTTCAAGGCTACACTAATGCTATAGAGACTAATTAAACCTGTCGCCACATTTACGGTACTCTCTAAGGCATCGGTTAAAATCCCAACCGAATTGGTCAGATAATAAGCTCCTATTTTTGCGAAAAAGATAATCACCGAAAAAATAACAATTCTTCGCTGAACAATCAATTTTATCATTTTATCGTTTGTTTGCATATTCAAATTTAGGAATATAAAGTCATAAATCTAAATAAGAAACTTTCCCAAAAGAACTTAAACTTTATTGCGTTTAAGATCTAAGTTAATAGTAGCAATTGGTTGTAATTCCATTTTTCTTGAACTTATTATTGAAATTTCAGGTTTTAAGGCTTTATTTGCCACATTCCTTTTCATTCCAAATGCAATTCTTAACAAATTTAATTTTCTTATAATAAACCAATAGCTGCCAATTATGCAGAAAAGGGATAATACAGTTATTAAAATTGCTTGCATTAAATAAGATACGTCCCATCTTAAAACGACATATCCTACAAATATTAAAGCTGGTTGGTGCAATAGATAGAATGGATAAATTGCTTCGTTAAGAACTCTCCTGCTTTTATGATCTTTGTTAAAATATTTCTTAAAATAGCCGATTGCGGTCAATCCACAGGATACTGAAATGATCATTTCAGTTATTCCACGGGAATAATCTTGAACGATTGATGCATGACCAAAAATGGACGGCAATGAAAAGAAAACAGTTGAGAATATGATTGTTTGATACAAGTACAAACGTCTGTATGTGGCAAGAGAATTAATTACTTTGCTACTGGTAAGCAGCATAAAACCACTTAAAAAGAATATCAAATAATAGGTGAAATATGCCCAATCATTATATAATGCATGAGTACTATTGGGAAAATATTGTCTCAAAATTACTTGTGATGCGATGATAACCAGCAACAACCAATTCAAACCCATTTTTTTTGAAACGACAGCTATTAATCTAGCTCTTACTAAATTATAATGCCCCCTTTTAGTATAATTCAAAAATGGTGTAATCAGTAAAGAAATAATAAACAAGTACAAAATAAACCATAAGTGATGCCAGGAGATATTTCCAACCGGATAGGGGCCGCCATCAAATACATGGGGGATAAAATCCCATAGTGATTCATACAGATCAATTCGCTCTACGTATACCATTAAAGGTACCAGCGTAAAAAAGCCAACGGTAAAAGGAATATATAATCTTACGAATCTTTCTTTTAAGTATTGTAAACTTGTTCGCTTTCCTATGGCATAGAAGGTTCCCACACCCGATATTAAAAATAACAATGGCATTCTCCATAAATGCAACCACCACATAATTGGATCTAGAAAAAGAAATGATTCAGCACTGTTAACATGCCAATGTTCTGGTCTGAAAATCATCCCTACATGAAATAAGAATACACTTATTATAAGACCAATGCGTAACCAATCGATAAAATACTGACGCTCGTTTTCTGATTTAATTTGTGTGTTCATAACAATTTAGAATTTAATTATGAACCAAATATATGCCTGTAAATCAGGGTTCAACGAATCAGCCTATGGGTAAGGAGTTCGTGTTTATAGGGAAGCACAAACGATGATTGATTTCCAGACAATTACGAATCCCTAAATGCGGATGGTGTTTGAGATGTAATCTTCTTAAAAGCCGTATTAAATGCCGATTTTGAGTTATAACCGACCCGTTCGGCAATATCTTCTATTGTTAATTTTTTACCTAAATCGGTTTTTAAAATGGATTTGGCCTCCTCAACCCTATAGGTAGCCAGCAATTCGAAAAAGGACATATTTAATTTCTCATTAATGGCTTGAGATACATGGTGAGAACTTTCATTAATAGCTTTTGATAATCCGGATAGAGATGCTGAACTGCTTCTAAAATACTTTTCATCCTTCATCTGTAACTCAATAGCTTTCAATATGATTTCTTTATTATCCTCGATCAGAGATGACTTTTTATATTTTACGACGGGTCCTTCGAAAAAAGTTGATACCTCATTAAAATAGGTCGATCGGTTCATTATTTGAGCAGCTGTCATAAAAATCATCAACGACAAATACAGGTAGATAAAATAGTCGCCTAAATCACTATTAGAAAAGAGAATTTTAACGAATATAAAAATTACCACAACAATTAACGTGTGGTACAATGCATTGCGCGAGGAAATCAGTGTCCTGTTTGTTGTCTTCCATAAGGTTTCACCCATTGATTTTGCTGTACCAACCAGTAAGCGAATAGTCATTGCAGAATAGATAATAAACGAAATGCCGGTAGCCAAATTTACAAATCCTCTAATATGCAATGGATCTTCTGAGAATTTTTCTACCGCATTCATATAAGGCAAGTCTAACTGCATGACACTTACATTTGAATTGTATTTCATTTCGATGGATTGCATAAAAAAGAAAACACAGTAGCCTAACCAAAAAACGAAAGGAAGAAAATGAAACCAATTACTTCTTAATTTAAAGTTTTTGAATTGAGAAGCCACAAACAAATACAAAAGTGGCGGAAGTATAAAATTTAAAGGTTCGGCAAAATTGGTTAGCCACAGAACCTTAAATATATATCCTGTGTAATTTACTAAGCCTTCGAACATTAACAAGGATAAGGCTAAAATAATCACACCCATAATTAAATTGGGAATATTATTCCTCCAGCACTTTTTCATTAGAAAAAACGAAATAAATAATCCGAGAGAAATCCCAATAAAAATGACAACCGCTATAAAATTGATCTGAACTTGTATTTCTTGCATAGAGTAAAAATAGATTTTTTTTTAAAAGAAGGAAATTACTTATTGAAATACGTCGGTATTAATGCAAGTAATTCTATCCTATTAATCGGTTTCGAAACATAATTCGTACAACCTGCTTCATTTACTATTTCTTTAAGGTTTGGATTAAAAATGCACGTTTTTCGATTTGTGACTCAGTTAGATTACTCAATAAATAACAGCCAGACCAAATAGAATTGCAAAAGGCGAGACTCGCTGAATATATCTGGGCTTAAGTATATCTGCACATTTTATTGCGCAGTTATGATGCATTCTTCGTGGCACAAAATAAAGTACCAAAGAAGTAATGAGCATAAACCATCCAAAAATATTAAGAACCTCAGGATATTTGGAAAAATCAGAATAGACGAGAATTGCAATGGCGGGAATCATTCTCAAGGTGATTTCCGCATAATTTATAAAATTTGTACTCCCTGCTTTCCGTAGTATTTCTCTTGCCTTTGTTAGAGCCAGGAACATTAAAAACCCAGCACCTATGATATAGATCCCGAATAGCATTACAATCCATTTAGCGGTCAGGTTCATAATTTCTCCTTACTTTCCTTTCAGAATTTGCTAAAAATCTCTTCATATTCTTTGAACCGATGTTCCCGAATGGGTCTGATTTTAGGCTCGGTAGAAAAATGCAGCAACAAGCAAGGCGAAATGTTTTTGTATTTATCTACGTATTCATAACGCTCCAATTCGTTGTTCTTAATACGTTGTTTTATTTTGTTGTGATAAGGATACATCGGCTCAATTTTAAGACTTATGAAGGCTTCTTATAATTCAATTCGCTTTTAACATTATTGATTGATCAAAAATACAACAAAGAATTTTGCCATTAATTGCAATGCTTTTATAAATCCTATAAAATTTCTTTTGGAAGGATTTTTCTCGTCCAGGTTTTTAAACGCTTATACTTATTTACTTCCGCATCAGGATTATACTCCAATGTTATTTCCCATGAATTATTGGGCTTAAATTCCTCTTCCATACCCTTTAATACGCCTTTGGATATTTTATCAGAATGAACAACAACGATACATTCAGTATTTAAATTTGCACTTCTAGGATCCAAATTAAATGTTCCGACAACCGTTATTTCTTCATCAATAAGCATCGATTTTGCGTGAAGTCCAAATATTGGTTTATGATCTAACTTTTCCTGCAACTCCCCGGTCATTATTCTGGTGCGCTCTGCAGCATCGGGCCGAAACTCATAAATTTTCACACCTGTTTCCAAGAGTTTTTTTCGATCTGTTTGGTAACTGCTAAATGCTTCTACATTATCAGTTGATGCCAAACTATTGGTAAGTATTCTAACTCTCACACCACGTTCAACAGCTTCCCGAAATAAATTCTGACTCAATTCAGTGGTAATTAAATAAGGTGTTTGAATATCTATGGATCGTTTGGCATTTTTCACCAAATCGAGTAAAGCAGTAGTCGTTACACCGCCGCCACCTAATCCATTTGTTCCGTCATTTTTACCCGGGATGTCAGAAATAAAATGTACATCATCGACCCAAATCAAATCGCCCGAGTTTTTAATCGCATGAAAAGCAGCTGGCAAATTCCCGATTCTTGTTCTTACTTGCGGCCAAAAATTATCGGGATTGCATGCATATTCATGAAGCTTATCAAATCTGTTATCTGAATTAAGATCCATAGTTTTATCCTCAATTATACGTTCAACATTCTCACTTAAGGGGCTGTTCCAAAATTCATCAAAGGAATTATTTACTTTTTCTGATTCTTTACCTATCAGCAGAATATCCCTATCCCTAAAATTATATTCATGATCATAGTCAAAATATTCGTCGGCAATATTTCTTCCCCCGGTAATTACAACTTTGCCATCTACAATAAATGTTTTGTTGTGCATTCGTTGATTAGCTGATCTAAAGTCGGTTCTGAATTTCTTTATTTTAGTAAAGATATTCTTTCCCAAATTAACACCGGGGTTATATATTTTAAGCGTAATATTCTCATGAGATGCAAAGATTAATAGATCCTGAATATCAGCATCAAGCATAATATCATCAACAAGAATTCTAATTTTAACGCCTCGATCAGCCGCTCTTATTAAATAATCGCAAGCGATAAGACCCACATTATCGGTTGAAAAAATAAAGTACTGAATATCTATTGTCTTTTCGGCATATTCACTTAACCATGCTCTGGCCACCAAGGAACCACTTCCATCTTCGAGCACATAAACACCTGTTTTGGTTTTCATTAGTGTAGTAATGTCTTCCAATTCTCCCGAAAGTGTTACACTATCATTTCTATGAATACCCGAACAAAAATCTGTTTCTGCTGTAGTCTTTTTCTTTTCTGTGCAAGATGTCAATACAATCAATATAAGCAGACAATAGGTTTTAAATTTCAGAATGAATTTGATTTGGTTTATCATGCGTATTATTGTGAGTAAAGTGTTGCCGAATTTCGTATTGGTTTAAAAGTAATATATTTATTTTATGTGGCTAAAGCCTTATTTTAAAAATTTCTTGTTATCAATTGAAGTAAATTCTTTCACTCTGAGGATCACAGATTCCTTAACTCGAAACCTGCAAATTACAAATTTTCAGGAGCGACTTTTCGATTACAAAAGCAAAGCTCTAAAGGGGGAAAACGGACTTGATGCTTAAGCCTGTTGGCGCTTACAAAGCCTGAGGGAGGTTTTTAATAGAGTGAGATTAGAACGAAAATAGACCAAAAGGCTGTTGTAGCCAGTTATTTTATTAATACTAATTCGCAAATCGTAGAAATACTATTCCTGAGCCCCATGATTCTTTGCAGTAGCGATCCAATGTTCTGCAAGAATTTTTGGATTTGCGCCTAAACCACGAGCCAGATGCAATGCGACTCCCATTATTAAGACAGAAGCTTCATGCAATTCTTGATTTGTTTGCAAGGCTCCGAATTTTTCCTGTGCTTTTAATTGGAGCAAATCATTATGTTTTTGAGTAAATATAATCGGATCATCATCTAAAATCTCTGGAATCAGCAAACAATCTAACCACTCATGCCCTATCCGTTCTGCTAATTCTTCGGGAAGCTCATTGCCCATTTTTCTCCATAGTGGCAATGTTTTCTGATCTCCAGATCCAGCCAAGCCGGTCTCAAGCAAAAGCTCAAATGCCATATCCGCAATATTTTGCATCAATTCTAAATATCCATCCTGAGCTTTTTCGAATTGAGCTGTTATTTGGCCTTTAAGATATTCACCAACACTCATCTGAGCTAATTCTAAAACTTCAGGGCAGCCTTCCAAACAAGGAAATTCATCTCCTTGGTACATGTAGTGAATTTCGTTACTTTGTACCTGTCGACCAAGAGGATATAAACGACAAGCTAATGGGCGACCCAGATGTACACTACATCCAAAATTATCAATATATTGAGAGCAAGCTGATTTCCCCCTCCTATCTACTTTTCCGTTAAATCGTAAACGAGTCCCTCCGTTTTCACAATAAAGATCACGGAATTCCCTTGGAGTAATTTTTTTCTCGTTAGCCAGACAAAACAACTCCCATGGATTAAGCAACACTTGGTTACCATGGCAGCAAGCGCCGATTCGCGCACAGGTAAGAGGCAATATACTTTGGATACTGAGTTTTGTTGTTTGCATTATTATTGCTTCATTTTTGATATTACATATAACAACTCAATAATTAATCGGTTACTAAATTGTTAAAACATTATTTAAAATCACAAATATATCAAATCCCTTAAGATGATATTTGCAATTTTTCACTGAATTCGCGATCGTTGAATTAAGAAGGTATAACGGATGGAGGAATTAAACCCTTGGGCTTACGGCTTACTTTCCTTTCGAAAACCGCACTGGGCCAATTCGTGTATTCAGATTTCCTTTTTCCATGCCAAATGTAATAGGCTTATTTATCGATAATAACGCGGAGAAATGCGGTTGAAATACCGCAGAACCCCACATTACATATAGCTTTTGTTCTAGGCTGGTTATAGTTTTATTGTGATGCCAAATTTGCCACTTGAAAAAGCATTTGCCCCTCCAAATTCGAGATTTAAGCCAACTTTGTCTGTTAAGTAATATCTGCCTCCAATTTGAGCCCCTAAGCCCAAACCAGTACTATGGTCACCGTCATAATTGTCTGGTGAAGACCAAACATAGAATCCTAAATTTAAACCAGCATAAAGATCCCATTTTTGAGGAATTTCCAGCAATCTGTTAAAATGATAATTTCCATTACCTGAAAATCCCATTACATTGTGGCGAGAATGAGAGTGATTCCAATTTTCATTGTATGAACGATAAGAAAATTCACCACCTATTGTTATGTCCTTGTCAATACCGTAATCAATTCCTAAATAAAAAGGAACACCCCATTCAGATAAACCAACACCAAGATTAAGCTGTGTGCTACCAACCGATAAAGGACTCTGACTAAAGGTATTGCTTGAGAATAACAACATTGCTATTGTCGCTGAAAAAAACATTTTTTTCATATTTAATTATTTTAAAATTTTCCTACTCGTTTGGCTTTTCGGATACGCCTTTAAAAAAAAGTGGTTTTAGATCTCCTCTTTTGTTTATCAATTTTACAAACTATTTTTCAAGAACTATTGAAAATTTCCTTTAATTCCTTTCTTGTCTGTCTGCTATATGTGCTTTGTTAAAATAGCCATAACGTGTTAGGCTATGATTTAATTGCCATTTGTGGGTTGCTTCTCTATCCAGTTACACCAAACTTAATGCAGAATACAGCCCTTGAATTCGTTTTCCATATCAGCAATAACGAACAAAAAAATATATTATTATCGCATTGGCAACATGCTTTTCGAGGAAGCTTTTTTGATATTTCGATCCATAAAACTACCTGAAAAGATCAGACCTCCAATAATGCCCATAAAAATATAAAGAACTTGGCTTCCCATGTTACTCTGAGCTCCATCAGCACCAAGAAATACACTGCTTAAACCAATAAATGCTTTACTTCCCGGCACCAGCATCACAATACCTGGCACTAAAAACACCAGCTGTGGCGATCGTGTTATTTTACTAAACAATTTGCTGATACTTACGGCCACAATGGTTCCAATAAATATGCTCACCAAAATTCCTGTAAAATCGAAAAGTGTAGTGGTATAAAAACTGATAAATCCTGCAATTACACAATACAAAACATCTCTTGTTCTCACCTTAAATACAACAGACAAACTCAATGCCAAAATTACAATGGCAAAATAGTCGAGCCATTCGGGCACATCATTAATTACATGATTGGGTTGTAAATCTACAAATAGAGGAAGAATTGCCAGACCCAAAACAACACCAAAAAACTGTTTAAAGAGCGATACCAAGGCATCAAACAGCTTAGCTGTTCCTGACACCAAACTTCGGGAGGTGATCTCTTCCAACGCGGTAGTGATTGATAGTCCTGGAATAAATACAATAATAGAGGCCAAAATGGTCATGGAAATGTTGATTTGCTCAAATTCCATGGACAACAAACCTGTTATTAGAGTGGCCACAAAGGCAATTAATGATTCCAAAGCACTTCGAATGTATCCCGATTGATGAGCCAACAAGGTAATTCCATAAATTACAGCACCAATAAATGATGCGGTTATTGCAGAAGCCCAACTTGTATCTAATATCATACTAAATGCCCCTGCCGAAAGAATAAAAGCAACCAATTCAGTCAATTTGCCATAATCCAAAGGAGCTGTCTTTAATTTATCAATGGCAATTTTAGCCTCTTCAACACTAATTTTATTCGATAGCACATCATTGGTAATTTCCACAATTCGCGACAAAGCTCCCAAATTCAGTTCTCCTGGTGGCACACACTCTACATAATTATAGGTTTGCTCCTCCTCCTCCTCGTAAAACACATAGTTGATCCATGTGGGTGTATCCATATAACTTCCATTAATACCCTTCTTTTCGGCAATTTCAGTTAAATAAATTTGAGATTTATAAGAAGGAACTCCATAGGTATGCAGGGCCTTTCCCAACTGTACTATGAATTTGTATTTTCCTGGAACTTGCATGTTCTTTTGTTTCTGATTTAAATGATTATTCCAAGTTAGCTGCGGTGCTCTACTCTGAACGTCTATTTGTGCCAACCACCTCTACAAATGTAAGGGTGCTCTGCTGCTAAATTTTAAATTTTGGGATTATCGTTCACAGATAACTGTTTCCAGAGAGCTGATAACCGACAAGCCGACAAAAATACTATTTATTTATGCACCAAACCTTAAGCTGTATGTTGTTATTCGTTGCATTTATCTTACTAAAATGGGAGTAAATAGAAATTTAGTTCATTTTATATAAAAATAGTGCCATGTTCGAGGATAACGAGAACCAATATGCATTACTTTTGCAGCTTCAATAAAAAAAAGCTGTAACAAGCCGAGCCATAACTATTGCGTTTCCGAACTCAACAATTGTGTGCAATCCACCCTATACCACAGTATTGACTTCCAGAGTGAATGTTTTCCGTGTAAATATAGCAGTAGATCGGGAATGAAATTAAGAAATGTATTAACCTGACAATGTTCGTTTTGCAAGAACATCAATCAGGATTTAAAGAATGAATAAAATGAAAATAAATGTTTAGACATCAAGGTAAAAGCAGAACTTTAGAGCATAATCTGCAAATTGCTATTGTTTTGTCTTTTGTTGCAGGAATTGTTAATGTGACAGGATTCTTATCTATAAAACAGTTCACAACAAATGTAACAGGACATTTTGCTCTTTTTATTTATGATGTTGCAAATTTCGAATTTGGGAAAGGTGCTGTCTATTTCCTGTATCTATTTTCATTTCTTTTTGGCTCTTTTTCATCAAGTTTTCTTATCGAAAAATTTAAGGAAACCAAAAGACTTAATGTATACGTTTTACCAACAACAATAGAATCATTAATTTTAATAACAATAGCAACTTTGAGCAACTTTGAGGGGCTTCTGTCTCCTGACTTAATTGCTTGTATGTTACTATTTGCGATGGGACTTCAAAATTCATATGTAACTAAAATTTCAAATGCGATAGTACGCACAACACATTTAACTGGACTTTTTACCGATTTAGGAATTGAACTTTCTCAATTATTTTTTCCTAAAACACATCCATACAGAGAAAAAATTAAAGCAACAATAAAACTTCGGATTTATATTATTTCTTGTTTCTTTCTAGGTGGATTAATTGGAGGCTTTCTATTTACGAGAATTAATTTAAAATTAAATACCTTGATTTTTGGTGCATTGATTTTACTAATGACCTTATTTTATGATGATTTTAAATTTAGATTAATTATTAAGAGAAGAAAAGAAAACCAAAGAAAAAAAACAGCACAGAATAGAAAGTACAATACGTTGTATCACCAAACTGGGAGCACAAAATAATTCCTTCAGTTCATGCCGTTCAAAATAAACACCAGGTTTCTACGTTGGTTCTAATCAGATGCGTTATGTCCATTTTATCGATACAACAGGAGTTCTAGACTTCACCAAAATCATTAAAGACCTGCAAACAATAAACAAGGATGATTTAATCAGGTGTAAATTCAGAAGTATTGAATAATTTACATAAAAGCGAAATTCATCACATGGTAAGCGAAGAGAATATCTTCGATAATTTTGATGATGCGGTTAAGGCTTCGAAAAACTTACTATCAGATATTTGTAATAAAATAAAACCGGGCTCTAGGATAAACACCTAAAAGTCCGGTTTTTTCATATGTTTTTTTATTTATTGTAAGGCACATAAAATTTCATATTACTTCCCTAATTGTATAAACATGAAGAATGTTTTTTAGACTGCCATCTCAAATTCAGTTGTAAGAGCATCTATAATTATATCGGGCGCTACATGTGGTTTACGAGTTTTACTATCCACAAATACTACTATTGATGTGGCAGTACAAGTCTTCTCTCCCTTTTCATTTTCAAATACAAATTCGAATTTAAAACGAACCCGAGGTAGTTCCTTTATTTTAGTCCGAATGGTTAGCTCCTCGTCGTAACCTGTCGGTTTCAGATATTTTAAGCTCATCTCAATTACCGGAAGCATAATATTATGGTCTTCCAAAACCTTATCATTAATCCCAAATTGTCGTAATAATTCCGTTCTGGCCTGATGACAATAGCTAACGTAATTGGCATGATAAACATAGCCCATTTGATCAACCTCGTCGTATCTTGGTCGTATTTTATATTCTCCCTCAATCATATCAGTGTTCCACTTTTAGTTCCGAATTAGCTATTTTATTCCAAAGCTTCGATAGTGTTTTGCCAATCTCAGAATCTTTATTGTATTCCAATATTGTTTTCTTCTCAACCATAGAATAAACCATTTCTTCGGAGAAAGGAAGTTTTCCCATCAATTGAATGCCCTCGCTGTCAAAGAAACTCTCCATTTGCTTTGTAATTTCCAGATTGATATCAAATTTATTGATCAATGCGTACATCGGTATTCGAAACGACTGCACCAGCTCAATTAAGCGAACCACATCATGAAATCCAGATTTACTGGGCTCGGTAACCAAAATTACAGCATCGGCTCCAGTAATAGATGCAATCGCGGCACATCCAATTCCCGGAGGGCCATCATTCAATATAAAATCAGCCTTAATTTCCTTGGCAATTTCTTTTGCGCTTTTGCGGATTTGAGTTACCAACATTCCCGAATTTTCCTCTCCTGGCCCCATCTTTGCATGAACCATTGGACCAAAACGAGTATCGGATACAAACCAATGATTGTTAACGCTTCGCGCTGAACTGATTGCATTTACAGGGCAAATTCGTTCGCAAAGACGACAACCTTCACAGGCAAAGGAATCAATTTGCAATCCTCCACCCGCTTTAAAATGAATTGCCTCAAATTTGCAATGCTGTTTGCAAAGACCACAATTGGTACACAAATCGCTATCGATGGAAGCAACCCACGCTCCCTCAAATACATGAGTCTCTTTATTCTTGGGTTGAAAAATAATGTGAAGATCAGCCGCATCAACATCAGCATCAACAAAAACAGTGTTTTCAATTATAGAAGCCAATGCTGCCGTAATACTGGTTTTTCCTGTTCCACCCTTACCACTAAGAATAGTTATATCCTTCATATGATTATAATTATGTGTTTTTGCCATATGGAACTTACCATGAACCAATAATCATGCCCCTGTGTGTCACAATTGCCTGTCATGGACGTTTCATATTATTAGTTCAATTTTTTCAAATACTCAACCACCGTTGCATAAACTTTTGCAAATTCAAGTGGAACACAACGCACAATTTTACCTTTAGAATATAAACTTGCATATTCTTTGCTAAATGGAATTTCACCTAGCAAATCAATATTTTCTGCTTTCAAAAACTCATAAACCTCAGAATCTCCTAATCCGGCTTTATTTACAACAACTCCAAAAGGTTTATTAACCTCTCTTAGCAAATCAACGGTAAGCTTCAAATCATATACTCCAAATGGAGTTGGTTCAGTCACCAAAATCACAAAATCAGCATCCGAAATAGTTTCAACTACCGGACAACTGGTACCCGGAGGAGCATCGTAAATCAAAATATCATGTTCCCCAACTAGATTCTTTTTTAAATCTTTAATTAGCATGGTTTGTAATGGAGATCCTACACGTAAGTTTCCTTCCATAAAACTCATCTCATTGCCAATACTGTAATTAGTTACTGTTCCAATCGAATTTGTAGTTTCGTGAATTGCATCAAACTTACAAGCCACAAAACAGGCTCCACAAGAATGACACAAATCCTTATTTACAGCAGCATACTGCACTGACGGCATCATTACTATTGCATTAAACTCACAATACTCTTCACACTTTTTACAAAATGTACACTTCGCAGTATCAATTTCAGGAATTACCTGTTCAACCGGCTTTTCACTTTTAACTGAAAAATTCTGAAAAAACAGCAAATCATTTGGCTCTTCAACGTCACAATCAACCAGTTGTACACTTCTTGTCCAATTTTCATGAATAGAAGAAAACAAATTGACTGCAAATGTTGTTTTCCCTGTTCCTCCTTTGCCACTAGCAATAGCTATTTTAAACGCCATAATCTCCTCTTCTGTTTTTTGTGATAATCAAATCGCCCTTACAAACACCCAATATTTCAGCAATTACATCGCATTTTGCCATGAGCATAAAATAAAGCGATTCTCTTTTTTCATTTAGCAAGCCTTCAAAATTTCCTTGTCCTTTCGAAATAACTACATCTGCTTTTCGAAACAATTCTTGAAATTTTGCAGAACAATTATCCACTAAAGTTGAAGGTGCATCGTGACCATTGGAAATCAGTTTACAAACATTGTGCATCCCAACTTGTTTTGCGTCCTCAAGAGTCACATCATTAATAATTGGGTTTCCCCGCACAGCATAAGTTAAATTCGGATGATTCAAATGTTGAATGAAAAGTTTATCAAAAACTATTTCTCCTGCATTATCCCCTAAATACAAAACAGAATTTGCCTTTTTTAGTTCAGAAAACATCTGCACTCTCTCATCCAAAGCAAAATCGAGTACAAGAAGTTCTTCTATTTTGGCTGGAATATTGGCTGGGACACTGTGTGCTCCATAATCAATAATATTTCCCACAACAGCCAATTTTGATGCAATGAGTAAAGGCTCATCATGTTCAATCACAAAAGAATTCCATTTTTCATATTGCGAAAACAGAATTGCATTTGCATGCTTCTTCTCTTCTAAATACAAATCATTGTTTTGTATTTTCTTTTTCGCCAAACGATGAATCAACAATGCTAAATAAGGATTGGAGAGATCCTTGAAATTTGCAAGTAAATAATTTACTTCTGAGGAAAAATCGCTAGCGACTTTCCCCTGAAGATTAAATTTGTCAATTAATAAATCAATTGTTTTGGAATGGCAAGCCAAACACCTGTTATCCATATTTAGTGGTCGCAATAGTTAGCTGTAAAGCTTAAACTTTCATTCAGAAATCCTTTTACCAATTCTTTAGCATCTAATACAGGTGCTCCAACAAACACATTTACATTGTGTTGATTAAAGATTTGAATGGCTCTGTTTCCCATTCCTCCGGCAATTACATCAGTAACTCCTAAATCAGCCAAAAATGGAGGTAACAAACCAGGCTCATGTGGCGGTGCAACAACTAATTCTTCAGCAACAATAGCATTATCTAGGACATCAAGCAATGCAAAATGTGAACAATGTCCAAAATGTCCATCCAAAACTCCTTCTTTAACCGGAACTGCAATTTTCTTTTTCATATCTGTTTAATTAAACTGCGAAGAGAAAATTCTCCTTTTATATTTATTTTCTACTATTTATTCTTTTCCCTTGTCCCTTACCACATCCGCTTTTACGTTTCAATCCCAAACCTTTCCCTAACTTTTTCAGTAAAGTGTTTTG
>JAQBBZ010000192.1:0-18786 GCA_032125735.1 Labilibaculum sp.
CATTACGGCTAGACAAATAATCCAAAACATCATGTTTTTGAACTCTGCCTTCGGTACCATGTCCTGCAATTGTTTCCAAGTCTTGAACCGAAATGTTTTCACTTTTCGCAATGCTTTTCACTAAGGGAGAATAAAAACGGCCCGAAGGAGATTCTATATTAGAAGTACTTACACTTTCTAAGGGTTCTTGAATTGCACTTGCAGCTACGCTTGCACTCACACTTTCGTGAACTGGTGCTTCGACATCATCTGCATCGCCCAAAGCGATGATTGCAACGACCGCACCAACTGGAACAACATCGTTTTCCTTAAAAAAGATTTCAATTACTTTCCCATCCACCGGACAAGGAATTTCAGAATCCACTTTATCGGTTGCTATTTCAAAAAGCATATCATCCTCTTCCACCTGATCATTCAACTTCACGAACATTTTCGTGATAGTAGCCTCTTGCACGCTTTCACCCAATTTAGGCATTATGATTTCAAAGCTAGACATATAACTTATAGTTTAATATTTATAATCTTATTTAAATGTTTCAATACAAATATAAAAAATTATTCTTATTTAGATTGATTAAAGTTAAAATAATTGCAATCTCGACATTGCAATTTTTTATTATGGTATAGATTTCATTGATAAAGAGAAAATTCCTAGGTAAAAGTTACTACATTCTTAATATTCAGGTTAATTTTGGGACAGAAAAATAACATGAAATGAAAGAATTCACATTTAGCCAAGAAATCAATTCCTCGCAGGAAGAAGTATATAATGCCTTAACCAACGCTTTTCAAATTGAACTTTGGACTGGTTATCCTGCAGTAATGGATGAAAATCCCGGGACAATATTCTCACTTTGGGAAGGTGATATTACGGGTTGTAACCTGGAAATCGTTAAAGATTATAAAATTGTACAGGAATGGTTCTTTGGGGAAACTGAAAATCCATCAATCGTTACTTTGTTTATAAAAAAGGCAGGTTCAAGAACTAGAATAGATCTAAATCACACCAATATACCTGATGAAGCTTATAATGAGATTGTTGAAGGTTGGAGAGATTTCTATTTAGGATCGCTAAAAAGCTTTTTAGAGTTTTCTTAGAACGCAGATCTTTAAGATATGGCCAAAAAAAAATCAGCATCTAGAATTAATCTATTTGCTGATTTTGCTTTGTATTTTACCATAGAATATGTTTACTCTACAATAATTACTTCATCGAAGATTTCAATTTTGTCACCCGGACGAATTTTTGCTCTTTTACGCAATTCCACTTCTCCATTTCGAAATACAATTCCATCTTCAACAAAAATCTTAGCCTGAGCTCCACTTTCACTGATATGAGTTGCTTTAATCAACTTTATCAACTCAATATATTCGTTTTCAATCTTAAATTTAATCATATCTATCTCCTTATTTAAACGTCAAAAGTAATGCTTTTTACGTCTTGTACCGATCGGTACTGAATTTAAAATGGATTAATGAAAGAATAGATACGCAATTGCAATTGCTGCAATGATTCCTGCAAAATCAGCAATTAACCCACAGGTAACAGCATATCGAGTATTCTTAATCCCTACAGCTCCAAAATACACAGCAATTATATAAAAAGTAGTATCCGTAGCTCCCTGCAACGTTGAGGCCAGTCTGCCCACGAAACTATCTGCTCCGTGTGTTTGCATAGCATCCACCATCATCCCTCTTGCCCCACTACCACTTAATGGTTTCATTAAAGCTGTAGGTAAAGCTTCTACAAAATCAGAATTTACACCAACAAATACACAAAATCTTCGTGTCCCTTCAATAATTATATCCATGGCTCCAGATGCTCTAAAAACACCAATGGCTACTAATATCGCGACAAGGTATGGTATGATTTTTATTGCAATAGCAAAGCCTTCTTTTGCGCCATCAATAAAACTTTCGTAAACATTAACCTTTTTACGCACCGCCAAAAGAATAAATGCAATGATAATTGAAAACAAAAACACATTGCTAACTACCGTGGAAATTTGAGTGATTTGGTCCTTCTCTAAACGAGAAAAATAAGCAATCAAACCAATAATAAAAACCGTTAGCCCACCTAAATAAGCCAATACAACTTTATCTAAAAGATTTATTTTCTGCACAATAGCAACACTAACTAAACCCGCTATGGTTGAAAAATACGTTGCCAATAAAATTGGAATAAATATATCAGAAGGATTTACCGCTCCCAATTGGGCTCGATAAACCATAATGGATATAGGAATAATCGTTAATCCTGAAGTATTCAGCACCAAAAACATGATTTGAGCATTGGAAGCAACATCCTGAGAAGGATTGACAGATTGCATTTCCTTCATTGCCTTTAATCCTAAGGGAGTCGCTGCATTATCCAAACCAAGCATATTTGCAGCCAAATTCATCATGATAGAACCATGAGCAGCATGTCCTTTCGGGATTTCGGGAAACAATTTATTAAAGAAAGGCCCTATCAAACGAGAAAAAACCTTCACGATTCCTCCATTTTCACCAATCTTCATAATTCCCAACCATAAGGTTAGTACTCCAGTTAAACCTAAAGAAATATCAAAACCCGATTTAGCCATTTCAAAAGTGGAATTAACCATATTTGGGAATACTTCCATATCGCCAAAGAAGATCAACTTGATTAATCCGACAACAAAAGCAACAAGAAAAAAGAAAATCCAAAGGTAATTTAAAGCCATATAACTTGTTTTAATATTTTTTTAGAGCAAAATAAAATTATTTCTTGCCTTGGTTTTCTTGTATCAATTTTAATCTTTCTTTCGGATAAGATTCATTCGATTTTAGATTTCCTGCCTTCTTATAATAAAAACGGGCAACTGAATAATCTCCATTATCATATGCTTTATCGGCCATATCAATTGCACTCTTATAATCAGCCTCAAGCTTTTGATTTTTTTCCGAATTTATAAATCCTTCAATTTTATCCAACTGAGCATCTGGATACTTTTCAGAAGAATTTAATTCCTTCGCCTGCTGATAATAGAATTTAGCAACGGAATAGTTTTTATTGGTTAACTCCTTATCTCCGCGAGCAACCAGCTTACTATATTCTTCGGTAAGATTATAATCCTTACCTTCTCTGATCAACTTCTCAATTTCCTTTAATTTCTTTTTAGGATATTCTCTTTCAAATAAATCAAGTGCTCTTTCATACATCACTTTTGCAACGGTATAATGAGATGCTTTAAATGATTCATCCCCCTTGCCTATGATCGAAGCATATTCACGTTCCTTTGCAATAGACAATTTATTTTCAAAATTATCCGGATTATTTGCCAGAGCTTCTTCGTCGGCCAATTTTAATGCCTCCACTCGTTTTGCAATTTCTGCTAATTTTTCTTTAGGATATTCCTCTTTTGGTTTTATCGATAACGCCGCATTGAAATGATGTCTTGCTACACTAAACTGTTCTTCGTTAAGATACTTCTCTCCCAATTCCAGTTCTTCACCATACTTCTGATCAATTTCTTTTTGCTTCCGATCAGCTAAAATTTGTCGATCCAACAAAATTTGAATTCTTGTGATCTGACTTTTAGGATATGACTCTGCAGGTTTTAAATCCAACGCTCCTTGGTATTTTCCAATTGCAGACGTGTACTCCTCTTTACTAAATAATTGATCTGCTTCTTCAATCAATGCTTTGTACTGATATTGTACGGTTGTTTTCTCCTCCTCCAACTTTTCTAATTCTTTCAAAATCAATTTAATTTCTTCGATCTGATTTGGAGGATAAACTTCATTCGGTTTAACTTTCTGAGCCTTTTCATATTCACTGATTGCCGACTGCCATCTTTTGCCTTCGTAGTACTTATCAGCAAGAGCAATATAATTACTGTACTCTTTTTCGGTAGCTCGCAATGCCTCTGCAATTCTTGCTTCTTCATCAGACTTGGCTTTTAACTGATTTACGATCTCATCAATCTTCTGAATTTGAGTTTTTGGATAGGTTTCATCAGTCCTGATTTGCAGTGCCAAAGTATAATTCTTTCTTGCCGACTCATAAGTTTCCGACGAAAATTGAGAATCTGCTAAAGCAATAAAAGCATTATATTTCTCAGCCAATCCTTTTTTCTCCAAGGCTAATTTAGCCTGATCTTCAGCCATTCGTTTTTGTTCAGAAAAAATATCATCAATTTTCTGAATTTGAGCTTTTGGATAAGATTCTTTGGCCTTTACTTCTAAAGCATCGATATAGCTTGTTCGAGACGACTGATAATCTCCTGTTGAAAACTGAGAATCAGCCAATGCAATAATGGAAGCGTATTTTTCATCCAAAGCCTTCTTTTGAGACTCTAATCGAGTGGCTTCATTCGCTTCAGCTTGTTGATTAGCCAATAATTTATCAATCTTTTGGATTTGAGATTTTGGGTATGCTTCAGAAGCCTTCAAACTCAATGCTTCAGTATAATTGCCTTTAGACGATAGATATTCTGCTGATGAAAATTGAGAATCAGCTAATTTAATAATAGATGCATATTTCTCATTCAAAGCCTTTCTTTCTGCAGCCAGACGATTAGCATTATCTGCATCAGCTTGCAAATTAGCCATAATTCCATCAATCTTTTGAATTTGAGATTTTGGATATGCTTCAGTAGTCTTCAAACTTAATGCTTCAGTATAATTACTTTTAGACGATTCATACTCTGCTGAAGAGAATTGAGAATCAGCCAACTTTATTATGGCTTTATATTTTTCATCCAAAGCTTTTTTCTCGGCAACCAAACGTGTAGCATCATCCGCTTCAGCTTGCTGATTAGCCAAAATCCCATCAATCTTCTGTATTTGAGATTTCGGATATACTTCCCCTGATTTCAAACTCAATGCATCAGAATAACTGGTTCTGGATGATTGATAATCACCAGATGAGAATTGTGAATCGGCTAATTTAACAATCGAAGCATACTTTTCATCCAAGGCTTTTTTATCAGCGGCCAAACGAGTTGCTTCATCAGCATCGGCTTGCTGAGCAGCTAGAATATCATCAATCTTTTTAATTTGAGTTTTGGGATATGCTTCCGTTGCCTTTAGACTCAGTGCATCAGAATAACTGGTTCTGGATGATTGATAATCACCAGATGAGAATTGTGAATCGGCTAATTTAACAATCGAAGCATACTTTTCATCCAAGGCTTTTTTATCAGCAGCCAAACGAGTTGCTTCATCAGAATCTGCCTGCTGAGCAGCAAGGATATCATCAATCTTTTTAATTTGAGTTTTGGGATATGCTTCCGTTGCCTTTAGACTCAATGCATCAGAATAGCTGGTTTTAGATGATTGATAATCGCCAGATGAAAACTGGGAATCGGCTAATTTAATAATGGCAGCGTATTTTTCATCCAATGCTTTTTTATCAGCGGCCAAACGTGCTGCTTCATCAGCATCGGCTTGCTGAGCAGCAAGAATATCATCAATCTTTTGAATTTGAGCTTTCGGATATGCTTCTGTTGCCTTTAGACTCAATGCATCAGAATAACTGGTTTTAGATGACTGATAATCGCCAGATGAAAACTGGGAATCGGCTAATTTAACAATCGAAGCATATTTTTCATCCGTTGCTTTCTTCATAGAAGCCAATCGTGCAGCATTATCAGCTTTAGCTTGTTGTGCTGCCAAGATCTCATCAATCTTTTGAATTTGAGACTTTGGATATGCTTCTGTAGCTTTCAAACTCAAAGCATTAGAATAGCTGGCTTTAGAAGATTGATAATCTGCTGAGGAAAACTGAGTATCAGCCAATTTAATTATCGCTGTATATTTCTCATCCAATGCTTTATTATCAGAAGCTAATTGCAATTGATCGGCTAATAATTTATTAATTTCTTGAATTTTATTCTTAGGATAGGCTTCATTGGGCTTTAAGAATAAAGCATTTGTATAACTAGTTTTAGAAAGCTCATAATTTTTGGCTGAGAATTGATTATCAGCTTGACTAACTAAAATTTTATATTTTTCATCCAATGCTTTTTGTTCCGCTTCCAAACGAGCTTTTTCCCCAGCATTGGCGAGTTCCTGTCCAATCAATTCATCAATTTTTCGCAATTGAGTTTTTGGATATTCTTCATCAGATTTAATTGTTAACGCCTCGTTATAACCTGCTTTCGATAAGTCATATTTCTTTGCATTAAAATTAATGTCTCCTCTTTGTAAAGCTGCCATATAGGCTCTTTCTTTTGCTAATCTTTCAGCCTCAATCTCAGCAGCTCTTCTTTTTGCTTCCTCCTCTGCCTTTTTAATAGCATCTCGTATTTGAGCATCGTAAGCACGATCGTAATCAAAATCATCCAATTCCTTATCATACATGATCATTCCCATAGGTTGATCAAAAACAGAAAGATCGAGTCCCTCATATGCTGGAAATAAAGATACCATAAATTTAAAGGGTGGAAATTGATTATCCCTGCTGAGAATATCCATAGGAACAAAAGTGGAAACACTTACTCTCTTTGTAACAAATCCCTCTTTTGAAAATTCAAAAACGTATTCATTTCCAAAATCCAATCCATATTCAAACTTTCCACTATCATCAATAATTCTCGATTCCATTTTTTCCGCATTTTTCAAAATGGTTATTCGGGTATTCTCAATAGTTCCATTTTCTATTTTCACTTTTCCAAAAACAGAATATTTATTCTGAGCAATAGCTAAATCAGGAAGGAAAAATAAAAGAAGTAAGAAAATTGAAATAACTCTTACTGTGAGAAAGCTGGCAGTATTATTCATAACAAAAAATGCTTTTATTTTACCACAAAAGAAAATAGACAAACCAATTGCGACTTCTTAAAAAGAAGTAAAATCCAATACAATAATGGTAAAGTTAAAATTTTGAAGTGAAAACTTAAGCTTCTAAACAAAATAAAGCTATTTGCAAGTACAAATAGCTTTATTAAATATCTTAATTCCCTTTAAACAAACATGGGTTCTGGGTCAAATACGGAATTAATATCTTTAAAAATCTCCTTTTCCTCAGATAAACAAATGCTTTCTTTTGTTTTCTCACCCCATTCATTATAGTATTTCGCCATTCTCTTTAAGATACCTGAGGAACACAATCCATAATTGGCATTCTCGCAAAGTTCCAGAGCTGAATTAAAATGTCTTTCTACCTGAGTGCGATTTCCTTCGGCAAAATGTACAGAACTAAGAAATGAATGATAATATATTTGTAAGAATTGATTTTTTGATGCAGAAATGTCATTTTCACAAGACTTTAAAAACTCAATTTGGGTTTTGTCCATTTCCATTCCCAAACTATGCTGTGCCGATAATTTATAGCATTGTAGAATCTTGTAATTTAAATTTGATTTTTTTGACTTGTCAGTTTTATACAAATGCTCAACATCATCAATTAATTGAAGAACCTTATGAAAAGATTTCATATAAATTAATACCATACAAAGAATAAGCTCAAATTCACCATTCAATACCGCAGGATCATCACAGGTCTGACTATAAGCCATCTCTCTGTAATAAAACATCTTTAAAACTTCAATCTCATTAGATTCTTTACTGATAAAATGATTGTAGATTAAAATACTGGCAAGTCTCATTGAAATATCAAATCCTGTGCACGACGAATCAATCTCTTCTGCATTCAAATCCTGGTAATATTGCGCAGTATTCTCAATATTCAGAGTAAATACAGAAATCAGCAACAACACAGAAAGCGACTTTATTCGTACACTTTTAGATTGTCCTTTTCTTGCAAAGATTTCTAAAATCGCCTTGTCTCCTTTACTAAGATTATAGATATCCGGAAAATCCCGAAACAGATACTTTTCAGCTCTTTCCTGAGTTACAAAATGTTCCATCAACGCCTTGTTCTGATCATCGGAATAAATACCTGAATTAAGCACAGTATCAATCACATCACGATCTGAAAGTGTATCATCACTTAATTGGAAAAAGTTTTTTAATTCGAGGTATTTTCCATTATAGAAAGCATTTGTGTACAAAAAGCTAATTAGTCTATTTTTAATCTCAAACCCAGAATACTCCTCTTCAACATCTTTAATCAACTGAAAATCTACTCCTCCATTTTGCTGAACGATATCCATACCAATCAAAGTCTCAAATAACTGTTCGCTGGTTATTTTTACATACTTACAATAACGATTGTGTTCGTTTATGATGACAAATTCGGTTAATAGGCCATATGAAATTAATTCCTCGTAGGCATAAAAATAATTCCCTGCAGTTTTCATATGGATTGGAAATTCATTCCGTAATTCCATTTTTTTTGCCGCAATTCCATTTTTCCCATACTCAATCAATTTCAAAATGCCATGTAAAATATCCATCTTCTCTTCTGAAAATCTGGAATAGAACACCTTATTTCGTAAAAATTCATTTAATAATTCTTGCCCTTCATTGTAGCCATAATGCTTATTCGGGTTGTATAATTTCACGAATAATTCCAGAAAGAAAGGATTCGAAATCATTTTCTTTTGATGAAAAGACAATTCGTTAACAGAAAATTTAGATGAAAAACTATTATTGATTGTACGATCAATTACATATTGAATTTCATCATTTGTTAAAGGATATAGATTCTGATGATCGTTTGAATCTACTTTCAAACCCAACTCGTACCAACTATTTTGAATGGCATTTCCTTTAATCACGAAAGGCAAGGCAAACTTCTCCCATGTTGAACATCGGGAAGTTATTATTAATTTAATCTTGTCTGAATCCTTATAATTTGATATAAACTGTTTTAACTGTAGGAACAGTCTCTCTAATTTAACATTATCATATGTGATTTCATCGAGGGCATCGATAGCAATAATAATTCGAGCTTCACAGTCCTCCGGATTTTCAAGAAAATATTTCAGGGTATCTTTCTGGTCAAAATCCAACTGATCTTGAATCCACCGATCCAATCTAAAATCATTATTTAAGAACCCAATCATGAATGATGCATTCAGATATAAAATGACATCAGCACATTGTTTTCTGATCCAATTTTTCTCGAACCACTTGGCCAACATGCTAGATTTACCGAAACCACCTGGAGCAACAAAACCTGTTGCCATTTTTGATGAGTTTAAAAAACAAGTGATTCGTTCTTCGGCATGCAACCGACTAACAACAGAGTGAAACGGTATTCCTGATTGTCCAACAACCAACTTATAAGTTTCCTTACTTAGATCAAGGGATTTTTCATATAAATCATTCCAATTTCGTTTCTGCTTATTGGAAGCTTTTACGGTATTACCCTGTGAAGCACAAAATCCCTCCCAAGTTGAGTAACCAACATAAATGGCAAGCGTGCTTAAGGTGAATTTTGCTGGAATAGCTCTCGTTTTTAAGAATCCATAAATTCTTCGTATAGTGGTAGTACTAATTCTGTATCCGGTCTCAGTGCAAATTTCTTCAGCTAAAATACGACAAGCTTTTGTATACATTAGCTGTGAACCAAACTTCTTTAAAACTTCCGATTTTAACCGTTCAATCATTATTGTAGTAGTGTGTTGTGGTGATTTAGATTAAATTCTGCTCGAAATTAGGTAAGAAATCTCATCGGGGCAATCCATAATTTATCTTCAGGGACATTAAATTTATATCTATGTTGTTTTAGCTTATAATAGCGTGATAATGCTCCAATCATGAAGAATACATAAATGACTTTCTAAATTACTATCCGCGGTAATAGCTGAAATCTTATTTTGTGCTTTCATAAAACAAAATGTTCCACATGAAGTAAAAATACTTCTCCTTAAGCCTTAAAATATTTTAAATCCAATCTTAAGTCTAAGGTAAAATATAGCATTTATAAATGTTGTTTTTTGATCAGCACCTTGAACACCCGGCATTTTAACAATTTCAGTATGTTGATACATAAAATTAAAGCGAACGCCCAAATAAAAATCAGTATTTCCTAAGTGCCCTAACATCCCTACATTTGTTTCAGAGTTTACAAAAATATCAACAAAACATACTTAAGAACATTAATAGCAACTCTTCAACGATCTAATTTACTTACATTTCAATTTATGATAAACCAACCAGTAGCCATTAAAGACGACATTAACACCTTATGTTTATTTTTCCTAATAAAAAAAAGGGAAGCTTTTTAAGCTTCCCTTTTTGATCTAATTCCCAGAATTAGTTTAAACTATTTCTTCACTTTATTTAATGAATGGGCCAAATACGTGAGTCTTTTCAGAAAATCTTTTTTCTTATTCTCCGAAACCTCAACTTCCTTTCCTGAAGTTAAAATAATACGTCCGCCTCTTCCTTTAATGTACTGGCTAATGTAATTTAGATTGACTAGATGCTTGCTATGAACTCTACAAAATATTTCAGTTGGCAATATGTCCTCAAAATTGGATAACACCTTAGAAACCATCAATACTGTATTATCACTCAAATAAAAATTGGTATAGCTACCATCCGCTTCGCAACGAAGTATCTGGTTTAGTTCAACAATACGAAGTCCATTTGATGTTGGCAGAATTATTTTCTGATGATGATTACTTAAACTATCACACAAGATTTTTATCTTCTCGTTCAAATCAACATCTTGATGATTTTGTTTAAAACGTTTAACCGCACTCTGCAACTCAATATAATTAATTGGTTTTAACAAATAATGCAATGCAGCAAACTGAAAAGCTTTAATTGCATAATCATTAAAAGCAGTTGTGAAAACCACTTCAAAATTGCGATTCTTAACTCTTTCCAGAACTTCAAATCCATCCCCATCCGGCATAGAGATATCTAAAAAAACCAAATCTGGCTTTAAACTATCAATAGCATCAATTCCTGACTCCACATTATGTGCAAAACCAATAACCTCTACTCCCGGGCAATACATTTCCAACAACTTGTGCAAAGTCGATTGACTTTTTAGTTCATCATCAATAATAAGGGTTTTTATCATCAGTTCGGGTTACATTAAAGTGGGTCATAAATATATAAAAAAAGCACTCCAAATAGAGTGCTTTTTTTATTTATGTCTAATTATTCACTAATTCCAACAAGATCAAGAACAAAGGCATATTCTAATGCAACTTCATGATAACGTTCAAATCGACCAGAGGCGCCACCATGTCCAAAATCCATATTAATTTTTATCAACAAAGGATTATGATCGGTTTTCATATCACGTAATTTAGCAACCCATTTTGCTGGTTCCCAATACTGAACCTGAGAGTCATGCAATCCTGTTGTAATTAACATCGCAGGATAGTCTTTAGCTTCCACATTATCGTAAGGAGAATAAGAAAGCATGTAATCGTAATACTCTTTATCTTTTGGATTTCCCCACTCATCAAACTCACCGGTAGTTAAGGGAATCGATTCATCCAGCATTGTGGTTACCACGTCAACAAATGGAACGGCGGCAATTATGCCTTTGTAAAGATCTGGTCGCATATTACTAATTGCTCCCATCAGCAATCCTCCTGCACTTCCACCCCAGGCAAAAACTTTGTCTTTTGCTGCATAGCCTTCTGCTACCATGTATTCGGCACAGGTATTAAAATCGGTAAATGTATTTTTCTTCTTTAAAAGCTTTCCATCCTCATACCAATAGCGTCCCATTTCCTGTCCTCCACGAACATGTGCTGTAGCAATAACAAAACCTCGATCCAATAAACTTAATCGAACAGAGCTAAAATACACATCGGAACTACTGCCATATGAACCATAAGCAGATAACCAAAGTGGGTTAGTTCCTTTTTTGAATTTATCTTTACGATAAACCAACGAAACAGGCACCTTCGTTCCATCCTCGGCTGTGGCCCAAATTCGCTTCGATTCGTAGTTTGACTTATCAAAATCGCCAACAACTTCTTGCTGTTTCATAACCTTCTTCACCTTGGTACTCATGTCGTAATCAATGGTGGAAGATGGTGTGGTTAATGAAGTATAACCATAACGAAGAACATCAGTATCAAATTCAGGGTTTGTTGAAATCCAGGCATCGTAAGTTTCTTCGCCAAAATCAAGATAATGCTCCTCATTATCAGTCCAATTTCTAATTCGTAACTGATTTAAACCATTCTTTCGTTCACCTATAACGAGGTAATTTTCAAATATTTCAAAATTACTTAAATACACATCATCACGGTTAGGAATCATTTCAATCCAATTCTCTTTAGCTGTTTTAGCTATCGGAGTTTTCATCAAACGAAAGTTTTTTGCCTGATAATTAGTTCTGATGTAAAAATC
Organism: Labilibaculum sp.; assembly: GCA_032125735.1. GTDB lineage: Bacteria > Bacteroidota > Bacteroidia > Bacteroidales > Marinifilaceae > Labilibaculum. Next base: position 12,202 of record JAQBBZ010000192.1, read on the forward strand.
TCCTTTGTAGTGATCAATTTCGTACTCCAAGTCTTTTTCGCGTGCCTGAAACATTTGAAATTCACTGTTAGGCTTACTCGCATCGATATATCTGTATTCCGCAGATAGTGTACTTGTTGATCCGATTACAATGTATTTTCTTGATTTTGTTTTAAAGCAGGATGTATAAAAAGTATTATCCTTTTCTTCATAAACCAATTCATCTTGTTCAACAGCCGTGCCTAAAACGTGTTTAAACACTTTATATGGCAATAAAGTTTCGGGATGTTTTACTGTGTAAAAAACAGTTTTATTATCATTTGCCCAAGTGATCCCTCCTGTTGTATTTTCAATCTCATCACTATAAACTTTGTCATCAACCAAACTTTTAAACTTGATGGTGTATCTTCTTCGACTTAAAGTATCTTCAGAATAAGCAAGAATTTCGTTGCTCTCACTTACGGAAAAATCTCCAATACTAAAAAAATTTAAGCCTTTCGCCATTTCTGGAACGTTAAGCATAATTTGCTCGTTAGCTTCTAATGATCCTTCTTTGCGACAATACAGAGAATATTCCGCATCTCCTTCGGTTCTGCTGTAATAGTAAAATCCATTAGATTTAGAAGGAACAGATTCGTCTGTTTTCTTTATGCGTGCAATCATTTCATCAAACAGCTTTGTTTGAAATTCTTCCGTATGCTTCATCATTGCATCGGTGTAACTGTTTTCTGCATTCAAATAATTAATTACAGCTGAATCTTCCCTCTGATTCATCCAATAATAATTATCGATTCTGGTATCACCGTGAACAGTAAGCTCTTTTGCAATTTTTTGTGCAACGGGTGGTTCTGGTTTTATTGATTCTGAAGTACAAGACATTGCCATATGCGTGATTATAACAATACTGAAAAATAATTTTAATTTCATATTAGTAAGTTATTTAAAGGTGTAAGATTCACAAACAATAAATTCTATTGATATTAGAATAATGTGCTTATTAAAAAGCAACAACTAATTTAACAAAAATAAATTTACTAATTACAAAATTTCGATACATAGGATATCTGAACGATTAAATCTAATATTAACTAGACGAAAGTACTTTTAGATAAGAAATACCTAGCCGAATTTTATAGTATTCAATCTCTTCTTTCATAAACAAATAGAGATCCTTAACATTACCAGTCTCATTTAAAGAACGGTAAGCATTTTCAATCTGTTCAAATTCTGAAGGATTCAAATACTCTGTCAAATCAATATCAGCACCTTTCTCATACAAGGAAGCCAAATGAGAGTATATGGTAACCGGATTAATTTTTCGGATACTTGCAATTTCTTCCACAGAGAAACCCTGCTTGTAATACTCATAAGTCTGATAAAAAGATTCGCCGCTTTTTTTGGCTTCTAAATTCTTATTCTGCCCAAACTCTACAATCTCATTAATAAACAAATCTCCGTACAATTGATATTTTCGAACACCAACGCCCGATATCAATTTCATTTCAAATTCACTGGTAGGTTCTTCCTGAGCCATTTCTTGCAAACTAGCATCAGAGAATACCAAATATGGAGGAATATTCTCTTCACGGGATATCTGCAAACGTAATTTTCGCAATGCTTCGAATAATCCCTCTCTTGCTTCTTGTTTACCCGTTTTTACGATTGGTTTTATTTCAGGATCGGACTTCATTGAAGCCAAATGAACCAAATTCACAAGTCTCTCCTCAAAAAGCACTTCTCGCCCTTGCTCGGTTAACTTCAGAGCATTTCCATCATCGTAGGCAACAGAAATAAAACCCAAATTTAAAAGTTGCAACATGTATTGCTGCCAATCCTGATGGGCTATATCTTTTCCAACTCCATAGGTTTTGATTTTGTGATATCCCTTACTTAAAATTTCCTGCCGCGATGAACCCCGAATAACATCAATTAAAGTTCCTGCTGCCACCTTTTCTTTTAAGCGAACGATTGCCGAAAATGCCTTTTGTGCAATGATCGTTCCATCGAATTGATGAGGTGGATTTTTACAAACGTCACAATTATTGCAATTTTCTTCCAAATGTTCACCAAAATAATTTAGCAAAATTTTTCGCCTGCATATTTGAGCATCACAAAATTGCTGGATTCGTTCCAATTTGGCATGCGAAACCTCTTTCTGAGCCGATTCCTCGATAAATTTACGATGAACAATCACATCCGAGAAACTATAAAACAATAAGGTATCTGCCTTTAATCCATCGCGACCGGCACGACCAATCTCCTGATAGTAAGACTCAATATTGCGCGGAAGGTTGTAGTGAATTACCCAACGCACATTCGACTTGTCAATCCCCATACCAAAAGCAATGGTAGCACATATAATTGGCACCTCATCATTAATAAAATCCTCTTGTCGCCGGGCTCTTTCTTCAGCTGATAAACCAGCATGATAATAGGAGGCATTCACTCCTGCATTTTTAAGTTTTTCTGCCAATCCCTCAGTAGCTTTTCTGCTTAAGCAGTAAATAATCCCTGCCTGATGTGGTCTTTGGCGTATAAAACCAAGTATACTTTTAAATTTATCCTTACCGGGAGCCACATTCAAACTTAAATTGGGGCGATCGAAGGAAGTATTATATTTTTTAGGATTTATTAATCCTAGTTGATTAACGATATCTTTCTGCGTTAAATTATCGGCAGTAGCAGTTAAAGCAATTACAGGAACATGAGGAAATTGCTTTTTCAAATAAGACATTTTTGCATACTCCGGTCTAAAATCGTGTCCCCATACCGAAATACAATGTGCCTCATCTATGGCAAATAAATTTACTTTAAGTTGCAAAAGCAGGTAGTAAAAATCTCGACTCAACAACTTCTCCGGGGAAACATACAAGAGATTTAGCCTTCCTTCGCTGATTCTCTCAATGACATCTGCCTGTTGCTGAGAGCTCTGCGAACTATTCAGGAAAGCAGCATCCACTCCATTGGCGTGCAAACCTTCCACCTGATCTTTCATGAGAGCAATCAAGGGTGAAACGACCACAGTAATGCCTTCCATGATTAATGCTGGTATTTGATAACAAATGGATTTACCTCCACCTGTTGGCATAATAACCAAGGCATCCTCACCTTGAAGCACGGATTTAATTATCTCTTCCTGTAAAGGCCGAAAATGGTCGTATCCAAAATATTTTTTTAATGCGCGTTTGGCTGTGGTCATGGATCAATTTTGATAGGGAGAACAAAGCTACTACAATTGTGCATAGCTAAAAAATGATTTTATCAACACAACAATTCGGAATTGATCAATAATCACAATGAAACCTGATTTTTCAATGTGTTTTTTAAAACATATCAATTTTTCCTTAAACCTGATAAAGATCATATCCAAAAACAGCCCTTTAAATAGTCAAAAAATTACTTTTGCCGCTAAACACAAACAACAAACACTTAAGTAAAAACTATGAACGCAATTAAGGCGATTAAGGAAACAGATTTCCTTAAGAAACGAAGGTATGAAGCAGTAATGTTTCTGATTACCTTTTTCGGTATTTTCGGTTATGTTGGTCACCACATGGGTGTTGCCAATATGCTAAATACCATAATGAATACAGCGTGGGATTTACTGATGAATACCGTATTCTACATTATGGGAATTACTGTACTTTCGGGCGCACTGGGTAAATTACTAATTGAATTTGGTGTGGTTCGTTTACTGGAGAAAATTCTTGCTCCTTTAATGAGACCACTCTTTAATCTTCCCGGTGTTGCGGCTTTAGCCGGAGTTTTAACTTTTCTATCGGATAACCCGGCTATTATTAGTTTGGCTAATGATAAAAATTTCAGCAAGTATTTTAAAAACTACCAACTAGTTTCCTTGACCAATTTTGGTACTGCTTTTGGGATGGGCTTAATTGTGATCACTTTCATGTCTACCCTAAAAATACCCGGCAGTGAAGAAAACTTATTTATTCCTGCTTTAATAGGGCTAGCAGGAGCTTTGGTTGGTGCTATCGTTTCGACCAGATTGATGCAGCGATTGATTAGAAATCATATTCCTGTAAGAACCGATAATGATTTTGAGGGTGCTACTGAAAAAATCAGTTTTAAATCTGAGGGGGGTGTATTTCTAAGATTTCTTAACTCTATTTTAGACGGTGGTAAAACTGGGGTAGATTTAGGATTATCTATTATTCCTGGCGTACTTATAATATCGACCATGGTAATGATGTTAACATTTGGTCCTAAAGATGTGACTTTAGGTTATCAGGGAATTGCCTACGAAGGAGTACCATTACTACCTGAATTAGCTGGACATATTTGGTGGTTGTTCGAAGGATTGTTTGGATTTAAACATCCTGAATTAATTGCTTTCCCTGTTACATCATTAGGTGCAGTGGGTGCCGCTATGTCGTTGGTAAAAGCATTTATTGCAAAAGGAATTATTGATGGTAATGTTATTGCTGTATTTACTGCAATGGGCATGTGCTGGAGTGGCTATTTAAGTACTCACACGGCAATGCTTGACACACTTAACTACCGTGAATTAACATCGAAAGCCTTGCTTTCACACACAATTGGAGGAATAATAGCGGGTACATTTGCCCATTACCTCTATGTACTATTAACTCTATTTCAATAAATATATTTCACACCTATATTTTTAATGCCATCTCCTTTAGATGGCATTTTTTTTTTAGTAAACAGCCTTGATTAACACTTGAATTCCCACTATTAATATAAAATTAACTGATGTGTTAAGTCTCTCTTTGTATATTTAGATATTATTCACAACAAAATTAACCGAATGACAACTTTTAAATCTCTTGTTTTATTTCTACTTTTTATTGTCTCCACATCCTGCACGGATAGTAATTCAGAGAATACAGATCCTTCGAATCAAAAACCAACAAATCCTCCAGCGAATGAATACTCTGCTATTTTTGGTGGTGGCCCTTTCTACTCTGGTGGTGATGAAGTAATCAATGATTTAAAATCGTCGGGTTTTTCGACAGTAATCTTATGGACGATACATGTGGGCAAAGATGGTAGTATGAATTTTAATGATCAGAAAATAATCGATGCGAATGGTGAATACATAGGAGATCCGGCATGGACAACTCGATTAAGCTCATTATTGGAAACACCCACATCAGTTGATCGTATTGAAATTGGAGTAGGTGCCTGGGGTGCCCAATCGTGGGGAAATATAAAAAACACCATAGCAGCTGAAGGATCTGGTAAAGAAACCAAGCTCTATAAATCATTTCAAAAATTAATGGAGATAACAGGTGCAACCGCCATTAATTACGACGATGAAGTTACTTATGATGTAGAATCGACCGTTAAATTTAGCTTGATGCTTGCTGATATGGGTTACAAGATCAGTCTTTGCCCATTCGATCAAACAAATTATTGGAAATCGGTTTACAGCCAAGTAGAAGCTCAAAAACCAGGAGTTATTGATCGTGTTTATTTACAATGTTATGCTGGTGGCTATTCGAATAAACCTGCCATTTGGAATCAGCATTTTGGAGATTTAAAAGTTTCGATGGGATTGTGGTGTCGAAATGGGAACAACTGCGTGAATGGTGATAGTCCATCGGAAATTGAAAGTAAAATCGAAACTGATGCTGAAAATATTTCGGGCGGATTTATTTGGTTGTACGACGACATTCAGAAATGTGCGGCCTATGGAACAAGCAGTTCTTATGCACGAGCCATAAATAAAGCTCTTCAATAAATTACAGAATTTGAACCCGTTTATAAAAGTTTAATAATTCCAAGATAAGCCAATTAAATTAACATCTTTAAGATTCCGCTTACCCTTAAATTGTTTTCAATTTGGCTTCGAACAATAGAGAAAGGCTTATTTGTGTTCGTGTTTTCTATCATCCCACCTGATTGGAATGACCGCAAGACTGAAAAGACATGATAATATAGGTATTAAAAGCCTTGCCAGCGACAGTATGAGCACTTTTGGCATTGCTGAGAGCCTTGCCAGTGACAGAATGAACACCCCTTGCATTAGTTGAGAGCCTCACCGGCGCTATTCGGTTGTGCCCCTGCACTCGTGCAGATCGCAATCTCACTTGTTAGATGAGGTATTTCACAACTGCGAGACACAAACTATGTTTACGGAGTAGCTGAACAAGCTTGCGAGAGCCCACTTTTCATACAGAAACAGGGCTCACAGCTTTGCAGGGAACAAACCTATATTTTAATTGGGGGCTCACAGCTTTGCAGAGAACAAACCGACATGTTAATTGGGGATCCAACTTAGTGCAAGACTCCAAACCACGAACAATTATTAGGTCTTAAATACTTGCAAGAAGCTTATTCCATGGTAACCACGGTGATTCCAGCGCCACCCATTTGAATTTTTTCATCACGAAAGTGTTCTACCAAGTCTACCGTTTGTAAATATTCGCGAATCATCTGGCGAAGAATTCCGCCTCCTGTTCCGTGCAAAATTCTAAATTCATGAACATCCAGCATGATGATATCATCAATATGATCAATTACCACCTGCAATGCCTCTTCGCCTCACAGTCCCCGAACATCCAAATCGGCCTTAAAACTCAGTTTCCGAGTAGATATCTTCTCCTGTATTAAGGAAGATGTTTT
>JAQBBZ010000193.1:0-3650 GCA_032125735.1 Labilibaculum sp.
CCTACTGGAGTAAATCAAAATTTAGAGTCGACTATTGATTTGCTTCACTCTTGCAATGATATAGAGGTAAAAGTTCTTTTCAGCCCTGAACATGGAATACGGGGAGATCATGCTGCCGGAGAGAAAGTAGAAACCTACACCGACAAAAAAACAAGTATTCAAGTCTATTCTTTGTATGGCAAGCAACAAAAACCAAATGCCAAAATGCTAAAAGATTTGGATGCTATTGTATATGACATTCAGGATATCGGTGTACGTTCCTATACTTACATCAGCAGCATGGGATTGCTAATGGAAGCTTGTGCCGAGAATGATGTGGAATTTATCGTATTGGATCGACCAAATCCTTTTGGAGGAAATAAGATAGAAGGCTGTTTAGTTGAACCCAGCCAAATATCTTTTGTGAGTCAGTTCCCTATCCCTTATGTGTATGGGCTTACTTGTGGAGAACTGGCCAAATACCTGAATGAAGAAGGCCTATTAAAGGACGGTAAAAAATGCAAATTGCAAGTAATAAAAATGGAAGGATGGAATCGAAAGATGACTTTTCAGGAAACTGGATTGCCTTGGGTGCCGACTTCTCCTCATATTCCAAACTCAATGAGTGCAATTTACTATGCGGCATCGGGCATACTTGGTGAATTGTATACTATTTCGATTGGAGTAGGCTATACTCAGCCATTCGAATTATTTGCTGCGGAATGGATCAATGCTGATGATTTATCTGAAAATTTAAATAATTTGGACATTCCTGGTGTTCTTTTTAGACCTGTACACTACAAACCATACTATTCCGTTGGGAAAGACATTATGCTTCATGGAGTTCAATTGCATTTTACTGACATTCAAAAAGCACCTGTTTCCCTCATTCAATTCTATGTGATGCAAGAATGTCACAAATTATATCCTGATAAAAATCCATTCGAAATGTGCGAGGCTTCACGACTAAGCATGTTTGATAAAGTATGTGGAAGCAACCAAATAAGGAGGAGATTTACCGAAAACTTTTTGGTAAGCGACATTAAAGAAATTTGGGATGCACCAAAGGATTCATTCCTGAAAAGATCAAAAAAATACTATTTATACCAATAAGGAAATTGAACAAAATTCAAGCCTAATTTCCTCATCGTTTCTAAGCTAGAACTCATAAAATAACTACATTTGCAAACTATAATACTTTGTTTCTTTAAAAAAACATACTTCGATACAGCTCATCAGCGAATTTCTTTCGGTTGACTTAACTTCGAAATTAAAAAACAAATTCCAACAGTTAAACAGCAGATGATAATTCACTTATTTACTGGCTAGCAAAAAGATTCAAAGTTATCAATTATCAAATTAGTATCATTTTAATAGAGAAGCTATGGTTTTATCCGAAAAAGATAAGATTAATGAGTTGTGTGAAATCCTGCTTGAGGTTGGAGCTTTATTGATGGAGACCGGAGCAAATACATTTAGAATTCGGGTTACCGTAATGCGGATTGCCTCAACATTTGGTTACCGTACCGAATTATTGATCACGCATCACGCATTAATGCTAACCCTATACAACGAAGAATCGGATCAATTTTTTAGCCGACTGAAACAAACATCGAGTCATCGTGTCAATTTTAAAATTGTGAGCGGACTTAGTCGAATGAGCTGGCACATTGCAGAGGAAAATTGGAGTTTTGAGATGGTCAGAAAAGAAATAGCTCGGCTAAAATCTGGTTCTCATTATCCTCGAATTGTAACCTTACTGATGGTGGCTTTGGCAGGAGCCTCATTCTGTCGACTTTTTGGTGGAGAAGCCATCGAAATGATCGTTGCATTTGTGGCGACCTTTGTTGGCTTATATGTAAGACAGGAAGCAGTAAAAAGAGAGTTCAATCCGTATTTATGCATTTTCTCAGCCGCGTTTGTGTCATCTCTTATTTCGGGAGCTACAGTTTATCTGCATATTGGCAACAACCCCGAATATGCTTTTGCCACCTCTGTTTTATATTTAATTCCTGGAATTCCATTAATTAATTCTCTTCTGGATCTTCTGGATGGAAATATTATAAACGGTGTGGTGAGAGGAATAAATGGATTAACCATTGCCCTATCGATTGCCTTAGGCTTATTGGGAGCAATACTAATTTATAACATTTAAAATATGGAATGGATTCATTTATCTGAAACCTGGATTTGGCTGGGCTTTGCAGCTATTGGTTTTGCAGTACTCTTTAATGTTCCTCCCCGAACATTATGGGTAATATTTATCATGGGTGCTTTGGGTGGAACCCTAAAGCTAATCTGTTTAAAGTTAGGAGTAAACATCATTCTTAGCTCTTTTATGGGCGCTTTACTCATTGGATTCTTAAGCGTTATAGCAGCTCACCTTAGACATTCGCCTCCCTTTATTTTTGCAATTCCGGCAGTTATCCCAATGGTTCCCGGTGCATTTACCTACCGCATGATGTTGGGGATTATCCGTTTAACGGGAGAGAATGACCACACCATTTTTCTACAATTGTTACAGGAAACATTTGATAATGGATTAAAAGCCTTTTTTGTTTTAACAGCACTTTCGCTTGGTGTATCGGGTCCCATGTTACTGAGCCGAAACAAATCAACAAAAGAAATTAAACCGAGTAAATTTTTAACTAAAATATTTGGATCAAAAAAAGCTTCGGATTAGTTCCGAAGCTTTTCTTTTATATTTTAATAAATATTTTTCGTCGATAGAGAAATAGCACGATTAGCCAATAGACTATGATATGTGCCAGAGCAAAAAACAATGATCCATTTAAGTCTCCTGCCCAGGATGCAAATGCGTTTTTATACAACCAGACATAACCAGTCACAGAATTCCCTGTCTCATCCGATACATGAATCAAATAAATCATTACTCTTACCCAAACTCCTGAAAGAACATAAATGAATAATGGATTCATTCCGAAAACCAGAAAAGGATGAGCCCATTTTTTATACTCCAAAATATCGATTAGATAAATCATTACAGCTAAAACCAAAAGCGCTAAACCTGCGGTATAAACCACATAAGAACTAGACCAGATTGGTTTATTAATCGGGAATCCCAAATTCCAAATTAAACCAACAATCACTCCTAAAGCGCCAAACATCAATAGCTTTGCAACCAACTTCTTTCGCTCGGTGGACTCGATTAAAAATCCGGAAAGATAGCCAAGGATCACGGTGGCAATGGCCGGAAGAGTGCTAAACAATCCTTCTGGATCGAAAGTAACACCAAAGCCCTTGTACATATGACTTGCACCAAGAATCATGGCATCGAAAGCCATTGTAGGATTTCCTTCTAAACTATATGGATCATCACCGCCAAGGAAAAAAACCAATCCCCAATATGCCAGAAGAATTACTGCTGAGGCATACACCAATCGAATTTTACTCAGCGACAAACAAAGCAAACTTCCTATTCCATAAGCCAAGGCGATTCGCTGCAAAACACCCATTATTCGAAAATTTTCCCATTTAATCTGAACAAATGGAAACGCATTTAACAACAAACCTATCGCGAAAATGATTACGGTTCGCTTCAGAATCTTCTTTCCTGCTTCGGGGCTTAATTTATGATCGAATTTTCCGAAAGCAAACCACATGGCAACACCAACTGCAAATAGGAAGAAAGGAAATACCAAATCGGTAGG
>JAQBBZ010000194.1:0-9946 GCA_032125735.1 Labilibaculum sp.
GTTTTTGATTTGTCATATGTAACTTACCATGCTGGAATAATCATCTCCCTGTGTGTCAAAATCACTTTGGCATGGACGTTTCATATGTTTATAATTTTAAGTTTTTGCCATATGTAACTTACCATGCTGGAATAATCATCTCCCTGTGTGTTAAAATCACTTTGGCATGGACGTTTCATATTCGTTAAATCAATTTATTGTTAGTTAATAATTATTACTTGTTTAATAAACTTCCATATCAAAGATTAGAAGTTTTTAGCTAATAGCCCTTGGCTAAAAGCTATTTAAAAATAGCAGGAAATATAAAATTTGGAATGCAATTCATCCAAACAGAAAGTAAAATTGCGCATGCTATTTAAATTGAATACAAATAAAGAGAAAAGAATTTGAAATTACAAGGAGATTATACATGCTTTTACCAATTAGCAGGAGCAGTAAATAATCAAAATCGAAAAATCCCAGACTGCGAAGTCTGGGATTTTCACTAACCCTAATTACTAACCTAAACCTAATCTATATGAAAAAACTTTTTTGTCTTTGTTCATTACAAATATAGGGTATGGAAGTGGTAAAAGGATTGAATTAAAGTTAATGAAACTTAAAACTTCATGGCTTATTTTGAATTCGCATTTTTCAAATATGCCTGAACATAGCGTATTTCGGAGTAGGAAGTATTATCTCTTTTTTCTCGAGCCTGAAGGGCTCAAATAGTTTAGCCCGGGGTAAATGAGCACAGCGAATGCCACCCTGGGATATTAATGTGGCCGGTAAGTACCGGCGCAGGTGAAAGAAACATTTGGAAAGCAATTTTCGTTTGCGTCGGAATAGCATAAGGTAGATCGTCGAAGCTTGAAAAGTTGAACGCCGAACTTTAGCTAAATAGAAAAATCCCAGACCGCGAAGCCTGGGATTTTCACTAAACCTAATTGTGAATTCAAATCTAACCTATGAAAAATTACTTTTATGTTTTGTACATTACAAATGTAGAGCATAGAAGTGCTAAAAGGATTGAATTAAAGTTAATGAAACATAAAAGTTCACTTATCGATTTATTTTCAAAATTGGGACCCTGATGCTTGTTATTTTTTAGGAGTTAAAAATTGGTTTAAATCTTATTAAAAGAAAAATCCCAGACTGCGAAGTCCGGGATTTTCACTAACCCTAATTACTAACCTAAACCTAATCTATATGAAAAAACTTTTTTGTCTTTGTTCATTACAAATGTAGGGTATGGAAGTGGTAAAAGGATTGAATTAAAGTTAATGAAACTTAAAACTTCATGGCTTATTTTGAATTCGCATTTTTCAAATATGCCTGAACATATCGTATTTCAGAGTAGGAGTAATCGGAACCAAGTTCTTGTTTACACTCATTTAGGTTTTCGAGACCCTCTTTTTCAAGCTGTTTTTTAATCTTTTTGATTTTCTTCTTCTCAACAAATTTATCGAGAGGCAACATGCCCAGGCCAACGTAATGGGCCAGATGTTTATCTATGGTTGTTACAGTAAGATCCCGAAAGGCGGCAATTTCCCTTACATTTCGGCCATCCTGATACAATTCCAAACTTACCTCTTTGGTATCTTGTTTGTTACCCGGTTTTATTATTTTTTCCGGTTCAGCCGATGTGAAATTCAACAAACCCAAATTTTGCCCTTGGCGATATTCCGAAACCATTTTGATTACATCCGAGCCGTAGCGTTCAATTTTTTTCTTTCCAAAACCTGTAACAGCTTTTAGTTGATCGGCGGTGTAGGGCAGATTATTGGCAATATCAACCAGACTTTGTTGCGAGGCGATGTAATAAACAGGGACACTTATTTTATCGGCCAAATCTTTTCTCCATTTCTTTAGTATTCTAAACAAATTCGGATGTTTTACATTCTCATCAACCACTTCTTTGGGGCTCTTTAATCGGAAGGCTTGCTTCTCGAAATGAGCTTTGGCCCGCACAGTTTGATAGTCGGCAGTATCGAATTTTTTCAAACACGATTTTAAACTAATCAATTTAACGCTTAGCTTTTCGTTCAACTGTTTCAGATGACCTTCAATTACTTTCTTTACACCCTGATTATCGCTGTCAAAACTAAAATCTTTTAGAATGATTTGCAGGTGTTCCTCGAGTTTACCCACAAAGTAGGCCGATGCTTTACTTATTCTTTCCTGCGCCTCTTTATTTTCATGAATATCCTGACTATCGGTACAATATCGTTTTATGGATGGAATAAATTTTTCCCCAACCACCAAAATTTCTGGTCCCAGCAATGGAAAGGCCGCATTCATTTTATCGGGTAAATTTCCTTGTATGCTGCTTCTGTTTTCCTGCAGATGTTTGTTGCAGTAATTGCAGATTCGATAGATATCATGAAAAGAAAACAGTTCTTCGAGAAGCTGAAACTGATACTTGCGAATAGAGTTTTCCAGATTTTCTTCGCCCGGAGGATTGGCTTCAATATTTTGTGTGAATTTTGATACGGCATTGTCGCAAATAATCCCGGTTTTATTGAGCGTAGATTTAAGAACCAAACCTTCCAACGACTTGCATCGACTCAAGGCCACATATACTTGCCCGTGAGCAAAAGCTGCATTGGCATCTATCACTGCTCTTTCGAAAGTTAATCCCTGACTTTTATGGATGGTGATTGCCCAAGCCAGTTTCAGCGGGAACTGCGAAAATGCACCCGAAATGGTCTCCTCGATGGCCTTTGTTTCGTCATTAATGCTGTAATTGATGTTGTGCCAATCTTCCGGATACACATCAATTTCGAAATTATCCGATTCACATTTCACATGAATTACATCATCGCCAAAACTAGTAACTGCTCCAATTTTGCCATTAAAGTATAGTTTTTCAGCAGAACTGTCGTTTTTTACGAACATTACCTGCGCACCTACTTTTAGCTGCAATTGCTCTTCGGTAGGAAAGGAGTATTCAGGAAATATCCCTGTAATGTTAGCTTTAAATTGCTGCGACTTTCCCTTTAATTGCTTCAGTTTTTCTTCATTTATTTTTTGAGCCCGGGCATTGTGTGTTGTTAGGGTGATATATCCGTCCTTATCAGTTGGATTAAAATCGGGTAAATATCTCTTTTCCAATTCCTGATAAGAGGCTTGGGAGAGCTGATTGTTCCTTATTTCGTTCAGAATTTTAATGAAGTTTTCGTCTTTCTGGCGATAAACATGTGTTAGTTCAATACTAATGTGCTGAGCTTGCAGAAATGCCCGGCTGCTAAAAAAGAAGGGTGTTTCGAAATGATTTCGAAGTAAACTCCATTCTTCATTTTTAACTACAGGAGGCAATTGCTGCAAATCGCCAATCATCAAAACCTGAACGCCACCAAAAGGCAGATTTCTATTTTTGAATTTGCGCAGAACTTCATCAATACCATCCAATAAATCGGCCCGAACCATACTAATTTCATCAATTATCAGTAGATCTAGAGATTTTATAATATCGATTTTTTCTTTTCGGTATTTCCGGATGGGTGAATTGGATTCGGTCTTTGGGTTTTTATCCTCGTTGAGAATTTGGCCGGGCATTATGGGGCCAAACGGCAACTGAAAAAAGGAATGAATGGTTACTCCACCTGCATTAATGGCCGCCACACCAGTTGGTGCAACCACAACCATTCGCTTGGGCAGTTCCTCTTTTAACTGACGCAAAAAGGTTGTTTTTCCGGTACCGGCCTTACCCGTTAAGAAAATTGTGGTGTTTGTGAATCGTACAAACTTGTGAGCCAGTTCCAGTTGCGAATTACTTTCCATCTTTAAGCATCAGTTTTTTGAAAAACTAAAAATACGAAATGTTAATGGGAATCAAATGGAAATTTATGTAAGATTAATTGGAAAACGGATTCGTATTTTACTATTTAGCCCCAAAGCTAATATTCGTAGAGCTATATTTTTTTGTTTACAGGGAGAAGAGCCTGTTCTCTTTTATGCTGGGAATTTAAAAAGCAAGGAAGACTAATGTGCAGGTAACAAGTGCAATTCAAGAAATTGTAATACCTGTGTGTTATCTCCAAGTAATTGGTAATTGGATATTCTGAACCATCCTGATGATGGTAATCTCCCTGAGAGACATATTCCAAATCAATGTGAAGTACTTTCTCGGAAGGATGTACTGCTATAAATTTAATATCTTTTACCGACCAGGGAGCTTTAAGTTCCAGGGCTTCAGAAAAGATTTTGAATTCATTCATTGTATCAGGATTTTAATATTCAGATCCGGATGGTAAGAAATCCGGATCTGAATTTGTATGATTGTTACTTTTTCAATCGCTTAAAAGGAAAATGAACTAAAAAGCATAGTTTAAATGTAATAAAAAGCGGGTACTGCTTACGATATCCGAGTTGGCAACGGTTCCATCAAGCTGAGTGGTTCCGTAAGCCGCGGCAGTGTAAATAACTTCGCCGCCAATTTTCATTTTACCAGCTAAAAACTCAATTCTTGGAGCTACCTGATACAGGTAATCGATATTGGATCCAAGGCTGTACAAACCTACAAAACGACCATTGTCTTGAACCAAATCATCATCGGCACCCAGGTTTTTGCTGTAACCGGCATTCAAACCATATCTAATATTTCCTGTAGTTGTGAAGATATCAGAAACCAAATTCCAGGTTTTGATGTTGGTGTATTCGTAATCGCCGTTGGTTTTAACATTCTTAACCCCATAGCCGCCAATCATAAAGAAATCGCACATGTTTTGGCCATAAATGTTTTGAATGTTCCATTTGAATTTTTTACCGGTAATGCCCAACCATAAATTTGTATAGTAGCTGCCGATTTTCTCATCTGTTTTAACGCCAAGAGAATTTACTGTTAATGGCATTAAAGTTTTGTAGCCAACAGTAATACCCGTTGAAACAACATCCGAAAGTTGGGTCTCGAATCGGGTATTAAATTCAGGAATACTTGATTGCTGTGCATATTTTGCACTGCTGCCTTCAGGGCCTTTACTTTTAAAATCCATTTGAGAAAGTAGAGAAAAACTCAACTTACTGTTTTTGATTTTTCGGGTATATCTCAACTGAGGTGCGCGGTTTAAAACTCCGAACGGAATTCCTGCTCCCCAGTGCAAAACTCTTGGAAATGCTGATTCAATAAAAAGCGGGTGCCAGTATTTACCAGCTAACAATTGATCTTTTTCCCAATCTAATTTGATAAAGGCATGACGTAAACGCAACAAACCTGTCTGATCATTAGTAGTTCCAACAAAGTCGCCTTCTACCACAGCAGTACCATTTGCTCCGAAAGCTTCGAATCCGGTAACGGTAACATTTAATCTCGACTGAATGCTTGTCATCATAAATTCGGAGCGGTCGTTTAGATCATTTCCTTCTGTATCTAAAGATTTAGCTGCTGGAAATAAAAGAATTGCTCCTTCGCGGGCATTCACCGTTGTTCTTGTATCAAAATAGCTTTCGGCAGCCACAAAACCATGTAAACTAACAACTGGTTTATCTTGTGCTTTCGTTACAATCCCCGATAAAATGAAGATTCCAAGTAATAATGTTTTAATTGTTTTCATTTTTGTTTTGATTTAGGAGTTTGTGTTAATTGCACTTGTAGTTGAAGTTTTGGATATTTTTTGTAGGCAACGAATAGGAAGGTTCCTAAACTTGCCAAGGCTGTAAAGATTCCCATTGGGTATGCAAATTCTTGTGATAATCCAAAGCCTTCAGGAGCAATTAAAATGTAAGTCGTAACCACCGCTGTCATGAAAGTTGCAGGTAGTGAAATAAACCAATGACTTCTTAGTTTTGTAACCATGTACATTGCTGCAGTCCAAAGTACCACTGTTGCCAAAGTTTGATTGGCCCAACCGAAATATCTCCAGATGATTGCAAAATTCACTTGTGTCAATAAAAATCCAACTACAAAAAGAGGAATGGTAATAATTAAACGTTTGGTAATTGATTTTTGAGAGAAATTAAGCGAATCGGCGATCGTTAAACGAGCACTTCTAAATGCAGTATCACCTGAGGTTATTGGTGCAGCTACTACTCCAAAAATGGCCAGAAGTCCACCAACTTTCCCTAGCATGCTATTACATACTTCATTAACTACCCAGGCAGCATTATGCCCGGTTACTGACATTGAATCTCCTAATTCGCGAACACCGCCAAAGAACGTCATCGCAGCAGCTGCCCAAATCAGGGCAACAATACCTTCAGCAATCATGGTTCCGTAGAAAATTTTTCTTCCTTGTTTTTCGTTCGTAATACAACGAGCCATTAAAGGAGATTGTGTTGAGTGGAAGCCTGAAATTGCTCCACAAGCAATGGTGATGAACAACAATGGATAAATGGGATATTTATCCGGACTTGCATGTAAGTTACCAATGTTTGCAGGATTTAGTTCAGGGATGTGATATCCACCAAAAATTAGTACACCCGCAATTCCAGCAGCCATAATTAACAAACAAAGGCCAAAAAACGGATAAATTTTGCCAATTAATTTATCGATTGGAACCAAAGTGGCGATTAGGTAATACAAGAAAATAATTGCAATTAAAATGGTAATATTAAATCCTGTTAATCCGTTAAGAATACTTGCAGGGCCTTTTATAAATACCACGCCAACAAGTATCAAAAGAATAACAGAGAATACTCTCATAAAATTTTTAAAGGCCGGACCCAAATATTTTCCTACTACTTCAGGAATACTTGTTCCTCCATGACGCATGGATAACATTCCAGAGAAGTAATCGTGAACTCCACCGGCAAAAATACAGCCAAGTACAATCCAAACAAAAGCAATAGGTCCCCATAATGCACCAGCAATAGCTCCGAAGATCGGACCTAATCCGGCAATGTTTAAGAATTGAATCAGAAAGATTTTCTTCCATCCCATTGGGACAAAGTCAACACCATCTTCCTGCGCAATAGCAGGTGTTATTCTTTCCGGGTCTGCACCAAATTTGCGTTCCACAAATTTTCCGTACACAACGTATCCCAGAATCAAAGCTACAATACATATAAAAAAGGTAATCATAGTAAATTGTTTTGAATGAATAATGATTTATCGATTAGATAATTTATTGATACAAAACAAGTGGAATCGTTTGCGTTGTGAAAGGGTAGTTTTGCGCAATTGAATCAAAAATACACTCACGGGCATGTGAGTGTAAATACGCAGTTTTAACTTGTAGATAGTTTGTTGTTAAGGAGTTATGCTGTTATTTGGAACAGGTATAATTAAAGAGCGATAAGTGCCTCTTTTTCAGATTACATTTCGATAATGTTGTGTTTAACTGCATACATCACCATGGCAATAGAGTTGGTGCAGTTTGCTTTGCTTAGCAGGTTTGCCCGATGACGTTCTACTGTTCGGATACTTATAAACAGCGTATCGGCAATTTTATTATTGTTGAATCCTTTGCAGATTAATTGAAGTACTTCAAGTTCGCGATCCGTAAAATTTACAATTTCCGTTGGGTTCTTCTGTTCTTTTCGCTTGTTTAGGATACCAACAAGTAGCTCCTGTGAAAAGTAAGATCCGCCTAATGCGACTGTTTGTATTGCGGAAGATAATTCATCAACATCTGAATTTTTTAACAGAAAACCTTTTACACCAGCCTCAACCATTTTGTCGTAATACTGTTCTTCTCCATGCATGGATAACACAATGATTTTGAGTTTGGGATGAAACTTCATGGCTTCAATGGTAGCCTCAATTCCATTCATTTTTGGCATGTTGATGTCCATTAGAACAATGTCGGGAGTACTAATTTCCAGTAAACTCAAAAACTCCTTTCCATCTTCGGCTTCAGCTATAACCTTGATACCTTCCATATCTTCAAGAAGAAATCGTAAGCCTTTTCTGAATATTTTGTGATCATCAACAATGATAATTTTTTGCTCTTCCATATCCAAAGTTTTAAAGGTTTACATTAACAACAGCCATCATGCCGCCAGTTTCAGGATTACTCTGGATGCTGTGTGTTCCGTTTAAGGAGCGAATCCGACTTAGAATATTATACAAACCCATTCCCGATGTTTCGGTACTAATTTCTTGTGGATCGAAGCCTTTTCCGTCGTCAAGATAAATAAGATTCAGAGAACTGTTCTCTTTCGAAAGTGTAATTTGGATGTTATTGGCCTCGGCATGCTTAATGGTATTGTTTATTAATTCAGTTACAACTCTGTAAATCACCACTTCTACCTGCTGATTCAATCGGCTTTCCAAATTTTTCGAATCCAATGAAATGTTGATGGATTTGGATAAGTTTATTTTGTTGATAAACGAGTGGATGGCGTTTACCAGTCCAAAATCGTTTAAAACATGGGGACTCAAGTTGTTTGATATTTCTTTGATATTGACCAAGGTTTCGTTTACAATTTCCCGCGAAGCCGTAATTATCTGCTCATTTCGATCACTCAAATTTGATTTTGCCAGCGCCGAAAGATATAAGTTAATACTCGACAACAAAGGGCCAATAGAATCATGAAGATCAGTGGCAAATCTCTTTCTCTCTTTTTCTTCTGTTTCAATAACGGCGTTTAATACTTTGCGTTCTGTTTCTTGTCTAACGCTGATATCGATTACCACTGCTAAAATTAATTTACTGTCAGCTAATTCAATTAAACTGAAGTGAATCTCAACTGGGAAAGTTGTTTTATCTTTTCTTTGCTGAATCGATTCCAGTTTTAAAGATGGGTTTTGGGGATCTAACTTTTGCCAGTAGGAATGTAGCTGATCCAATTCAAATTTGTGATCTAAAAGAGTCACATTGGAACCAATAATTTCATCGCGGGTGTATCCCAGCATAGTAGTTGCAGCCAAATTAACGTCCATTATTTGTCCGTCGAAATCTAATAGGATAATTTCATCTGCAGCTTGTTCAATTAAAGATCTCCATCGCTTCTCCGAAGCTTTAATTTTTTTCTCGGCTTCCTTTCTTTGTGTGATATCAATTAAAGTTCCAACCAAATTAATGGCTTGCTTTTCTGATTCGGAATCCAGAATTTTTGCTTTTGCCTTTAACCACATGCAGTCTTTATTCTTTCCCTGAATTCGAAATTCCACATCAAAAAGATCACTTTCGCCGCTTTCCAATTTTTTCCTTTCCGAAAGAAATATTTTTAAATCATCCGGGTGAATTATTCTTTCGACAAATTCCGGCGTATTTTGAATTAAATCGGAATCGTAGCCCAATTTGTCCCATATGTTCTTGCTGATGTAGGTTGTGTTTTTGGTGAAATTATGCTCCCAAACACCATCCGAATTTGCATCAAGCATTCGTAACAGTCTGTTTCTACTGCTTTTTAATTCTTTATTGTGGGCTATTAACCGACTTTCGTTTCGTTGCCGTTTAATTTTTGCATAAATAATAATCAGTACCAGAAGAATAAAAAATGAAATTAAAGTAATGATACTAAATTTGTTTTTCGATAAAAAAGAGGGAGGGCGATTAATGATTATACTGTTTTCGGGAAGTTGATTGACTTGAATCCCAAAGCGTTTCATCTGATTAAAGTCGAACTTGAAACTATTGTACCCTTCAGTTACAATTGGAATGGAATTTACATCCACGCCATCGGTAATTTTAGCAGCCAGTTCAGCAGCTAATTTTCCTTGTTTGAAACCACTTGTCAGCATACCACCAACAATTCCTTCATTAAAATAAAATTCCCAGGAGCTATAAATAGGTAGTTTTGTGGCATTGCGGATAATCTCAATATTTTCCTGGTAAGAAATGTAGTTTCCTTCCTTGTCCCGGCTAAAATTGATGAGGAGAATAATATTGGAATCATCCAGATTTTTAACCTTTTCCACCAAGTCGTTTATGCTTAAATTTTCAAGAAAAATTAAGTGGACGTTTGTATGAAGGTCAGGCCAAAAGGATTTTATATAATTTCTGTTGATAATCGCCGATGTAGTTATGTTATCGTTAATTACAACCATATTTTTGGCTTTTGGATGTAGTTTTAAAGCCTGCTC
>JAQBBZ010000195.1:0-6267 GCA_032125735.1 Labilibaculum sp.
TTCGAATAATCAGGCAACAACCCGCCTAATTGACTTATTGGGTTACGAAAAAATAAAAAATGTATTGATGGACCCTGCCTATAAACTTTACGATGAAGAACAAGGTGGCGGTTTGTGGGTTGGTAAGCGTTATGCGAAAACGGGAGAACGATTCCCAGAGCCTCTCAAAGGAATCAGCCATGCTGCCACAGCAAATCAAGTATGCCGTTTTTACTATATGCTCCTTAATGGAAAATTAGTTAGCCCCGAACGATCAAAGCAAATGTTGAGCATGATGGTTGATCCTGAAATTCATCACAAATTTGTAAATACACTTGAAAAAGTAAGACCTGATGCCAAATTATTCCGCAAATCGGGGTCTTGGGAAGATTATCATGCCGATTCTATTTTGGTATGGGGAAAGGAAGATCGCTTCATATTAGTTGGTTTATTGCAAGATAACGATGGCGAACAAATCCTAAGACAACTGGCATTTGAAATTGAAGATGTTTTAGACGAAACAAATTAAACCCTAAATTTGGTTTAAACTGAGGAAAGCATTTTTCCATTTTCTTCTCAATTTTTGACATCTTTATGAAAAGTTTCGAATAAAAAGATAAATCGCAGCGGCATCGTTATGATGAAAGAAAAAAATACAATCCTATTTTTTATATCTAACAGAATACACTTCCAATCTACGAATGAGGAATTTTGAGAGTTCTGTAAAAAATGTTTTTCAGGAAGCGTTTCAATACTTTTTAAATAAATCATTCGATATTCGAGTAGGTGAATATCGAAGGGTTGTGCTGATGCAGATTAATATTTTTCTGATCATCTCTACCCTATTGATCATTAAACCAATTGTAAATTCGCTGTTTCTTTCCTCATTCGGTTATTCTTATCTTCCTTCTGCATTTATCATTGTTTCCCTATTTGCCGTAGGAGTCTCGTGGTTATATTCCCGCCTACTATCAAAATATCCATTCGATAAAATTATGACCCGAACTCTTCTGATTTCGGTCATTACCCTATTTATATTTGGGTTGTTACTTCGCTTAAACATTCTGGTGCAGGTTGTTCTTTTGCTATTTTATGTTTGGGTATCCCTTTTTGCAGTAGTATCATCATCACAATTTTGGGTGTTAGCCAATATTGTTTTTAATGCACGAGAGGCCAAGCGGGTTTTTGGTTTTATCGGAGCAGGAGCAATTGCCGGAGGTATTTTTGGTGGTTATCTCACATCCATTATGGCACCGCTAATTGGTAGTGAAAACCTTATTTTTTTAAGCATGCTGGTTCTCTTGCCTACAATTTGGATTACCAAGAAAATATGGAAAGAAAGAAATAGTGAGGAACACCGTGTACAACAACAAAAAGTGCAGGAGGAAATCCTGCCTGAGAACTCTTTTCAACTAATTAAAAAATCCCGTCACCTAAGTTTGATGGCAGGTATTATTGGAGTAAGTGTAATTGCAGCCAAACTAATTGATTACCAATTTAGTGCAATAGCATCAATGACCATCCCCGATCCTGACCGATTGACTGCGTTTTTTGGATTTTGGTTTTCAAATTTCAATCTTCTGTCCCTATTCATTCAATTGTTTGTCACCCGACGAGTAGTTGGTGTTTTTGGTGTGGGAACCTCTTTACTCATTTTGCCTGCCGCTATCTTTCTTGGAGCTTTAAGTATGCTGTTTTTCCCAATTCTTGGAGCCGCTATTTTCATCAAATTATGTGATGGCAGTTTAAAACAATCGTTAAATAAATCAGCAACCGAATTATTGGCCTTACCCATTCCCCTCGAAATTAAAAGCAAAACCAAATCCTTTATTGATGTTACCGTTGATAGTGTCGCTTCTGGAATTGGAGGTCTAATCTTGTTTTTTCTGGTAAATGGATTGAGACTTTCAACCAATTGGATCAGTTTAATGATCATTGGCTTACTGATTATTTGGATCTACTTTGCATTACAGGTTAGAAAAGAATATCTGAAGTCGTTTAAACTAAAAATCAGCAATAAATTCCTTCAAAAAAAGGCCAATAAACAAGCAGAACCTAATGAATCGGTTATAGGTAACATCCTAAAACAATTAGAAAACACAAAAGAAAACCAACTGTTGTACATTATTCAAAAAATACGTGAAGTCCCCAAAGAAGGCTTTTATTTAGCGCTAAAAAAATTACTGACTCATGAATCCGAGAAAGTTAGAGCAGAAGCAATTATCAATCTTAAATCTTATTTGAATCATAACCTTTCTGGCGATATGATTGTTCTGGTGAATGATTCCGACCAGCAAGTTAGGGTGAACGCTTTTGAGTACTTATTGGCCTTGGCGCCAGGCAACAGAGTAGAATTAATCGAATCATATCTGGAACATGAAGACAGCAGAATTTGTGAAGCTGCACTGATGGCTCTAGCAATGGAAACGCGTGGAAATCAAAAACTTCAGGATTGGTTTTCCTTTGGAGACCGCTTGCAGAAACGCATCCAACAAATGAATGATGCGACAGATCTGAACAAAAAGGTGGAACTGAATAAACACATCCTTAAAGTAATTGGCGCTTCGTGTGCAACAGGTTATTTTAGTTATTTGCAAAATGCTTTTGCCAACGAAAATAAAGAAATTGTAACTATTGCGATTGAAGCGGCAGGCAATTCCAAAGATCCACAATTCATAAGCATTTTGGTGAATTTCTTAAACACAGGAGCATTTTTCACCACCGCACAAACCGCTTTAGCCAATTACAGCAGCCAAGTTTTTACCGTATTTTACAAACTAATAAAAGATGAAAAAATCTCTGTCGAATTGGTCCGGAAACTCCCTGCAATAGCCCAAAAACTTAACAGCCAAAAATCAATCGAATTTTTATTTTTTTTATTAGACTATGAAGATTATTTAGTCCATTTAGAAAGTCTGAAATCGTTGAACCATATCAAACAAAATTTTCCACATCTATATTTCGATAAGAAGCTGGTTATGAGTCGGATTATTGAAGAAATAAATCTTTACCAAAACAGTTTGATTGTTTTAAATTCAAAATTTGTTGCCAGCATAGATAACAATTCTATTCTATCCGAAATTACAGATGCCCGAAAAAGCTTAATTGATTTATTGGGACGCAGGCTGGATGGTAGCTTGGAACGTATTTTCCGCCTATTGGAACTCAGATACCCTCCAGAAGACATTCTAACTGTTTATAAAGGAATTCAAAGTGACAAGGCCGATCTTAGAATGAATGCCGTTGAGTTTTTAGACAATTTACTCGAAGCCCGTTTGAAAAAAATGCTGATTCCCGTACTGGAAACAGCTATCTTAAACACGATGGCTGAACCAGTTTCCGGTTTATTTGCCGAAAAAGAACCCGATGAATTTGAATGCTACCGCCTTTTACTGGAAGGGGTTGATGTAAAATTAAAATTGTCTGTATTCTACTTACTGGAAAAGCTTGCTGATCCAAAGTTTTTGCCACTGGTTCAAAATTATCTGAATGCTGAAAACCGAAAAATCAGCACATTTGCTGAAAAAGCACAACAAGCCATGCTAATTAATTGATAATTGGATGACTTACTTCTTCCGAATCAAATCATCAATACTGCTGGCCAGACCCATGTGGTCCAAATTAGAATTTTTTCTCAGCACATTTGTCATAAGTACCACCATATAGGTCGATCCGTCTGGCTGTTCTACAATCACAACTGAGTTCATATAATTCTGAACATTTCCCATGTATTTTTTGCAGGTAAAACCTTCCTCGGGTTTGCATTGGTACAAACTGCCCGATTTAAAATAAATAGCTGCATTGGTTAATCGAGGAGATGAACCGTAACGAATGCGTCGATCCGTCATATACATCATTCTTTTAATCTCCAAACTTGACTCCATATCGACTATTTTACCACGCTCCAAGGCAATTAAATATTTCATTAAGCCACGCGGACTTCCAATGCTTCCACCTTCACCCGGAACAATCCTTTTTGCTCCCTGTGTGAACATACTCCCCAATCGCCATTCTTCTTCGCTAATCCCAATTTCCTGCAAGGGTTCATTGACCACTGCATTAGCTAATTTTTGTAAGGTAACCTTTGGAGTGGTCTTAAAATACTCGGAGGCCTGCTCTTCTGTGAGACTGGGATAAGCCTGTCCAAAAACACGCATCAACAAAGCCTCACGCCAAACAATACTTGCCGCACCATTATTGCTTACAGAAAGCATGTGATCAATCCACTCGTAAAGCGAAAACTCATCGTATTCCTTAACCGTTCTTTTAAAAAAACCATTGGTAGTAGGATCAAAAAAAGGAACCGTATGTTCATCGTAATTCCCCCAGGTTCCGGCTTTCACAAAGCGGGTCTTTAACAACTTAACCCGATCCTCATATGAGTCAGGATAAAGGCGTTTTAACTCACTGAAAAATCCTGCGATTATGGCCAATTTACCAACACTGCCTGGTTGAAACCCTTTTGTCTCCTGGCGAGAGGCATATCTTATTTTTTTTCCCTCTGTGATATCAAGTACTGCCACAGAGTAACTTTCGTGAAGATTGGGAAACAAGCTATTTAGTTTTTGCTGTAACTTTTTATCAGGCTGAGGAAATTCAGCCAAACTATCACCACGAACTCCCAACAGATTCAGTTTGATATCATTTATAGACTTTAGAGCTCCCGGAATCGGTATTGTACCCTTTATTTGTCCATCGATTATTTTCTGCAGTCGATCCAAACGTCGGATCCCCGTTGTTTTATAGCCATCAATCGGATACGGATTATCATTCCCTTCTGCAAATACCATGAAGAATGAAAAAAGAAAAAAGACCAATATTGATTTTTTACTATTCATCATTTTATAATTTCAGTTAATGAAATGGACTGTGTTAATTGAATTGCAGGAGAAATAGATTGCAGGTAAGCAGAAGCTTTTGCTTGTTTGTTCTCCACGAAAGGACGTACCTGAAACAACCAAAGTTTGTTGTTTTTGAAGCCCAACTCCACATCCCAGGGACCACTGCTGCTGATTCCTTCAGTCGTTTTTAATTTTTCCTGCAATTTTCCTGCAAAAAGACGGATCTCCTGAATATTTTCATCCGAAAGAATCGACTTTTCAAACGTACAGCCTACTTTTAAAGTTCCTCCCGTTTCGGGCAAGCTGTTGTATTGTGGTTCGCGTGCCGGAGATAACAAGATGTTTGTCCCATTGGCTTCCAGAACATGGGATTGAGCCGCTTGTCCGTCTACCGCTCCCCCAGCGCCTCTGCTAAAAGCAATCGTCAGCTCATCAGCATTACCCGACTGCACTCCTTTAGTGATCAAAACACCGGAATAATCAACATCCACACTTGGAATAATCAATATGGACGGAAAAACATTCTCAGGATTCAGTAAATAGCTTTGTCTCCACTTGTAACTTCTTTCGGAATAAGGCGAAGCCCAAACATCTTTAATTCCCTGCACAATTTTCTCACTATCAAGTACATTAAAAAGGGTTAGATTAAGGCCTGCACCTGTAAAATCCTTCAAATCCTCCATATTGGTATCGCTACGCAGGAAAACAGGCGTTTTCCCCATCGGCTTTCCGAATGCTGTCAGAAACTGCTGATTTAAATCTTCCGTGAAATCGGGTAGTAATGGCATTTTTTTAATGGCTTCGCGAAGCACAGACAACTGTGCCAGAACATAGTCATCCAATTCGGTTTTTGAAACTCCTGATTTTTGTTTTTCCGTTGCATTTTGGAAGGTTTGATTCAAAAACTGCCAATACGAAAAGCTGGTTCCAGGCATCAGTTGATCCATGTGTTTTCGGAATATCCCGAAAGGAACCACAAGCCCCTCCACTACCTGCTCAGGAAACAGTTGCTTCAACTGTCCCAGATTTGCCGCCTTGGGACCGCACAATTTCCCCGATTTGGTGGCATTTACATTTCGAAGGTTGACCAATCGGGTTTGGTTCAAGTCTATCCGTTCTACCGGAATTCTGATTTTTTCCTCGCTTCGCTTTTTAACTGTAAACAATTTTTTCTCCTCATCGCTCATTTTGCTTTCGGGTTTAATAATCACCTTTCCTTTGGGCGAAACCACATAAAATACGGATGTTCCTGAATATTTTTTGAGATCGGTAAGATTTTGCTGTGAAAGTACCGCATTGGGTATCCCCAGATTGCGCGCCAAAAGTTGAACGTGCGAAACCATATTTCCCTCCGAAACCGTTGCGATCCCCGCTACGGGTTTTAAATCCGAAGGAGGTTTACTAAACAAGTATATTTTATCTTTCGATACTTCAACATCTTCCAAAT
>JAQBBZ010000196.1:0-16554 GCA_032125735.1 Labilibaculum sp.
CGAAACGGTAAATAATAATAATAATAATAATAATAAAGAATTTACCAAAGCTAAAAAGCCGATGAACCAAGCCTACAATTATACACTGGCAATTTTATAAATGACGATATTAACATTGGAAAAAAGGTGAGAATTACAATAAAAGAACTGCTATTTGTATAGAAACCCAACATTTTTCCGATAGTTTAAATCAATTAAATTACCCTATTACAATTTTAGAGAGCCTAAAAAACGATCATACTTACTAAAATCAAAACTTATGGTAAAACTCTCCGTATACACGCGTGAACATAACAAAAATGATATAGACTTTTCACAATAAGAAAAAAAACATGAACAGCCCAAACTATCAGGTCGTAAAAGCCAGATTCTCAAATAATGGTCATATCTTTTTCTCTTATACTAAACTTGGTTTCCAAAAGAATCTATTCAGTTTTGCGGCACCGGTTATTCTTATTCCCATCTTAATTATTTCAAATGCACTGAATCTTTACAGTGCATACCGGGATGAGGCGAGTAGCGAGATTATTTTTTTCTTCTCATTCCTCCTACTTAGTATTTTTCTCACAATTATTACAATAATAAAATACCGAAAAACAAAAATAATGGATGGAAAGGAGTTTGCTTTCCGGGAGATAAAAATGATTCGTATTCGGGAATCGAAACGAAATGCAAAATTAGCCTTCGAATTTTCGAATGGTTTAAAGCACAAAATGACGATTAAAAAAGACGATGCCTATGCCAATTTCTTCAAAAATATCACCTATGCCAACGTAACAATTTCTACAAACAAAACTTAGTCGATTTCGAACAAACATTATTTGAAATAAAGGTAAAATTGAAAAACCTTTCATTAGCCGATACTGAATAGCTGCGGAAACAAAAAATTGCTTAATTTTATCTATCATAGATACACATTCGGTAGAAATCATCATATGCAAAATTATCAGTTTCTTAATAGAGATTTAAGTTGGTTATCCTTCAATAAAAGAGTTTTAGAGGAGGCTTCAAACACCAAACTTCCATTATACGAAAGGATTAAATTCTTAGCTATTTACTCTTCGAACCTTGACGAATTTTATCGGGTTCGACTGGGAATTTATAAACGATTTATTGAATTAACTTCTGAAGACAAAATTAATCTTAGAGAAAATCCGGACAACATTCTAAAAAATATAAATGCTGAAGTGGAACGTCAGCAAAATGAATTTGGGAAGATTTTTACTCAGCAAATTATTCCTGCATTGGAAGCACAGGATATTGTTCTGATTCGAGACCAGGTCTTAGGTGAAGAGCATCATCTGTTCGTAAAGAATTTTTTTCTGGATAATTTACTGCCTCATGTGCAACCAATGTTACTATTGAAAAAGCAAATTCAGCCTTTTCTTCAAAATAATGTGATTTACCTTGCGGTTAAATTATTTAAAAAGAGCAGTAAAAAAGAGGAAGAAGAAGTTCAAAAAGCTCGCAGAGCCAGATATGCAATTATAAAAATCCCTAGTCATCGTTTTCCTCGCTTTATAGAATTGCCTGAAAAGGATGGCAAGCATTTCATCATGTTTTTAGACGACATCATTAAATTGCGGATGAAATTATTGTTTCCTGGTTACAAAATTGATTCCAGCTACAGTTTTAAGCTTAGCCGCGATGCTGATTTGCTGATTGAAGATGAATATTCGGGCGATTTAATAAAAATGATTGAGAACAGTCTTAAAAAACGTGAAACTGGGTCTCCGTCACGATTTTTATATGATGAAGCAATTCCTAAAGATTTTCTGAAATTTTTAAAGGATTCTTTTAATCTGTTAAACAATGACATGGTTAAAGGTGCAAGATATCATAACTTTCAGGATTTTTTCAGGTTCCCAAATCCAAAACATCCTGAATTGGAACAGGAAACCTTTCATCCATTGAAGGTGGATGGTTTGCGGGCTAATAAATCCGTTTTTAAAACCATTGGAACAAAAGATCAGATTCTTCACTTTCCGTATCAGTCGTATGAATACGTAATTCGCTTTTTAAATGAAGCAGCTCTCGATCCGAAGGTGGTAGAAATTAAGGCAACACAATATCGGGTTGCTGATAATTCGGCTGTAGTGAATGCATTCATTAATGCAGCATTAAACGGCAAGAAAGTTACTGTATTTGTAGAGGTTAAGGCGCGTTTCGATGAGGAAGCAAATCTTAGATCCGCACGTGAAATGCGAAAAGCTGGTGTTATAATTATCGATAGTATTCCGGGCTTAAAAGTTCATGCCAAACTAGCTTTAGTAATGCGTAAAGGAGATAAAAAAGATTACGCCTTTTTGAGTACCGGTAATTTCAATGAGAATACAGCAAAAATTTATTCCGATCATGGATTATTTACTTCTGATGAAGTAATTATAACAGAATTGAAACAACTCTTTGATTATCTTGAAAATCAAACAGAAGGATATGAATTTCGTAAACTTTTGGTTGGTCGATTTAATCTAAGAAGAAGCTTAATTGCATTAATTGATCAGGAAATTGA
Organism: Labilibaculum sp.; assembly: GCA_032125735.1. Classification (GTDB taxonomy): domain Bacteria; phylum Bacteroidota; class Bacteroidia; order Bacteroidales; family Marinifilaceae; genus Labilibaculum. The sequence goes on from JAQBBZ010000196.1 coordinate 2,513, forward strand.
GAATGTAAAAAACGGGCATAAAGGTTATATTATTCTTAAAATGAATGGACTTCAGGAACGCGATATGATTACCAAATTGTATGAAGCCAGCGAAAAAGGTGTGAAAATAGATCTCATTATTCGTGGCATTTGCTGTCTGAAACCAAACAAAACCTATGCTAAAAACATTCGGATTATTCGAATTGTTGATCAATTTCTGGAGCACGGAAGAATCTTCTATTTTCACAATTTGGGAGAGGAATTACTGTACCTGTCTTCGGCCGATTGGTTGAATCGAAATATACACCGCCGAATTGAATGTGCCTTCCCAATTCAAGATAAAAAGATCAAAAAAGAGCTAATTGATATATTGAACATACAGCTTCAGGATAATGTTAGTGCCCGACTTTTAGATGGAAAGTTGAATAACTTACCCATTCCCTGCAATGGAAATGCAAAAAAAGTTCAATCGCAACAGGAAATTTTTGCCTACTTAAAGAAAAAAGAAAATGCGAGTAAATTGAAAAATAATAGTTCAACAATTAAAAAAGTATAAGCCTCAATATTTTAACCCAAACCCACAAACCAAATGAAACGACTGATTCTTGTTAGACACGCTAAAACAGAGATTATTCGACACGACATTTCCGACTATCAACGCAGTTTGGTAGAAAGAGGAATAAATGATTCGAAATTAATTGCACACAAGCTCTTTTTAAAGAATATAATTCCTGATTTGATCATTTCAAGTCCGGCCAACAGAGCTATTGAAACCACTTTATTGTTTGCGGATGTATTGCAGTACCCAGTGGATATGATAGAACAGATCGATGATTTATATGATGGTTTTACGACCAAAGAGTTTCTTGGTTTAATAGTTCTGTTGGGAAAAGAAAATGATACGATTATGGTCGTTGGACACAATCCGACTATTGAATATTTGGCCTTTAACCTGACTGAAGAGTTTTATAATGCGGTACCAACCGGCACAGTTATTGGTATCGATTTTCAGGTTAAAAAGTGGTCTGATATTGAAGTGAGAACAGGAAAATTGGCTTTTTACGAATACCCAAAGAAATATAAGGAGGCGAAGTAAATGATCGCTATTAATAAATTAACTATAGTTATTATCGAAGTATGAGAGTTTTATTCATTTTAGTAATAATTCTAAGCTCGAGAGTACTGGTTTTTAGTCAAAAAAAATGATAAATCATTTAACTTAGTGAGGGATATTGGAAATTTCTCCGAATTAATGACGGAATTAGACACAATATTTGTTAGAGGTGACTATAGCATTTGCGGAGGAGAATATTTTGAAACAGACATTATCACTAAAAAAAATGATAGCGTTTATATTCAGGTTTTAATAGACGATGATATAAAGGGTAAAATGAATTATGGAAAACGATTATACCAATATAACCAATCTGACACCTTGAATTTTGAAACCATTTACTCAAAATTACAAAAACGTAATATCTTAAATCATCGCGCTACTTTAAGATTTGAAATCGTTCATAATAGAAAAGATACCTTAAAGCTTTTCTCTTATGGATTAATGGATATTCTTAAAATCTCAATCAATTTAGCTGCAATAAAAGACCAAATATATTTTGATAAGAATTATTATAAACCTCCAAAAAACCCAAGTCCTCCTAAAGGTTTATCTGATATAGAAAAATTAGATTCTATAATGATAGAAGGTATTAAAAAGGAATTACAAAGAATGTCAAATGAGTAATACAATCATTTTTAAATTATTCAACCGCCCAAAGGGTGCTTAATGCTACTGTCTCCCAAAAATTATCTTTCCCTGATTATCCAAAATCAATTTACCATCAACAGTTTCCTGTGTTTGCGGATCTTTAAAACCTTTAATAAGAGCCGTTTTCCCTTGCGTGGCCAATGATTTTATTTGGGCTTCGCTTAATTTTCTCTCCATAAATACAAAAGGAACTATAAACTTGCAACCGCTTCGGTAATTGGAACAACCATAGGCCGCATTCCCTTTCAAGAGTGTCCCTGTCTTACAAACAGGACAACTCCAAGCCTCAGCCTCCTCTGCTAAAAATTCAATGCTAAAATCGGGCGCCAAGCCTAATTGTCCATTCTGCTTTTTTCCATCAATTTCGAATCCCTTAATTTTTGGTGTTATTTTTTTCAGCACCAATGCCTCAACTTGCTTGTCGGTTAACTTCTTTCCTTCAAATTCGAAAGGAATGCGGATTTTACATCCATTGCCCCAATTGGTACATCCCCATGCCGTTTTGCCTTTTAAAATCTTTCCCTCTCCACACTTCGGACAGATCAATTCGACCTGCTCAATGGATTTGGCTTTAGCTTGTGCTTTTTTCTTCTCTTTCTCCTTTTCTTTCTCCTTCTCCTCATCAACCACTTCAATTTGACTGATATTTTTCCGCGATTTCACATCCCAAACAATTCCGACAACCATATTTTTTAATTCAGCCATAAACTGATTGACTTCATATTTGCCAAGTTCAATTTCGCGAAGCTTTTTTTCCCATTGTCCGGTAAGTTCTGCCGATTTTAACAGATCATTCTGAATGGTATCAATTAACTGAACACCAGTAACCGTTGCTTCAAGTCGTTTTTTATCCCTTCGAATGTATTTTCGCTTAAACAATGTCTCAATGATATTCGCTCGGGTTGAAGGACGACCAATTCCGTTATCTTTCATCAATTCCCTTAACTCATCATCATCAACTTGTTTCCCTGCCGTTTCCATTGCGCGCAGCAGAGTTGCTTCTGAATAATAATTAGGCGCTTGGGTATGTTTCTCGGCCAAATCAGGAACATGTTCTCCACTCTCCCCTTTCACGAAAGAAGGAAGGATAACTCCATCGCCAATATTACCGTCTTTAGCATATAAAACACGCCATCCTGGCTCTAAGATCTGTTTCCCTGTAGCTTTAAAATCTATGGTGGTCACCTTTCCCAAAACGGTTGTGTTGCTCACTTTACAATCCGGATAGAATACAGAAATAAACCTGCGGGTTACAATATCGTAAACTTGTTTTTCATCGTACGACAATCCCGAAGGTAAAACTCCGGTTGGAATAATGGCATGGTGATCCGTCACTTTTTTATCATCAAAAACCTTCTTCGATTTCTTAATTTTATCTTTTAAGAGAGGCTCGGTAAATTCGCTAAATGGTGTTAGTTTTTGAAGAATTCCCGGTATCTTTTTATATAAATCATCCGTAAGGTAAGTTGTGTCAACCCTAGGATAAGTAGTTAATTTTTTCTCATACAAACTTTGAATAAAGCGCAGAGTATCTTCTGCAGAAAAACCAAATTTCCGGTTACAATCTACCTGTAAAGAGGTTAAATCGTACAATCTTGGAGGTAATTCGATTCCACTCTTTTTCTCAACCGAAACAATTTCGAATGGTTCCGATTTAATTTTATCAAGAAACTCAACACCTTGCTCCTTTTGATCGAATCGACCATGGGTTGCTGCAAAACTCACATCGCGATAAATGGTTTTTAGCTCCCAATAAGTTTGAGGAATAAAATTATCGATCTCCTTTTGACGATTTACAATTAAAGCCAAAGTTGGTGTTTGCACTCTTCCGATGGAAAGTACAGACTTGCCATCGGCATATTTAAGCGTGTAAAGTCGTGTTGCATTAATTCCCAAAAGCCAATCACCAATTGATCTTGATGAACCTGCTGCATATAATCTATCAAACTCACTACTGTCACGTAAATTTTCAAATCCTTCTCGAATTGCTTCTTCTGTTAGTGATGATATCCATAGTCTTTTAACCGGAACCTTGCATTTCGCTTTGTGCAAAACCCAACGTTGAATCACTTCCCCTTCGATACCCGCATCACCACAATTTATCACTTCTGTGGCATTCGAGATCAACTTTTTAAGAATGTCGAATTGTTTCTGAACCCCTTTATCAGGAATTACACGAATACCGAAACGCGCAGGAATAATTGGTAAGTCATTCAAGTGCCAATACTTCCAATTTAGATCGTATTCATGAGGTTCTTTTAAGCCACACAAATGGCCAAAGGTCCAAGAGATTTGGTATCCGTTTCCTTCAAAATATCCATCTCTTTTACTTTTGGCGCCCAATATTAAGGCAATTTCACGTGCAACACTTGGTTTTTCAGCTATACAAACTATCATGCGTACTTCTTTGTATTAATGCAAAATATTCGTGTCCATCATTCAATTCGCAGAATCATAGATCCATGAACCCAACAATACTCACTATAAAAATAAATTCTTATTAATCTCGTTCCTTATTGATCCACTTTTCAACCATCATAAATAAATCGATTTTTGAAACCGGTTTTAAAAGAAAATCATCCATTCCTACTTTCGCAGATCTCTCCTGATCATCGGAAAAAGCATTGGCTGTCATGGCAATAATGGGTCTATCAAAACCATTCTTACGCAATGCTACAGTTGCCTCATATCCATCTACAATAGGCATTTGCAAATCCATAAATACCATCAGAACAGCATCTTTATTTTGCGTGTAAAAATCCAGAGCTTCCTTACCATTTTTAACCCATACAGTAGGAATTTTATCCATTTCCAGTAAACGAGATACTATTTTACCGTTTACAAAATCATCCTCTACCAACAATATTCTACCATCGCCATACACAGGCTTTTCTTCGACCATTTTTCCGTTTTTTGTATTTGCAATGTAAATATGTATTGTTGAATTGAATTATCTTATTAAAACAAATATTTAAATTCAATCGAAACGATATTATCTTCTATTGAATGGCTAAAATTAGCAGTAATTACCATTAAATGGTAAGGTGCGAACCAAAATCCTCCACCATAACCATGGTGCCACTTATTAGAGTCCTCATTTTCAAGCCATACGCGTCCAAAATCATTAAAACCTAAAATGCCTACATCTCCACTCAGAAAATAAGATTTGATCCGAGTCAAACGAAGTCTTAAATCAGTATTTTGAAAAACAATATCATCACCTGCAAATCGCTCTTGGCGATACCCTCTTAAATTTGATTTCAAACCTAATTTATTAGCTTGATAAAATGAATAGCCACTGCTATTATGCGCAGCACCCGCACGTATTGCCAAAATGGTTCTTTGCGGCCTGTCAAAACTAAAATACATTCTCAAATCAGTCTCCAACTTATTGAAATTGCGATCATTTTTTTCTACTCCCTTGTAGTATTTCCAGCTTGAAGACCAATAGATTCCCCTCGTAGGAGTAACTAAATTATCACGTGAATCCCATAAATAATTCACACTAAGACCTACATATCTTCTGGTATTAAAATCGGTTAATGGATTCAGATTATTATTTGGATTGGTAAAATCTGTAATAAACCGATATGGAGTCGCTTTTAACTCTAATTGCTGATAAAATGCCCCAATCCCTATGCTATGCTTTTCTCCTAAATGTTTTCTGAATTGTGGGTTAATTACAAACTGTCCCATTCGAATTCGATTGTAAGCATCATCATCAGTTTGAAGATTTTCAGTCTCATTCCCCAAACCATAAAAATATCCTTGAAAATTTGGTGTGTTGTATTGAATATCAGCGACAAAGTCAGTTTTACGAAACACTTGTTTAAACTCACCTGAATACTTTAATTCTACCGATGGATATGCGAATGCATAATTCAAAAGGAATTTATGGAATGATCCGTATGGTTCCTTTTTAAAGCCTTGAGTTTTAACATTTACTCCAGTACCGAGAATGAGACCATCGTCACTTACAAAATTAAGATTAACATTAGGACTTACCACATCGTATTTAAATGATTTTCTGTCGTAAGTATTCACCTCGGTGCTTTTTCCAAACCTCTTTTGATAAGCTCCATTTCCTTTTACCTCTGTTTTTCTTTTATCGTAAATAACCAAGTCTTGTTTTTCTGTATTTTCGATATCAAACTTATCTTTTCCTTTACCTCCTACAATTCGGACTTTTATCCCATTTTCATTATTACCATTTACCACAAATCTATCTTTTCCATCCAATCCAAAAATCCTAACCTCCTTGGTTTCACTCTTATTAAACGTTCTTTTATACAAAGCTTCCTTTTTATTCCCATGTTTACTTAGATGATAACCCTCAAGCTTTAATTGGCCATTTTCAATCCAGTTGATTTCAAAAAGCTCGTTATCATTCGTACCAATAACATCAACTTCTTTAGCCAGAAAATCGTAAAATTCTACTGCCAAAGCTGGTAATTGATCTCTTCTGGCCTTTAGTTTATTTATGATCTCAAAGCCTGAAATTTCAAACACTTCTTTAGGCAATCCTTTAACAGATTCTGTAATAACATCGTCGCTTAGCTTAGCTTTTAGCTCCTCCGCCATTTCAATCCAATCTTCTTTATCTTTAGTCTGCAAAAAATTCCGATCGAAATAACGGGCATTAAAGCCTAAACCTTCAATATTTTCGACAATTGTGTCGAAGGATTGAAATTTTGGCATTACCCATTTTCTTCTAATTAACCAGGGAATTGCCCCATCACTATAGAAAAAAGCCTGATCACGATCTCTAGGAATAGGTCTTGCAATTGTTTTGTCATCCTTTTTGAATGTTGCCCAACGCCATTGATCGTCATGTCGATCCCAATCATTTAAGAAAATATCGAAAAGGCGGGCACGTAAAACTGCAGTTTCGTCAATTTGAAGATCTGAATTTTTAAACCTCTTTTCGAGCAATTTATCTGCGCCTAGAATGTCTTTCGAATTCCCGAAATTATCCATATCAGATACATCACCATTCGGACGCTCCTCGAAAAGAAACAATTCATTCTTAAAACCATTCTGATAAATACCAAAGCGAGGATCGTTGGGAACGTAAACAATTTTTGGATTGGTATGATAAACACCAACTGCTTTTGCCATTGTGGGAACGGCTAAAGCGGCATACGGATACGATTCTGAAATTCCATCCTGAACAATCTTTGCAGCAAAACTTCCTTCCAATCCAGAAGGAATTGCTTTCTCAGTATATTTCTCAACCGATCGCAAGACATATTGCTTTCCATCTTTGGCCTCTAATCGTAAAGAACGGGTTTGTTGTCCTCCTCCTCTTTTCAATATTTTCAGTCCCCCTTTTTCCGTTGCGATATCAAAAACAGGAACAGTTATAGGTGTAGCCCAATCCTTTCGATAATTCTGCCCTAACATTTTCGTTTTTAATTTCCTATCCGTCTCGTAAAATGTACTTGCCGCAATGCTTATGGTACTATCCGAAAAATCAATTTCCTTGTATTTATTGATCAAATCCTCTTCCGAAGGAACATTTTTTGTATAAAGCTTTTCCCGAAATGCCAAATGTGGCTCTCCCTTTCCATCCAATCCTACCGACCAAAACTCCAGCCAAACCTCATCATTTGAATAAAAATTTATTCTTGAAAACCCAACTTCACGAATGGCAACATCCATTTTCTTTTGCGACACATAATCACACTTACTTCCCGAACCAGAAACAATAAAAAATGATTCGTCTTTTTTGGCAAACTGCAAACTATTATCGTGAGCCGAAACGGTAATTATTCCAGCGTGTCCTTGACCAACTTTCCGAGCCATATACCGCATTTGTTTGTAAAATGGGTAGGCAAAATCTTGCGATGTCCCTAAAAGTTTTCGATACAATTCCACTGGCCCTGGAAAGGCAAAATTCCCTCCATGTTTTCCGGCACTATAAATTGGGTGATGGGTAGCAAATACAATTTTCTTATTCTTATTTCTCTCAATTGCATCATTTAGCAGAATCAAAAAGTCTAATGTGCTTTCCAGTTCGCACTCGGCTTCTGGTTTATCTCCTAAATGAAGCCACCATTGAGAATCAACAATTAGTAAAACCACTTCATCTGTCAACTCAATTTCAACCGGTCCTGGACAACCTCCTGAAGGCTGAAAAACATCTCCTCGTCCTAAATAATCCTCTATAAATGTCTCAAGATTCATAAGAGCTTCCCATCCATGTTGTTTCCCTTGATTCCATTCTTTTTCCCCTGGAATAAAAATCAACTCTCCCTTAAAATCTTTTATCGAATTTAATAGCTTAATCAAACTAGGATCACCTGTGTCAACATCTTCTATTTCTTCTTTTGAATATTCTTTTGATATTGTATTACCTAAAAAAATAAGAGTTCCATTCTTCCCAACCGCATTCATTTGGCTTTTCAGCATTTCAATATTCGAATCAACAATTTCCGATTCTCCAACATCACCCATAAAAAATATAGAATGATCCAGCTTAGACAAAGCAGGAGCTTCAGGTAAATTTAAATTTTGAGCAATTGCAGTGTTTAGAGAAAGTAAAACACCTATATATAAAAGTATCTTTTTCATTGTTTGGTACTATTTTAATTAAACCGACAGATCTTATCTCGCAGTTTATTTATTGTATCTGAACTTGTAAATATTCGCAGATTTTCCTTTCCCCTCGTTAGAGATAAACATTGTGCCATCCGGACTAAAGCAAATCCCTTCAGGTTGTCGAAACATTTTCCCTTTTAATTTTACAACAGCGAGCATATCTCCTTCCGAACTAAGAACAATCAACAATTTACCAACAGAACCGATCACATACAAATTCTTGGTAATAGGATGTAATGCAACCGCAGATGGTTGAAATGTAACATCTCCTTCTGATGGATTAATACTTTCTAATAATGTCACTGCAAAATTTGTATATCCATTAAAATTCAGAATTTTCCGAATTCGTTCCTGATCGATTAAATAAGCAGGTGAATCAGATAATTTATTCGAATCTAATGAATATTTATAAATTGCTCTTTTTCCTTCAAATTTCTCATTGATACCTGGATTCCCTTTGCACGCTATCAGTAGGCAATTGCTTTTTTGAATCATATCCCAAACCTTCCGTATTGTTTCCTGCATTAAGCAGTGTTTTATTTTTAACCGATAAAATTTTGCCATCCCTTAAGTGATCAACAGCAAAAATATTTCCATCGGAACGTAATACAAAAATCTGGTCATTAACTACCTCAACACCTTCATAATCCCCTGATCTATCAAATTCATACCTTTTTGTAATTTCTCTCTTCTTTAAACTGAATTTGTAAATAATTCCCTTCTCATCGTTCACACATAGTAAAGAGTGATCATTAAAATATGACAAGCCTGAAATCTCTCTTAATTCATCCTTTAATTTATAAGTTTCATCTGCTTCGTTTATCGAATATGGAAATTTATAAGCCGCGTCTAATTCGTATATCCATTTTGAATCAACGGACTTTTGTCCGCAAGATTCAAAAAAACCAAGAAAACTTGCGAGAGAAAGGTAAATAGTCAAAAATCGGCTCATTATCTGAAAGTATCTTTGGGGTTTTAATTAGGAATTTAAAATTACATAAATAAGGCTCAATTCCCAACAAAAAAGAGGGAACCACAGTATTATTCTGAAAATTTCAAATCGATTTCCGCATTAATGACTATATTTATTTATTACAATTTCAATTAGTCAATATCAGAAAAAAGAAGAGAAATGAATATCATCCATGAAGCGGAAACATTTGTGACTAACTTAATCGAAAGAACCCACCAACCTATATTCACCTATCACAACTTAGAACACACTCAGAATGTGGTTAAACAGGCAAAAAAAATAGGTTTGGAAACAGGCTTGTCTTCCGATGAAATGGAAAATCTTATTATAGCTGCTTGGTTTCATGATACTGGTTACTCTGAAAATTTTTCAAAGCATGAAGAAATAAGTGCCGTATATGCCAGGAAATTTCTCGAAGAAAAAAACTGCCCGGAGGAAAAAATCAATCAAATAACAAATGCTATTATTCATACAAAGATGCCTCATCGTTCGTGTGATGAAAAAATATGCAATGTGCTTTGTGATGCAGATCTGCATCACTTATCGTCTAAGAATTACATGAAAATATCAGAAAAACTGATGGAAGAAAGAATTGGCATTCTTCAACATGATGTACATCCGAAATTGTATTGGGAGGAAACTCTACGCTTTTTAAAGGAGCATCATTATCAGACAGACTACGGCAAAAAAACTCTTGCTAAAAAGAAAGAAGTAAATTATCAAAAAGTAGTAGAAAAGGTAGGTACGTACCAAAGCAAAGAAATTAAAAAACTAACCGATATGGTTGGTAAATTGGAACAGCAAAACATCAAGCTAAAAACTCCACAACGTGGTATCGAAACCATGTTTAAGGTAACATCCAGAAATCAAATTAACCTGAGCTCTATTGCTGATAAAAAGGCCAACTTGATGATTTCTGTAAATTCAATCATCATCTCTGCCATTTTCTTTATTTTCAAAAATATAATGGATGTTCCACATTTCATTATTCCTTGCATTATACTGTTAATCGTATGTCTATTTACAATTACCTATTCTGTTTTAGCAACCAGACCGATTGTTACGTCTGGAACGTTTTCACAAGAAGATATTAAACTGAAGAAGGTGAATTTAATGTTCTTTGGAAATTTTCACAAAATGGATCTTGCAGATTATTCTGACGCATTAAAAGGCATGATGTCTGATTACGATGATTTATATGATAGTTTAATAAGAGATCAATTTTTCTTAGGAAAGGTTTTAGGCAGGAAATATCGTTTCCTGCGAATTTCTTATACCATATTTATGTTTGGCCTAATCTTCTCTGTATTAACATTTATTCTTGCTGCAATCTACCAACCTATGGTTTGGTAAATTTTTCTTTCAAAATAATCCCGCAAAAGAAATACATAAGCTAACTTTGCAGCATCATGTTTTTCTTACTGATAAAAGCTTATGAACTTATTTTACACACCAGATATTCAAAATCAATTTTATCAATTGGATGAAATTGAATCGAAACATTGCATTAAAGTACTTCGATTAAAAGAAGATGACATTATCCATCTAATTGATGGTAAAGGCACACTTTATAAAGCAAAAATAATCGACGCTCATCCTAAAAGGTGCACTGTTGAATGTATTGAGACCAAAACTGAATTCGGGAAACTGAATTACAAGTTGCATATTGCTCTGGCATCTACAAAGAACATGGATCGGACAGAATGGTTTATGGAAAAATGTACCGAAATTGGCATTCATGAATTCACGCCCCTTTTATGTCAGCACTCCGAACGGAAGGTTGTAAAAAACGAACGTTTATTCAAAGTTATTACATCAGCGGTTAAACAATCGCTTAAAGCTTATCACCCAATACTCAATGAGCAAACCAAATTTTCAGATTTGGTAACTGCACCCTTCGATGGAGAAAAATACATAGCTCATTGTAATGAAGGTGAAAAAACTCATCTTAAAAATCTTTATAAGGCAAAGCAAAATGCATTAATATTAATTGGCCCCGAAGGAGATTTTAGCGTTGAAGAGGTAAATCTGGCTAAAAAAAATGGGTTTCAAGAAATTTCGTTAGGAGAAAGCCGTTTGAGAACAGAAACGGCAGGAGTTGTGGCTTGTAATATTATTAGTTTAATAAATCAATAAATTTTCATGAGTAAAATAATTCATATCGCATTTTTTTTACTCATTAGTGTGTATTCTTTTTCACAAAACACTACGATTCGAATTGGTTTATTAAAATACAATGGTGGAGGCGATTGGTACGCAAATCCTGGATCTCTGCCCAATCTTATTGAATTTTGCAATCGCAATAATATTGCAAACATCCATACAGATGCTAATATTGTTGAGGTAGGAAGTCCTGAATTATTCTCCTACCCCATTGTTCACCTAACCGGACATGGCAATATCGTTTTGAATAATCAGGAAGTTACAAATTTAAGAAAGTATCTTGAAGGTGGTGGTTTTCTGCATGTTGACGACAACTATGGCTTAAATGCATATTTCCGACGCGAGATAAAAAAGGTATTCCCAAATGAAGATTTAATTGAATTACCTTACTCACACCCCATTTATCACCAGGTGTTTGAATTCCCAACTGGACTTCCAAAAATACATGAACATGACGGGAAGGCTCCTCAAGGTTTCGGCATTTTTCACAAAGGCAGATTGGTTTGCTTTTACACTTACGAAACTGATTTAGGTGATGGCTGGGAAGATCCTTCTGTTCACAACGATACCGAAATCAATCATCAAAAGGCTCTAAAAATGGGTGCAAATATTATTTCCTACTCCTTTAGTAATTAGAACTATTCTTAATTACCTAATTAGCTGATAATAAACCAATCTTCATCCTCTAACAACTTGAAATTTTCTTAACTAAATGATACCTTATAGTGATATTACATTGTAGTCAATCACTTAAGATATTAACTATGGCAAAATCAAATGCAACGAAAGGAATTATTGGAATTCTAACAGGTGGTGGTGATGTTCCTGGTTTAAATCCCGCTATTCGTGCTGTCACCATAAGAGCAATTCGAGAAGGTTATCAGGTAATTGGTATTCGTAAAGGATGGAGAGGCTTAATTGATATCATTCGCGATAAAAAAGCAGATAACAGTGAAAGTTATATTGCTTTAAGTGAAGAGCTGGTAAATAAAGTAGGACGAACTGGTGGAACATTTCTTCATACTTCCAGAGTAAATCCTTCAAAAACCTCAAGAGATAGAATTCCATCCCACCTTAAAGATAAATACGATAACGATGTTAATGATTTAACCGAAGAAGTGCTCGCGAATTTGGCTTTTCTGAACATCGATTACTTGATTCCAATTGGAGGTGACGACACCTTAAGTTATGGGGTTCGTTTATATAAGGAAGGTTTTAAGGTAATCGCCATTCCTAAAACAATGGATAACGATGTTCCTGGTACAGATTACTGCATTGGATTTAGCACCTGCATAACACGTACAATTTCTTTAACACACAGCCTAAGAACATCAGCGGGTTCGCATGAAAGATTACTTGTATTGGAAGTTTTTGGTCGCTATGCTGGATTTACGGCAATTCTACCAACACTTGCTGGTGCCGCAAACAGATGTGTTATTCCCGAATACCAATTTGACATAGAACGTTTAACCGAATTATTGATTCAGGATCGGTTTTCAAACCCTAGTCATTACTCTGTTGTTTTAATTTCAGAAGGAGCTAGCTTTTCAGGTGAAGAAATGATTTTCCAGGATAATATTAGAGATGATTACGGACATAGAAAATTAGGTGGTATTGGCGATCGCGTATCAGAACATTTAAAGCTATTATCTCCTAAGTACAACAATTCAAAACCGATTAATGTTATCAATCAAAAGTTAGGTTACATGGTTCGTTGTGGCGATCCTGATGCAATTGATTCCATAGTTCCTATGGCCTTTGGAAATCTTGCTTTGGATCTAATCATCAAGGGAATTCATGGCAGACTAATCACACTTCGGAATGGAAGATATGACAATGCTCCGATAGATATTGTTACCAGCTCTAAAAAAATAGTTGACGTTGATCGATATTACAATACTGATCGCTTAAGACCAAAATACAACAGCTTTGAAATGCAACCATTATTTTTAATGACTGGATTGTAAGAAGAAAAATGTTTAGTACATTTGAGAAACCTTTCGCTATCGAAGGGTTTCTATTTTTACAAGCCCCCCAACCATTTTTGAATCCTGTTATTATTTTTCGAATTCACTATTTAATTTATTATGCTGGAATATAACATTTTAGGCATTCAATTACTTGAATGGATTGGCTATGCCGCTTCGGTATTGGTTTTGGTTTCTTTAACAATGACTTCAATCGTAAAATTGAGGTGGTACAATTTAGCAGGAGCTATTCTTTTTTCTGCTTATGGATTTCTAATTGGCTCATTACCTGTCGGAATTATGAATTTCCTTATTGTTTGTGCAAACGTGTATAATCTACAGAAAATGTACAAACGCAAAGAAGACTTTAAAATTATCGAGATAAAAGAAAATGATGAATTGTTAATGCACTTTCTTGACTATTATAAAAAGGACATTAAGAGTTTCTTTCCCGATTATAAAATGGAAAAAGGACAATTGGGTATGTTTGTACTTAGAGATATGGCGGTTGCAGGAATTTTTATCGGTTCTAAAGATCAAACGGAATTACGAATTGAATTAGATTATGCTTTACCTCAATATCGCGACTTTAAAG
>JAQBBZ010000197.1:0-37232 GCA_032125735.1 Labilibaculum sp.
ACGATAAGGATATTCAGTACAATTTAGACTTAGCCCGTAAACACGTTTTAGATAAGTTTGAAGTTTTACCTGAAATATTTATAAAAAGATGGTTTTCTGGAATTAGAAATAGTTTTTCGGCCGATATTTGGTCTTATTTCTCAATTCTATTTTTCTTATTGGCACTTACTTTTGCCTGCTTTTATTTGTACAGCAATAAAAGTGCTCTTAAAAAAATCGGTTTCTTTTTAGCGTTTTTTGCCATCGCCATTTCAATACTGACTTATTCCTTTGCTTCGAAAAAAACTGATGAGATCAATATTCGGGTGCATGCCATTATTATTAGCCCAAGTGTAACTATAAAAGGTTCTCCCGATAAAAGTGGTACCGATTTGTTCCTTTTACACGAAGGCACGAAGGTTAAGGTAATTGGTGAACTGCAGGATTGGAGGAATATTCTGCTTAGCGATGGAAATGAAGGTTGGCTGAAAAAAGAAGACATTGAAATGATTTAAAACAATGAATAATACCAAAGGATTTCGGCTTCGAAATCCTTTTTTCTATATTACTAGAGTCCAAAATATAAGAGACAAATGAAATACAGCATACAAAACGAATTCTTCCATATTGAAGTTCTTGCAAAAGGAGCTGAACTTTGCAGTATTAAATCTATTCCTACAAATCAAGAATTTATATGGCAAGCCGATCCTGAAATTTGGGGAAGCCACGCTCCCAACCTATTCCCAGTAATTGGTTGTTTAAAGGAAGATGGATTTATTCACGAAGGCAAAGAGTATCCCATGCCTAAACATGGATTTATTCGCAATAATGAAGATATTCAATTGCATCTCAAATCAGAAAACGAACTTTGTTTTGTATTAAAATCAAACGAAAACACACGAAACGTTTACCCTTTCGAATTTGAATTCTACATTCATTACATTTTGGATGGCAACAAATTACAGGTAAAACATGATGTTGTAAACACAGGCTACAACGATATGCTTTTCTGCTTAGGTGGGCATCCGGCTTTCGCTTGTCCAGTAAATAAGGGTGAAAAGTACTCGGACTACTATCTTGAATTTGAGCAAAAAGAAACTGCACACACCTGGAAGATTGTTGAAGGAGGCTTAATCGGCAATCAGGGAAAATTGATTTTAGATGAAAATGATCGAATTGAACTAACACCAAATTTATTCGCGAATGATGCTCTGATCTTCAAGAATCTAAAATCCTCATTCGTACAATTAAAAAGTAAAAATTCTAATTTCTCATTAAAAGTCAGCCTTGACGATTTCCCTTACTTGGGGCTTTGGGCAAAACCAAACGCACCCTATGTTTGCATTGAACCTTGGATCGGAATCGCCGACTGCTACGATTCAAGCCGGGAATTTTCAGAAAAGGAGATGATTCAATCACTCGATCCTCAAAAAAAAATTAGTGCAGCTTACACAATAGAAATCACGGAATAAAGTAAAATGGCTCTCATCGTAATCGTTGAGAGCCATTTTATTATGCTGTCTTATTATGCTGTCTTTTTTGCAGTATTTACAAATCACTTCTCTTTTAGCTGTTCCGAAAGAGAAGGGTAATCGGTATACCCAAGTTCGTTACCTCCATAAAAAGTTTCCTGATTAGCCGTATTCAATTCTGCTCCTGATTCAAACCGTTTTTCCAAATCGGGATTGGCCAAATAAGGCACACCAAAGGAAACCAGCTCTGCCTTTTTCGAAGCAATTGCCTCGTGACCGGTTTCTTTCGTAAATCCACCATTCACCATTCGAACACCCTTGTATTGCTTTCCATAATAACCAGCCACATCTTTAATCAATTGCGGGTGATCATCAAGTGGCATTAGAGGTTCAATCAAATGCAAATAAGAAAGATTATAAGCATTCAATTTCTCAATCACATAATTAAAGATTGATGTTGGATCCGAATCTCCCATATCATTAAATAAACCACTAGGCGAAATACGAATACCTATCGACGAAGAATCCCAAACCTGAAGTGTAGCTTCTAAAACCTCAAATAGAAAGCGAGCACGATTCTCTACTGATCCACCATATTGATCAGTTCGATGATTTGTTTTATCTTCTAAAAACTGATCAATCAAATAACCATTTGCAGCATGAATTTCAATACCATCGAAACCAGCTTCCTTAGCATTTTTAGCGGCATTTTTATAGTCATCAACAATCAATCCTATTTCCTCGGTCTCTAAAGCTCTCGGTGTAACAAAATCTTTCAAACCCTCAAAAGTAAATGCTTGTCCAGCCGGACAAATTGCGGAAGGTGCAACAGGCAATGCTCCATTGTGAAAATCGGGATGCGAAATCCGCCCAACATGCCAAAGTTGAATAAATATATTACCGCCTTTAACGTGAACTGCCTCTGTAACTTGTTTCCAACCTTCTACCTGTTCTTTGCTGTAAATTCCTGGTGTTGCCGGATAACCCACTCCCTGAGGTGAGATTTGACTGGCCTCTGAAATAATTAATCCTGCTCCTGCCCTTTGTTGATAATACTCTGCCATTAATTTAGTCGGAACATTTCCTTCTCCTGCTCTGTTTCTGGTCATTGGAGCCATCACCATTCTATTTTCCAATTCGATTTTACCAATCGTAATAGGTGTCAATAATGTATTTTTATTCATCTTTATTTTCCTTATTTTTATTTAAACAAGATAAAGATAAGATATCAGATTCTAATAAAAGAAATGTTAAAGAAGCTTTAAAATAATTTATCTGGTTTGATCCATTCAAAAACAATAAGCTCGAATTTCTAATGATCTCGACATTGCTTCGTATCTTCGCTAAAAATTTAAGAAGAATGAAACGGCCACGATTAAATAATTATTAACTCATACGTGAGCATGATTATTTAATCAAGGTAAGTTCCATCTGACAACTGCATGAAAATTATAAACAGATGAAACGAGCCATAAGAAAAAGTTCTCACACACGAGAATAACTATTTGGCGAGTTCCATGTGACATCTTTGAACAATTTTAGACACATGAAACAAATAGAACTATTAGCTCCAGCCAAAAATCTGGAAACAGGAATGGCAGCAATTAATTACGGAGCTGATGCTATATATATTGGTGCACCTAAATTTGGTGCCCGCTCGGCTGCAGGTAATACCCTCGAAGATATTGGCGAGCTGATTAAATATGCTCATAAATACTGGGCGAAAGTATTCATCACAATGAATACCATACTGTATGGCAATGAATTAAAAGAAGCTGAAGAGCTAATTCATCAACTATACAAACTTGGCGCTGATGCACTAATAGTACAGGATATGGGCATTTTAGAAATGAACCTTCCTCCTATTGAGCTTCATGCCAGCACGCAAACTCATAATTACGATCTGGATCGAATCAAATTTCTAGAACAAGTCGGATTTAAAAGAATTATTCTTGCCAGAGAACTTTCTCTAGATCAAATTAAAGAGATCAGAAAAAACACAACGGTAGAGCTTGAATATTTTATTCACGGTGCATTATGTGTTTCACTTAGTGGTCAATGTTATTTCTCTCATGCAATTGGAGGTCGCTCAGCAAATAGAGGTGAATGCAGCCAGCCTTGCCGTATGAAATACGATTTGGTTGACGGAGAAGGAAAAGTAATTGCGAAAGACAAACATCTGCTTTCCTTAAAAGACTTGAATTTATCTGGTCATATGAAAGAATTGGTGGAAAGTGGAATTTGTTCGTTAAAAATTGAGGGACGCCTAAAAGACAGCTCCTACCTAAAAAACGTAACCAGTTATTACAGACAGGAATTAGATGATGTATTAGAGAAGAAAAAAGAATTCAGGAAAGCATCATCGGGAAGAGTAAATCCCGACTTTGAACCAGATTTGGAAAAAACGTTTAATCGTGGATTTACCAAATACTTTTTTACAGGAAGAATTCCTGAAATTGCTAATTTTCACACACCAAAATCCTTAGGAAAAGAAATTGGCAAAGTTGTTGCTGTTCGCAATGATCATTTTATTATTGACACCAAATTTGAAATCCACAACGGCGATGGTCTTTGCTTTTTTAATCGAAACAAACTCTTAAAAGGAATTCAAGTAAACGGAGTGAAAGGGAAACAGGTTTTCCCCAATGAAATGAATATGTTAGTTGAAGGTGCTGTTTTGTATCGCAATAACGATCATGAATTTGCCAAAACTCTTAAAAGAGATAACTCAATCCGCAGAATTTCAGTTGAACTTTCCTTAGAATTTAAAGAAAATATTCTGACTCTTATTGCTGGAGATGAAGATGGAATAAGTGCCTCGGTTCAGCTTAAAGAGGAATTTGAAATGGCCCGCAATACCGAAATGGCAATTACAAATCTTAAAACCCAATTGTCGAAATCAGGAGATTCTATCTACTCCATCAATTCCATTGAAACCAATTTTACCGAAGTCCCCTTTGTTCAGGCCAAAGTACTTAATGAATTGCGTCGAAACTTACTTGATTTATTGACCGAAAATCGAGTTGCAGCATTTCAACAGCCAAAAACACAATCCCTGATCTCGCATCCTAAATACCACACCAAAAACCTAAATTACATGGGCAATGTGGTCAACTGCAAGGCTGAGGATTTTTATCACAAGTGTGGCGTTGAAAAAATTGAAAAGGGCTTTGAGTTACAATCCAATTACAAGGGGAAAACAATCATGACTACCAAGCATTGTTTACGTCATGAATTTGGGATGTGTAACAAAGAGGTTAGCACCGATCAAAAAACAAATCAACCATTGTATTTGGTCGATAATAAAAACCGTTACAAACTTGAATTTCATTGCCAGCGTTGCGAAATGAAAATTATTATTGAATAAAATCAACGTAGATCTGAACCCTATTTAGAGATTTTCAGCAATGGTTCACTATATAGAAAAACTAATTCGTGAAGGAGAGCATCAGCAACAGGATTTTAAATTCTGTATCACTGACTCCAGAAAGATTGCCAAATCACTATCTGCTTTTGCCAACACTGATGGTGGTAAATTGCTTATTGGTGTGAAGGACAACGGAAAAATTGCTGGAGCTAAGGTTGAAGAAGAATTCCATATGATTAAAGCGGCGGCTGAAATGTACAGTCGTCCCAAAATATCTTTCGAGAGCAAAGTATGGCCGATTAACGGAAAAAATGTCTTGGAAATTACAATTCATCCATCAGAAAAAAGACCTCATTATGCCGAAAATAAGAAAGGCAAATGGTTGGCTTATCTTCGTAAAGATGACGAAAACCTTCTGGCAAATAAAATACTTCTTGAAGTTTGGAAACGTAAGTCCAGGCCAACTGGTACTTATTTGGAATACACCGAAACAGAAACCATACTAATGGATTATTTGAATGATAAAAGAGAAATTAGCCTGAATCAATTTTGTCGAATTGCACGAATTAGCCGCAACAAAGCAGAAAGAATATTGGTAAAGTTAATTTGCTGGAATGTAATTGAATTAGATATTTCGGAATTGGGTACCAAGTATCACATAAAGCAGGAAGAAAATCAAAACCGATAAGAAATTCCGAAAGACTATTCGTAACGCATTGTATTACAGATGAATTACCAAGTTAATTCCTACAAGTAATCATTAAAAAAAAAGCACAAAAAAACCGCACTAATTAATAGAATTTAAACTCCTAAGTGACAGGATTTGAGTGCCAGTCTGATCAAGTATCCCCTGTGCCGAAACAACCCGAAGGTTGGGGCCCGCTTTAGCAGACATGTAGCTTTCTCGGTATGCTATAAATGTTGAGTTTAACAATCGATAATTAATGCGGTATGCTATTATCTTATTTACAAAGAACGTTCTCTTATTACTTGCAAGCTAAGGAAGAATCTCTATTTTTGCAAGCCTAAGCTCGTTTTTTTTATTCTAAATTAAACAAATCGGAACTCGCTTCGCCTCAAAGTACAATCAATTAAATTGTTATAAACGATATAATTTCCCCATTTAAACTAATAATTTGTATCAATCAGCAATATTTGTATTTTTGCGCCAATTAAAAATGACTTTATCTGTGATACACTATATCAACATACATACTCATCATTTGAGTGATCAATCGAATGTTTATTTTGTCCTTTCAATTAATCCGGGAGAACAAACGACAAACCTTGATTGTTTGTTCTATTCTATGGGAATCCATCCATGGAATATTAATTCGACTGATATAGCTTCTGCCATTCATAAATTGGATATTTCAGCTTCGGATTCAGTTGTTCTTGCCATTGGCGAAATTGGACTTGATCGAATGATAGAAACTCCGCTTTCTATTCAGGAAGATGTCTTTCAAAAACAATTACAGATCGCTGAGAAATATAATAAGCCGGTAATAATTCATTGTGTAAAATGTTTTTCAGAATTAATTAGCATCCGCAAAAAAACAAACACTAAACTTCCGTGGATTATTCATGGATTTGTAAAAAACATTACTATTGCAGAAGATTTAATCGAATCTGGATGCTTTATCTCATTTGGAAAAGCTTTGCTAACCAATGAAAAACTACAGATCATTTTTAAAACTCTTCCAATGAATCGTCTCTTTCTTGAAACTGACGATAGTGATTTGGAAATTGAAGTATTATATAAAAAGGCAGCTTTAATAAAAGATCTTAAGATAGAGGATCTCAAAAAAGAACTATTTTCAAATTTCACCACTTGTTTTAATCGATTATGAGTACAGAATGGTTAAGCAGAACAGAACTGCTTCTTGGGAATGAGAAATTAGATAAGCTGAAAAATGCACACGTATTAGTCGTTGGACTAGGTGGTGTTGGAGCGTATGCGGCAGAACAAATTTGTCGCGCAGGAGTTGGCGAAATGACCATTGTTGATGGCGATAACATTGAAATTACAAATATAAATCGTCAGCTACCTGCAAGTATCAGTAATCTCGGAAAAGACAAGGCAAAGGTTATGGGCGAACGCCTTTTGGATATCAATCCAAATTTAAAACTCAACATCATTAACGAATATCTTCACGATGAAAGAATGATTGAGGTTTTAAATGAGAGAAAATACGACTATGTTGTGGATGCAATCGACACCTTAGCTCCTAAAATATTTCTAATTTTTCATAGTTTAAAAAACAATCTGAATATTGTAAGTGCCATGGGTGCTGGGGGAAAAGTAGATCCAACTAAAATCCAAATCACTGATATCTCAAAATCCTACAACTGCAAATTGGCAAGAATGCTTCGAAAAAAACTACATCAATTGGGTGTTCACGAGGGTGTACAGGTTGTTTTTTCGCCAGAAGAAATATCAAAAGATGCTGTTGTTCTTTCCGAAAGCCGAAATAAAAGATCGAACGTTGGAACTATTTCATATATGCCACCTTTATTTGGATGTTTCTGTTCTTCGGTAGTAATCAATGGACTATTGGCTAAATAATTAATTTCTTTTAACAGAACTGATATCAGTAATGACCTTGGATTTGTATTAAAATCATTACATTGTTAACGACTTGAACGGCTTTCCTTTCTAAAAAATCCTACTATGATTTACTATGATTTTCTTCCTTCGCCAATTGGCAACTTATTGCTTGTTGCCAATAATACTGGACTGAAACAGATTCTGTTTGAAGATGAGAATCAATTCGGAAAAATCAAAGCTGATTGGGTTAAAGATCCAAGTAAATTAAAGTCGGTTTCAGATCAATTAATTGCCTATTTTAATAAAGAGCGAACTACATTCGATGTAACACTATCTCCCGATGGAAGCGCTTTCCAGAAACAAATTTGGAAACAACTTTTAGAGATTCCATATGGAAAAACATGTTCCTATCTGGATATCGCAGGAAGCATAAATAAACCTTCTGCCTGCAG
The DNA here is from genome assembly GCA_032125735.1 of Labilibaculum sp. GTDB lineage: Bacteria > Bacteroidota > Bacteroidia > Bacteroidales > Marinifilaceae > Labilibaculum. Next base: position 7,819 of record JAQBBZ010000197.1, read on the forward strand.
AGCTATTGGTATGGCTAATTCCAAAAACCCAATTCCTATTATAATTCCTTGTCACCGGGTTATTGGAAAAAATGGAAAACTTACTGGTTACGCCGGAGGACTTGAAACGAAGGCCAAACTACTGAAGATTGAAAACATTGATTTGAATCCTTCTAAAGAGCAATATCAGTTGTTTTAATTACAATCCTTTTTTACTGTAAACTACCCCCTTCTTCACTTTATTCATGTTTTATTGATTTCCCCTGAATAAGGAATATAAATACATAAAATAGCTTTGATATCATAGACAAATAGGCTAACTTGCGCAAGACATTTTAATAGCTGAACACCTTTGTTTTAGCTAATAATTTTGCCGAAAATAAAAAAATCAATAAACAATTACATGAGTAAAATTTTAGGACATAGTTTCCACATCCCTGTAATGGGAACCGGATTTACGGTGGACACTCCTGTAAAAGTGGCTCATTTAGGAATTTCATCAGTAGTTTCAATCGTTGATGATATTCTGCTTGAAAAAATGAGAGAGTTGTATTGTAATAAACTCAGCTTACCATTTTTGCCAATTTCGGAGAAGACCAAGGATTTTCGTGCAGAAAGAATAACATCTTACCTCAATTTGATGGATAAGATTGTGAAAGAGAAATATGAAGATCTAAAGGCATCTATTCAGGAGAAAAAAGAAAATCTTGAAGAATATATAGATATGCTTCCTGATTTTTCAGAAGTGAAAAAAGAATTTAAAGAGAAATTTGACGGTAATTCATACGTGAAAGAAGCGAAAGAATGGTTGGCGAATCATCTTCCTCTTGGGTCAATTGATGTAAACATCATGACCAAATTAGACAAAGATAACTTTTATGAAGGTGAGCAATTACCTGCAGAATATAACGATGCACATGCAGCTCTTCGTGGATTTGCCATGAGTAACCTGGAGAGCTCCATGGTTTTATCTGCTGGAATGAACCCCCGTTTATATGGTTATTTAGAGCAATTCGAAGACTTTTATCCCGATGAAACCGGATACATAAGGAAGAAGATTGTTCTGAAAGTAAGCGATTACCGCTCTGCTCTAATACAGGGAAAGTTCCTTGCTAAAAAAGGAATCTGGATTTCAGAGTTCCGAATTGAATCAGGTCTAAATTGCGGAGGTCATGCTTTTGCGACCGATGGCCATTTAATGGGACCAATTCTAGAGGAATTCAAGACAAACAGAGAAGAATTAAAAGAAACTCTTAGCGAAATTTTATTTCATGCTCTTAAGGAAAAAGAAAGAGTTTGCCCTAAATCTAATTTAGATATTAGAATCACTGCTCAAGGTGGAGTTGGAACAGCTGAAGAGCAAGAGTTTCTGATGCACCATTACAATCTTGATTCAATTGGCTGGGGAACTCCTTTTCTTTTGGTACCGGAGGCGTGTGATGTTGATGAAAACACTTTACACTTACTTGAAGATGCTAAAGAAAAAGATTTAGCTCTTAGCCATGCTTCACCATTAGGCGTACGTTACAATACCCTTCTTGGAAATACTAGAGACCGAGACGTTCTTAAAAAGTTTGCAGAAAACAGACCAGGAAGCTCATGTACAAAAAGATACATGTTAGCAAACACCGAGTTTACTGAAAAACCAATCTGTACCGCTTCTGTTCAATATCAGAAGTTGAAACTTGCTGATTTGAAAGAGAAAAATCTTCCAGCAAAAGAATATGACAAAGAGGTTAGTTTACTTCTTGAAAAAACCTGTTTGTGTAAAGGTTTGTCGGCGGCTTCGTTTTTGGTTAATCACATCGACACAAAAGCTGACGGTGATGGAGTTTCAATTTGTCCGGGACCAAACTTGGCTTATTTTTCGAAAAAAGCCAAATTAAAGGAAATGATTGATCACATCTACAATCGAACCAATCTGATTGTAAGAACAGACAGACCTCATATGTTCATAAAAGAAATGAGCCTGTATGTTGACTATTTAAAGGAACAAATTGATGAGCTTCATAATCCTGTAGCGAAGCAGTTAAAATCTCTTGAAAAATACAAAGAGAACCTTCTATCTGGAGTTGATTATTATAGAAATTTATCGAATAATATAACTGATAAATTTAAAGACATGAAAACTCAGGTTGGTAAGGATCTTGAAAAATTAGAATTAGAAATCAGAGGATTACTTATCTCCTCAGAAAAATAATCAATATTTAAAGCCAATCGACAACCGATTGGCTTTTTTCTTCCTTTCGATTCAGAACCAACTGCTTACCACAACCCCAAATGTCAACTGGCGTAAATTACCCAGTGTGTTTGAGTATTTCCTTCCCACACTTTGGGTAAATTCAATGACTCTCGCCAATAAAAAAACATGCATTTTTGTAATGTGAAAGGGATATAACAATGAGGTGAGCAAGCCGAATTGTTAGATGAGACGAGAACAGTGGCATTTAGGTATGCTACGAGAATACTTCAAATCCTGAGGGTTTAGGTTAGGGTTAGAAATGTGTATTGGGATTTGAAGTATTTCTTTTTTCTTTTACAAATTAGTTAGAATTCATTGGAACGTTTTCCATATTGTTAGTTTTTGCGCAAACTGTAAAAAAGTCTTCACCAGCTTTTTTACAGTTTTTTTTTTTACACAAAATGAGCTGATTCCCTTTCAGAAATCAGCTCATTTTTATAGCATGATGAATTATTTTTAGTCTTCAGATTCCACCATTTTTTTGATACCTGCAATTTCTTCCAACATATCAGTAGTAATAGACTTTGGTCTTTCCAAAGGATATTCCAAAGCTCTATCCCAAATAATATTAGCACAGATACCTATAGATCGTCCAATACCAAATAGAACCGTATAAAAATCATATTCGGTTACCCCATAGTGCCACTGAATTACTCCAGATTGTGCATCGACATTTGGCCATGGATTTTTCGCCTTACCATGCTCCCGAAGAATGTTTGGAACCACTTTAAAAAGCATATCAGCATATTTAAAGATTGGATCCTCTGGCAAATGCTTCAAACTAAATTCGCGTTGCAACATATATCTTGGGTCAGTCTTCCGCAATACTGCGTGACCAAAACCGGGAATTACCTGTCCCGAATTTAAAGTATCCCATACAAATTGTGTCATTTCTTCTTCTGTTGGAATACGGTTATCCATTTTATCCATCACCTCATGCAACCATCTTAATACCTCCTGATTAGCAAGACCATGTAATGGACCCGCCAAACCATTAATCATTGCGGATATAGAAAGGTAAATATCAGACAGGGAACTTGCTACCAAGTGACCAGTATGTGCACTCACATTACCACTTTCGTGATCACTATGAATGATAAAATGCAAACGTGAAACATCATCATAAGGCTTGGCAACACCCATCATGTGTGCAAAATTTGCCCCCATATCCAAATTAGGATTAGATTGAATTCTTGGTCCCTGACGATATAATTTATTATAAATATAAGCGGCTATCTCCGGAAGTTTTGCCAGCAAATTTAATGAATCTTCATAAGTCGCATCCCAATAATCCTTTTTACTTAACCCTGCATGATACTGTCTGTTAAAAACAGATTCACGATTCAAAGTAAGGATAGCAGTTGAAAAAATGGCCATTGGATGACTACAACATGGAAATGAATCAATCACTTCGTATACATAGCGAGGCACAATTCGACGCTTACTAAATTCGTCAACCACTTGCATTACCTCCTCCTGATTTGGGAAATCACCTGTTAATAGAAGATAAAACAGACCTTCAACATAAGGCATGTCTCCCCCTTTTGGTTTCGGTAAGCCTTTAATTACTTCTTCCAATGTATATCCCCTATATCGTATCCCCTCTTCCGGATCCAGATAAGAAATATCAGTAACTAAAGATTTCAATCCCCTCATTCCTCCAATCACCTGGGCTATAGTAACCTGATCAACAACTACATCCCCATATTCCTCCAATAATCGTTTCGTCCTAGGTAATTGTATGTCAATTTTCTCAGACAAGGTTTGTTTCAGTGTTTTTCTCATTTGGTCTAAACTTTAGGTTTGGAAACCAACCGGGGAAGATTAGTTTCACGTTAGATTGTTATTGTTTATTTTGCGTTTTGCTTTCTAATTAGATTTAATGCACTTCCCGCCTTAAACCATTTAATCTGTACATCGTTATAGGAATGATTTGCCACAATCGTATCTTTCGAACCATCTTCATGAGTAACAATTAATTCCAATGCTTTTCCAGGAGTGAAATCTGTTAATCCGATCACATCAAATTTATCCTTTTCCTGAATTTTATCGTAATCAGCTTTATTTGCAAATGTTAATCCCAAAACACCCTGTTTTTTAAGGTTTGTTTCATGAATTCTTGCGAAAGAACGAACAATAACAAGCTTAACACCTAAATGTCTGGGTTCCATTGCTGCATGCTCTCTTGATGATCCTTCCCCATAATTTTCATCTCCAACTACAATAGAGCCAAATCCGTTAGCTTTTAAATCTCTTGCAGTAACCGGTACTTCTTCATATTTTCCATTTACCGGATTAAATATTGAATTCGTTTTCTCATTAAAATAATTAACGGCTCCAATCAACATGTTATTAGAGATATTATCCAAATGTCCTCTATATCTTAACCATGGACCAGCCATAGAAATATGATCGGTTGTACATTTCCCCTTTGCCTTAATCAGCAATTTAAGACCGGTTATGTTGTTTCCATCCCATTCCTGAAATGGAGCTAACAATTGCAAACGTTCAGAACTCTCATTCACATTTATTACAATTGAGCCTCCATCTGTTCCTGGAGCTAAATACCCCGAATCCTTCATATCGAATCCGTTAGGTGGAAATTCAAAGCCTGTAGGCTCATCCAATTTCACCTCAACACCCTCTTCATTAATCAAAGTATCCGTCATCGGATTAAAACAAAGATCACCGGCAATTGCCAAAGCTGTTACCAATTCCGGCGATGCCACAAATCCATGTGTATTTGGATTTCCATCGTTACGTTTGGCAAAATTTCTATTAAATGAAGTAATAATAGAATTCCTACGCGTTGGATCCTCAGTGTGGCGTTTCCACTGTCCGATACAAGGTCCGCAAGCATTGGCCATAATTACTCCTCCAATGTCTTCGAACTCCTTTAAAATACCATCTCGTTCGGTTGTATATCTTACCAATTCTGAACCTGGAGTTACAACAAATTCAGCTTTAACTTTCAATTTCTTATCTTTTGCCTGTTTCGCCAAAGAAGCCGCTCTCGAAAGATCTTCATAAGAAGAATTGGTGCAAGAGCCAATCAAACCAACCTCTAAAGTTTGAGGGTAATTGTTTTCTTTAACAGCCTTACCAAACTCACTTAAACTATGAGCCAAATCTGGTGTAAATGGACCATTAATGTATGGTTGCATTTCAGACAAGTTAATTTCGATTACTTGATCGTAATATTGTTCAGGATTCTCATACACGTCCTCATCCGCACGTAGATTTCCCATTACCACATCAGCTAAATCAGCAACATCTTCGCGACCTGTAAGACGCAAATAATTACTCATATTTCGATCGTAAGCAAAAATAGAAGTTGTTGCCCCAATTTCAGCTCCCATATTACAAATAGTTCCTTTACCTGTGCAGGAAATTGAATCGGCACCTTCACCAAAATATTCAACAATAGCTCCCGTCCCACCTTTTACGGTAAGTATTCCAGCGACCTTTAAAATCACATCTTTAGGAGAAACCCAACCACTTAATTTCCCGGTCAACTTCACTCCTATTAATTTAGGCATTTTTAATTCCCAAGGCATACCTGCCATCACATCGACAGCATCGGCACCACCTACGCCAATAGCTACCATTCCTAATCCACCTGCATTCACAGTATGAGAATCGGTTCCAATCATCATTCCGCCAGGAAATGCATAATTTTCCAATACAACCTGATGAATAATTCCAGCACCTGGCTTCCAAAAACCGATTCCATATTTCTTAGATACCGATTCTAAGAAATCGTATACTTCGTTATTTTGTTGTTTGGCATCAGCCAAATCTTTCTCTGCCCCAATAGATGCTTGTATTAAGTGATCGCAATGAACAGTTGAAGGTACAGCAACTTTAGTTTTTCCAGCATTCATAAACTGTAAAAGTGCCATTTGTGCTGTTGCATCCTGCATAGCAACTCTATCCGGGGCAAAATTCACATAATCTTCCCCTCGTGAGAACTTATTCCCCTTTTCCTCTACAGATAAATGAGAGTACAAAATTTTCTCGCTTAAGGTTAATGATTTTCCTAAATTCTTCCGGGCATTTTTAACCCTTTCAGGCATTTGTTCGTAAACAGATTTTATCAATTCAAAATCAAATAGCATAGTTTGATGAATTTTTGATTTATATATATTTTTATTGGTTACTGGTTCAAATTTGAAAGGAACTCAAAAAAACAAAATATTATCGGATTATCCGATCTTTTAATGCATTATGTGATTATTTCATTCATCTTCGAAACCATTGATTAACAACCACCTATAAGGCTCATGAGAATATAGTAGCTTGTTAAGTATAATTAAATTTAAATATCTAAATATAACAAAAACTTGTTATATTAAAAATCCTAACCCAAAAATCTTTACGACCTTTCAGATAGACAACAAAGGCACATAACTATCCCTCTAATCCAATAAATTCCCCCTTGATAAAATAGACTTTTTAGATACTTCTAAAATTTTGCAAATAGCAGACGGTTATTTGCCTTTATTTCCAAATTCCACAACTTGAAGATCTTTTATTTCCTTCGATTCAATTGTGAATTTCACCATGGTCTGTACTTGGTGAAAACCATGAATCCCTGATGCTCCAGGATTTATGTGCAAAAGATTTAATTCCTTGTCGAAAATAACCTTCAAAATATGTGAATGACCAGAAATAAATAGTTTTGGAGTATTCTCAAAAATTTCGGGTTTTACATTCCGATCGTAATTTTTGGGGTAGCCTCCTATGTGTGTGATCCATACATCAACATCCTCGCAAAAAAAACGCTGATGTTTAGGGTAAACCATGCGAACATCGTGGTCGTCAATATTTCCATGAACTGCTCTGAGTAGAGCAATTTCAGCTAATTTATCAGCCGTTTCCATTCCACCAATATCTCCAGCATGCCATATTTCATCGCATTCTTTAAGATGCTTTATCACAACCGGATCAAGCCACCCATGAGTATCAGAAAGTAATCCTATTCGCTTCATAAATTATTTCAATTCGCAATTTTGACAGGTAAATCTACAAAAAGAAAATGAAAGAAAATGCAGGCATATTCAAAATACATTAAGCAATCGTTAGCGCTACAAGCATCATATACAAAGGCAATCGCTTCTATCTGGGCAGATTAATCTTAGTGAAAAGGATCGTTATTTAATCATTGGCGAAACAAAAGGAATCGGTAAAAAATGATTACTTTTGCATGCTTTTATTTTAAAGAAAATACTATCGATGGGGTTTAAAGAAGAGATAAAAAGACGAAGAACATTTGGGATCATTTCTCATCCGGATGCGGGAAAAACAACACTAACCGAAAAATTACTTCTGTTTGGTGGTGCTATTCATGTTGCAGGTGCTGTAAAATCGAATAAAATAAAGAAAACGGCTACTTCCGATTTCATGGAAATTGAAAGACAGAGAGGAATTTCTGTTGCAACTTCAGTAATGGGATTCGAATACAAAGGTCACAAAGTAAATATTCTTGATACGCCAGGGCACCAGGATTTCGCGGAAGACACTTTCCGAACACTTACGGCATGCGATAGCGTAATTATCGTTATTGATGTTGCCAAAGGAGTTGAGACTCAAACAAGAAAATTAATGCAAGTTTGTAGAATGCGAAAAACTCCGGTTATTGTTTTCATTAACAAAATGGACCGTAGTGGAAAAGACGCATTTGATTTGCTTGATGAAATTGAAACAGAATTGCAAATTAGTGTAAACCCATTAAGCTGGCCAATTAATATGGGACCAGATTTTAAAGGTGTTTACAACATATATCAAAAGAATTTGAGTTTGTTTACGCCAGGAACTCAAACCATTCAAGAAACGATTGAATTTGACGATCTCTCGAATCCTAAATTGGAAGAATACATAGGTAATGATGCCAAAGTACTTAGAGAAGAACTAGACCTCGTTTCAGGTGTTTATCCTGAATTGAATATTCAAGATTATCTGGATGCTAAAATTGCGCCTGTTTTCTTCGGTTCAGCCTTAAATAACTTTGGTGTTCGCGAGCTTTTGGATGCTTTTATTCAGATTGCACCTTCTCCCCGTGCTTGCCAGACTGTTGAACGAATAATTGAACCAACAGAGGAAAAATTTTCAGGATTTGTGTTTAAGATTCATGCCAACATGGATCCAAACCATCGTGATCGTATTGCCTTTGTGAAAATTGTATCGGGTGTATTTAGAAGAAATACTGCTTATTTACATGTTCGTAATGGTAAAAATTTAAAATTCTCGAGTCCAACAGCATTTATGGCCGAGAAAAAATCGATTATTGAGGAAGCCTATCCTGGTGATATTGTTGGTTTACATGACACAGGAAACTTTAAGATTGGAGATACTTTAACCGAAGGCGAAAAAATTCACTTCAAAGGAATTCCAAGCTTCTCTCCTGAGCTGTTTAAATACATTGAGAATGCCGATCCAATGAAATCGAAGCAATTGGCAAAAGGTATAGACCAATTGATGGATGAAGGGGTTGCTCAGTTATTTACCTCACAATTTAACGGGCGAAAAGTAATTGGAACAGTTGGTGCTCTTCAGTTTGAAGTGATTGAATATCGTTTGTTACATGAATACAGCGCTTCCTGTAGATGGGAACACATCAATCTATTCAAAGCCTGTTGGATCAAATCAAATGATGCCGAACAGTTGAATGAGTTTAAAAAGGCTAAATACCAATACATCGCGAAAGATAAGCATGGAAGGGATGTATTTCTTGCTGATTCAAGTTATATGCTGCAAATGGCCCAAACCAATTATCCTAAATTGGAATTCCATTTCACATCTGAATTTTAATTACAGAACTAAGATATAAACAATCATTTATGGCATTAACTGAAGGATTAACTATAACACAAACAATGACTGTATACGATAAGGATACAGCTATATTTCATGGTTCTGGTAAATTAAAAGTATATGCCACTCCTGCAATGGTAGCTTTCATGGAAAATACGGCGGTTGCTTGTATTGATCCGGAAATGGAAAAAGGAACAGACAGCGTTGGCATTCAGATTGACACAAAACACATCAAGGCAACTAAAGTTGGATCTATTGTTACTTGTACCGCGAAATTGGTAAAAGTAGATGGTAAAAAGCTTAGTTTCGAAATTGAAGCCTCAGATGAAGGCGGAAACATCGGAAATGCATTTCACATTCGATACATCATCGATCCTGTTAAATTTATGAGCAGATTGTAACACTGCTATCAAAATATGAGAAAAGCCTGCAAATCGTAATGAATTGCAGGCTTTCTTTTATAATCAAATAGTATTAATCCATCAAGCGTTTTTCGCCATCAAGTTTACGGATATCAGTAACATCCTGACTGACTTCAATACATCCTTTGTAAGCATTATCCTCATCGCGTAAAGCGAAATACTGAATCAATATGAAGCGTCCTTTCATTTGAATCCAAAACGATTCGCTATCCTTTTCGCCACTTTTAAATGCCTTTACTAAATCGTCAACCACATGAACACTCTCTGGTGGATGACAGTTTTGGACGGTTCTGCCAATTATGGCTTTCGAGCGGGGAAAGAAGCGCTCTTTCGGATTGGAAAAGAAACAAACCCGATCATTTTCATCAATCATGGTAATATCAACGGGCAAATGATTCAGTAACATCATCGCCTGCTTCAAAGTCATAAGTCCGGTTTCGAAATTGAGAACAGTGCCGCCTAATTGATCCATATCTAATTTGTCTCCTGCCATTTCGCTCATTTTTGTTACTGATTTTTTTCCCGTTTTAACTGGTTTAGGCGCTTCGATAAAGCTGAAGCCAATCTCATGACTCTGATTATTCATTTCATCCCACAAGTCCTCCGAAACAGCATTCAAAGCCACCGGAAACAACAGATATTCTTCTCTTGAGATGATTGCATACATGAAAAAGAACAAATCCCCCAACAAACGGTTAATCAATTTCAGATCAATAAAATTGGATTTCAATTCGGCGGACAATTGCTTTTGAACTCTTCGGATGTCATCGTGAATAGACCACATTACACCCAAGCATTTAAATTCAGGAAACTGATTTTCGAAATAAGGAAATAAAATATTCTCTTTGCGTTGATAATGCTTATCCATCTCACTTAATGCCTGAATTTTAGACTTCAACAACGATATTTCAGCAGCCAACTCCATTCCATCCTTACAAGTGTTAATGCTTTTGGCCAAAGGTTTAATATCCTTCAACCGGGCATCCAACTCGGCATTTTCCTGCATCATAATGCCCAGAAAATGATTGGTACTCACTTGCGCTTTCGGATGATTTTGAATTGCCTTGTGGAATACGTTTAGTGCTTTATTGATCCCAATCTTAAGGTCTTCCATCGGAACATTGGCTTCCACCAAACGATGTACGACCAAAACAATATCGTTTGGTGTCAATTGATCGATAGCAGACTGGTGCTTTTTGATTAATTCGGTTCCCTTCGCTCCTTTTATCAGCTGAAAGCAGAAGTCGTACAAAGAGTCAACTCTTGCCTGATTGTTGTTTATGAATTCGGACATATTGTAATTTTTAAATCATTCCTGATTCAGGGAAAGTACAATAAAAAGCCCATGAAACCAATAAATTTGAAAGTTCTGGTCAATCAAGAGAACAGAGATGAATGATCAGGGAAATAGAAATTGAGAGGTAATCGATGCGGCGAGGACTGCCCCGCTTCAGAATAAGTCTCCACAAATCGGGCGAGCAATGCGCAAAATCGCCGGCAGGCATTCCGGTCGGTTTTACCCTTCGCCCGTTACATTTCGTGTTATTTCAATAGTTGTTTAAAGAAACCCGGAATATTGGTTTCAAAAGTCATCTCCCTCTTAGTGAAAGGATGTTGTATCGTTAGTGATGCTGAATGCAGCGCCAAACGTTTAACCCCCTTGCCTTTTATTCCATACACTTTATCGCCGGCAACTGGATTTCCATGTTCGGAAAAATGAACGCGGATCTGATTTTTACGACCGGTAAACAGGTTTATTTCGAGAATGCTGTAGTATTTCGATTCTCTTAAAACCTTATAACCTGTTTTAGCATACTTGCCCTTATTGGGATTTTGAACGGAAAATACCCGATGAATACTATTCTCGGTAAGATACGATTCTATAATACCCTCTTTTTCGGCCAATGTTCCCTCTACAACAGCAATGTATTTTTTGCTGAAACTTTGCCACTCGGTTTGCAGGAATACTTTTGCCGCTTCTGTTTTTGCAAACACCAATACGCCCGAAGTATCTTTATCCAAACGATGCACGATAAATACCCTATTTCTGGATCGTGGATTACCTTTTTTTACGTAATGTGTTACATGCTGATAAGCCGTTTTCGTACGCTCACTGTCACTCCCCATGGTTAGCAAACCACTCACTTTCTCAACAACAATTATATCCTGATCTTCGTGAAGAATAGTACATCCCGTTGGTTGAAATCTTGGTTTGACTTTATGTTGTGGTTTCTGATTCTCTTCCATCATTTCTATCTGCGAATATCGGATTAAGGCTATTTTTTTGATGATGCAAAGATCACTCTTTCATTTTGTTTTATTGCCAAAATCGATAGGAAATATTACTTCGAATTAAAGAAATAGGCCGTAAATGATATAGGCCTATTATTAAACTCGATCAAGTTGGATGAAAATCTCTTTATGTAGTTGATTTCAATTTATACAAGGGCAAACTAAATTTAAAACAACTTCCTTTGCCAACTTCACTTTCAGCCCAGATTCTTCCTTTATGCTTATCGATAAAATCCTTGCATAACATCAGACCTAAACCAGTACCTTTCTCTTTGGCAGTACCTAAACTGGAATGATTTTCACTAATCATAAATAATTTCGCCAAATGTTCCGGTGGAATTCCAACTCCATTATCACAAACACTAATCAATACTTCATTCCCATATTGTTCGGCTGAAACAAAAATTTCTCCGTCAGGCATAGTAAATTTAATGGCATTAGAAATTAAGTTTCTCAAGACAGTACTGATCATTTCCATATCCGCACAAACAATAAAAACAGAACTTAATTGAATCGTGATTTTAATCGATTTTACACGGGCAGTACCGGCTAGTAAAAGAACAGCATCATCAATCTGATTGTTCAGTTCATAAGGCACAGGGTTAAAATTCATTCGTCCTGTTTGCATATGCGACCACGCCAAAAGGTTTGATAATAAATCCATGGCTCTACTTGATGAATTATGAATAATTTCGGCATATTCCTCGATGCCTTCATAATCCTTCAATTTCATTTGCTGAATCAAAACCTCACTAAAGCCGATAATGCTGTTGAACGGATTCTTAAGGTCGTGCGCAATAATGGAAAACAACTTATCCTTAGTTGCATTCAGGTCACGAAGAGAGTTTTCCCGATCCCTTAACGCCTCCTGAGATTGAATTCGAAGATACTGAACTTTAGCCAGCCAGTAAAAAATAAGCAACCAGCTAATGGATAAAAAAGCCAAAATAAACACAGCTTGCCTCCAGCGTAAATTACTCTTTTCATTTAATACATGTAAAGGGATAAAAGAAACGATTTTCCAATGATAGTTTTCACAATCACGCATTTCCCCATTTCTGATTGGCAGTAATTTTTCAGTGACTGGATAAACCGTTTTAAAGGTAAAAATGCCTTTTTTTGTCTCAATTTGAGATTGTTCTGTTGCCGCAATACTATCCCAAGCCACACGATACTTATTTTTAAAAGTTATATCCAACTTATCCTCGTACATAAAACCCCAATCATCACCAGCATCGCCCCCCTTAAACCAGTAGCCATCCGAATTGAGAAACATTAACTGACCTTTGACTAATGAATTGTTCTGATTTACAAACTTATTGATAATATTTTGCCCGTAATAGTTCAAAACAACAATACCCCGTTTCACATTTTGATTATCGAAAACCGGTGTAGCAAATCGTATTATTGGTTTCAGTGGCTGCTCTATTTCACCATTCTCGACATTAAGATCGAGTGGCGAAATAAAAACTTCATTCCGATTCAGCTTGAACGAATCGTAAAAATAATACCGATCTTTTTTATTTTGCAATTTAGCTTTTGGAACAAGTGATGGCCTTACAGGTTCATTGTTAACACGAATAATTTCCATCCCTGTTTCGTCAATCAGCCGCACTTGGTCGAAAACTTCGTGATGCATAGAAAGGTTAAGAAAGTAAGCTTTTACATCTTCAATAGTACCCTCCTTATCGCTCCAATACTTTTTCAAACTCTCGCTTTCTGCCAACATCATCAAATCTGAAATAACAGATTTAACATCTTCCTGAATGTTTTCAAGCTTAGTCGCCAACATCGATTCTGCAATTTCCTTATAAGCCTTCTTTTCTACTTCCTTGTATTTATTTAATGTTGTTACAGTACCTGCCAGTATTACAAAAAATGCAAATAGGAATATCAATATTAAGTTACGAACATAATTACGTATGCTTTTATTTTCTTCTTTTAGTAAGCTTTGCCAAATATTTTTCATATTCTTGCTTCGATAAGTTCTTGCCCGGGAGAATCACAGCAAAATAAGGGGAATTGAATATGTTAGAGCACAACACCTTACCAAACCAATTCAAACTAAAGATAGCAAATAAGACATGAAAAACAACTGCATCCCAGAGGTTTAACCCGCAAAAATCATTCAGTTACCTTTTGTTTTAAGGCTCATATTAGCAAATAAATAAAGCTCTTATTTACTGATTTTCTTAAATTCCCTTTTTGTATTGCTTGTTGGTAGTAGATTGAATGACTTTTTTCAACTTCGTTTCAGAATCAGCTTTTCCGTAAAGTAGATTTTCAAAAAGCTGAATGACTTCTAATTTTGGCACAGATAGCTTGGTGTCAGTATTCACATCGCGCAAATCAATCATGAATGAGTAAAAAACGGCTGGCAAATCGTGAAGAATTTCAGTGTTCATAAAATTGTTCTGATTGTAGATGGTGTGATAGTTCCCTTTCGATTTTTCAATCCGAAACGAATCGTTTTTCAGATTAGTGATGGATGATGATTTCTCACAAGCCTGAATACAGATATCATCTACTCGGTTTTTCTTGCAACCAGTTACCTGATGAAACAAACATTGCCTGCTGATCATGAGTATGATGGGATGATAAATGCTGTAGTGCAATTTAAAATTTGCCGGCTTTTTAATGCCTTTAATCTGATTTTGGTTCAACTCGTTGGAGATAAATGCCCCCGAGCAATTCAATTCCTTTTTTAAAGCCAGTAGGTTGTACGAATTCACAATATTTAGATGCGGACCTGCGATCCAATCAATTCCCAACTGATAAGCTTCGTAGGCAATGCCGGTGTTATTTGTGACAATCAGTTTTGGTTTCACCTGCTTTAGAAATTCAACAGCAATTGAGTAATCTTCCCCAATAATTACCGAAGGAAAGTAAGGGATTAATCTTTCATTCCTGTTAAATAAATCTAACAATTCGGGAAGCATACTTTTAAAGCTATTGGGCAACTGAAAATAGATATCAGCCTTAGTTTTATCAGCAAGAAACACATCTTCCTTCGAAGAAATCAACACCGAAAGACTCGGTTTATTAGTCTCTGGTTCCAAATTCTTTATAGCAGGAATTTGAACTGGTTCAATTGTATCCTTCGATCCATTTAAAATGAAAAGTATTCTTTTCTTCAAAAAAGTAAGCTCGTTAAAAGAAATATAAACAGCCCCATTTATCTCCTTTAGACTCATTCCCTCAATAAAATATTCTGTATCGTTAAAAGCCTTGAATCGCTTCATAACCATTTCGTAATCCAAAGGCTGAGTTCCTTTTGCCAACAAATCACATTCTGAATGCACAATAAATGTACTTTCGGGTGTTGTGACCGATACTTTTAATGGGGAACCACATTCTCCGGAAAGGTTAATTTGCAAGGGTGCTTTTTTCGCACTCACCTGATTGATCTTACCCTCAACCAAAGCTTTAATCTCTTCCTTTTCCTGATATAATTTTAATTGCCCAGTCTCCACCTCATCAGCAGAAGCGTACGAATTAATTTCGGAAAGATGCTTGATGGAATGATCGCGTGGATTATCGATAAACATGTTTTTACTAATCTCTCCTTTTAGCAAAGTGTTCGAAAAATCACGATTGAAGACTTTATACAACAGGCTATTGTCCCGACCAACTTTGTTCTGTGAGTAAAAAGTATCGAGTTGCTTTCTCCAAACATCCACCACAGTGTACACATAATCGTACTTCTTAATTCTTCCTTCAATTTTCAGAGAATCAACACCGGCATCGTACAATTCCTTTAGGTCAAAAAAAGCTGAATTGTCTTTTAAATTTAAAGGAAACTCTTTGCCTGCTGTTGTTGTGACATATTGATCACGACAAGGCTGACTGCAACGGCCCCGGTTGCCCGAATTTCCTGTCAGTACAGAACTGATATAGCAAATCCCTGAAAAAGAAATGCAATTGGACCCATGCACAAACACCTCAGTTAAAACATTATTCCCGTGTGCAACCGAAGTCAAATCCCTTATTTCATGGATGTTTAACTCGCGGGATAAATTTACCCGAGTAGCAGAAAGTTTCCTTAGAAATTTTATCTGGCCTTCGTTATGAGTGGTCAACTGTGTAGAGGCATGAATAGCAAGTGTTTTAAAATACTTTCGGAGCAAATAAAGCATTCCCAAATCCTGCACAATTACCCCATCAATACTGGTATTTACCAATTTGTTAAGCAAACTAATCAGAGCCGGAATTTCACGTTCTATTATAATGATATTGAGCGTAAGAAAAACTTCACAATTGTAGCTGTGAGCCAAATGCATAATACCTTGCAGATCATCAAAACTAATGTTGGCAGCTCGATTTCTGGCATTAAACTGATCCAATCCGCAATACACTGCATTTGCACCGGCAAGTATCGCTGCTTTTATGGAATCAACATCTCCACCCGGCGCTAATAATTCAATCTTTCTTTTCGTCACAATCTCTTACTCTTTAGAAGATGTCAAAAGTAAAGATTTTTTATTTGGTATATTGAAGCTTGTAAGGTTAACGATAATGTTTTCTTAAGAAAGTTAGATTTGTTTCAATTTCTTTATTATCGTGAATATCAGTATTAATAATTACGTCAATTGAATATTCTACGTTATATCTTGATAATATTTCATCCAATTTAGTTTTCTTTTTTTGAGCTATTGACATTGTCTGATGATAATGTACCAATGCCCCAATTGACTTAGGCAAAACTATAAAACCAATGCCAATAACAATCAAAGGAACTGTTGTGATTGCACCTTTCTCAAAAACATAAAACCCTAATAAGAAACCAGCTATCATTATTGAAATACTAATTGAAAAATACAGAATGAAGTTGAAATAACACAAAAGTTTACTTCTTATAACTAATTCGAATTCAACATTAACTTCCTTAATTTTATCTTGATATTTCTTATCAAGTATTATATCAGGACACTTTTCTTTAAAATTTGGTCTTTCATTAGTAATGCCACATCTGGTTCCCGTTTTAAAATCATATAACTGATTCTCGCAAATTTCACAGTGTTTGGACTTTTCCATATGTTTTATCAATTGTTTTTTTTCTATGATTCATTGGTTCATTATGGATTTCTATTTCTAAAAATTCAACAACGTTCCTTTAATCGCGTCTCTCAATATAGGATCTACTCTTACTTCATCGGCATAATTATTCCATAATTGCACTTTAGAATTTATTTCAGAGATAATTTTTTCTGATTTTTTAATATTCATAGCTTTAGCAAAGACCAACAAATCAATTCTTTCCAGATCTTTCCTTTTGCCATTAATGCTTAACGCATGTTGGCTTACCCAAATACTGTCGGGTCGGTAGGCATGGCAAATATCGTATGCTGGTGCCAGCTCCCAATTCTCTCCTTCTTTCAATCTAAAAGCAAAATTCTTTGTGTGGTCATCACAATTTCTCGCAATCACATTAAACACCATTCTGCGATACATTTGCTCTGCTTGTGGGTATGGCAATCGCAGAACCCTCATAGTTTGAAACAATTGCTCGTAACTAAAACTTCTTACCTCATTAAAATCATAATGCTGCATCGCACAAAATGTTTGAATGTGGTATTTTTTAGCACCATCTTCCCGGTCAAATCGTTTAGTCATAAAATGTGCTCTGCCATTTTCTTCCAATAAGTCAGATTCCATCATCTCAATTCCACAGTCTTTTGCCATATTGTAATAAGCCATTTCGATTCTTCCATAACCAATGGTTTTTCCAAATTGAGCATCACTTACACCGTCGAGCTTTATTAGCCAATGCTCAAAACCTTTTGGAGCATTCGTTTGTCCGGAACGAACCTGTCCTGTTTTTTTGTTATAGGCAATAATTGCTTTGGGTCTTGCTCCACCAGCTGATGTTCCTATTTTTAGGATCTCCATCATTGCCCGCTGTTCTTCTTTACTCAAATTGGCTTCAAAATCTTCTCGTTTGCCAAGCATTTTTTGTGCAATATCAACAAGTCCATTGATCTCAACTTGGAAAGAATTTTTATTTGATTTGAGTTGTGTGGGTTCAAATTCAAGAGCTCCCATACCTCTTGTTCCAATAAAACAGAGTTGCTCTATTGGGTTCATACTATTTTCGGGACGACCATTTTGTGCTAACCAAACATTTA
Source organism: Labilibaculum sp. (assembly GCA_032125735.1). Lineage (GTDB taxonomy): Bacteria > Bacteroidota > Bacteroidia > Bacteroidales > Marinifilaceae > Labilibaculum. The sequence goes on from JAQBBZ010000197.1 coordinate 25,692, forward strand.
TAAGCTGATTTCCATATTTATCGGGTAATACATCTGCCAATAAACCGGGCAAACCTTTGAAGGTATCGTATTCGCTGTTTTTCGAAGGTCTGAGTTCAGGGAATGAAAATATGCGCTGACTGGATTGAATTGGCATTTTGACTGGTGCTAAATCTATCCCCAGCGATTTAAATTTAGGCTCGTATTCAAAACTGGCAAGACCAAGATTCTCATCCCAAGCTACAGCTCCAACAGTCTGTCCCCAAATTTTTACATATGCCGTTTTTATTTCTACCATTCACTTTCATTTTGATCGTTATCATCCTTGCTTCTGGCTCTTTGCCTTTTTTGCTTATCCAACTTAGCCAGTTCCAATGGACTTAACCGAGTTTCAATCTTAAAATTGTCAAGCACATGCAATAAATCAAGAGCTCTTAGAATTTGTAATAATGAGATCAATGAAACAGCTTCCCCTTTTTCAAGTTGACTCACAGTCCAACGATTAACACCAGCGGTTTCAGCAATTTTTGCTTGTGTTTTATTTTGCAGCAAACGTTGCTGTTTCACATACCCGCCAATGGTAGAAATGATCGCCTTATCACTCATCGAAATCCAATCATTGTTGGTTTTTGCCATCACTAATGCTTTTAAATGTATTCAATGTTAGTATTCACCAACATAAATATATGAAAAATAATTAAACAATGAATCATCCGAGTTGGCTAATACCAACATTAAGACTTAAAAGACACATTTGTGCTGGTTTTTACCGTCAACAATATTTCAATTTAGGTATTGCCTATAGCAGTCAAAACCACCTCCCACCGCTAATAATTCAATATTTCTTTTCGTTACAGTCTCCTATCACTTTAACAGATAAAAAAAGCCGAGATTTTTTAATTGTTTCTCGCGACAATTTACTTCTTTCTAAATCTTACAAACAAAACATGCCACAATGCCCAGAAATCTAATTTATATTAATCGAACACCCCTGTTCTCTAAAATAGAGAATTTGATTACAAAAAAAACCTTATCTTATTGTCACATTCCATACCAGCTTTTGCAACGATTATATTTTCATTGTTTTTCATTACCAGAACTAACTTGAACCTATCAACACTTAAAAAAGAGGTAATAATATGCATCAATTCAATTTCAAAATATCAGAGATTAATGATCTTAAAAAGATATTAAAATCTGATGCAATAAGCCATTCAAAAACATATCAATCTCTTCTTGTACAAATATTTTCGGCTCTTAATACACCAGACTGGTATTTAGCTATAGGTGAGATAATTAAAGAAGTTTATCCTGATGCAGTTATTGTTGGTGCTTCATCAGTTGGAGAAATAACAGAAGGCAGAATCTTTACGAACTCTACAGTAGTCCTTTTTTCCTTTTTCGAAAGCTCAACTCTTAACTTATTTGCTTTTGATTGTAAACAAGGCAAAGAGGAGGAAGTTGGCAATGCTCTTTATGAAAAAATTACACTATTGAAAAATAAAATTAAAGGAATGCTTTTACTTTCAACGCCAATTACCAACGATTCAGGAAAAATATTTAATACTCTAACTAATAATAATCTCAAATTCCCAATTTTCGGAGGAGGTGCTGGTGATTATGAAAATGTATGTAAAACATTAGTTTTCGATGGAGAACAGTGCTATAAAGAAGGCTTTATTGCAGTAAGTTTTACTGGTGCTAATCTACACATAGAAATAGGAAGCATTCTTGGCTGGCAACCAATGAGTAAAGAAATGACAGTAACCGATGTAGGTGATGTGGCGGTTAAAACAATTGATAATATGCCTGCCTTTTCGGTTTATAAAAAATATTTGGGAATTAAAGCCGACAGCAGTTTCTATCAAAATAGCCTTGAGTTTCCTTTTATCATTACTCGCAACAATCGTTATATTGCCCGAACTCCATTTTTCGTGAATGAATATGATCAGTCCATACAAATGGTAGCAGATATAAAAACTGGTGAAAAATTCCGTATTGGATATGGCAATCCACAAACCATAAAAGAAGAGGCCGTAGCATTGCAAAACCGTATGCGTGAATTTAAACCAGAAGCTATCTTTTTATATACTTGCATTAGCAGAAGATTTTTAATGCAAGATGAAGTCGATCTTGAAACACTACCCTTTAATGAGATAGCACCAACAGCAGGGATCTACACCTTTGGAGAGTTTTATTCAGACAATTCGTTTCATGCCTTGCTTAATTCTTCAATGGTTACTGTTGGTTTTCGAGAAGGAGCACCAATTACAAAATCTGAATTATTAAAAGACACATTAAAAAAGAATATCCCTTTAGATCCATTTAAAAATCAACACAATCGAATTCTTTCTCGCTTGATTTTTTTCATCAATGTTTTAATTGAAGAAATGGAAGAAAAGAGTCGCAAGCTTAAAGTTCTTAATGAACAAAAAAACGAAATTATTGGTATTGTAGCCCATGATTTACGAAGCCCTCTTGGTGTAATACAAGGCTTCTCGGAGTTATTGATAGAAGAAATCAAAAATGAAGAGCATAAAGATTTTGCTTCATTAATTAATAAGGAGAGTTCAAATCTACTGAATTTACTGAACGATCTCCTAGACATTTCAAAAATTGAATCGGGTAAACTGGAGCTGAAACGAAAAGAGATTGATTACATGGCTTTGATTTATCAGAATACTAAAATCAATAACTTTTTTGCTCAAAAGAAAAGAATTTTAATTACTGTTGAGTCTGAAATTGAACACCAATTATTGTCTATTGACGAAGGACAAATCATACAAGTTTTAAATAATCTTATCGGAAATGCAATTAAGTATTCTTATCCCGATTCGGAGGTGACAATTAAAATATTTAAAGAAGACAATCAGATAATCACTCAAGTAATTGATCAAGGACAAGGTATTCCTAAAGAAGAACTAGAAAATGTTTTTCTGATGTTTCAAAAGACCAGCACTAAACCCACAGCCGGTGAATCAAGCCATGGTTTAGGTCTTGCCATTGTTAAGAAAATTGTAGAAGGTCACGAAGGGCAAATAGCTGTTAAAAACAATCAAGGGAATGGTTCTACATTTTATTACTCATTACCTATTAACTAGTCCAATGAACTCCTACTGTCTTAAGCTTCTCAAATTCTGACATCTATCAAGCGTTATATCTCTGCCAGAACAGCATCCTAAATTATGTTCATATCACAATAAACAAAAAGCACAATCAACATTAAAGGAAAGCCACTCCTCCGTGTCAGGGTGTTATCCTAACAGATCTTAAAACACTTTCATCTTCGAATACCCCTTTCGGATATTCAAAAATAGCTGAATAAAAGTCAATGTTTTATTCCAAACTATAACGATATTACTCCCGTTCACTTCCAATTTTAGAAACGATACTCATTTTACTCATCATATACTCATGAGAATTTTTGGTGTGAGGTATTATACAATCACTACAATTTTTAAAACCTTTTGTGTATTTAAAATTACCACCACATTTATCTTTTAACATGTATAAAGGGCAAAAACAAAACAAGCAATTAAACTCAGCCACATTTTCAATTTTATGGCAAGGAAAATATTCGCACCTTGTATTTTGGAAAAACTTATAATTTTCGGACATCATATTAACTTTTAATCTGTATTCTTTCTTTTGGTAAAGGTATCAATTTAGTCAACCCACCATTAAAAAATCACCCTTAAAATAGGGAGTTTGCTCTCAATAGGCAGTACTTTAGCCAGTAGCTTAAGATATCTGTGCATGCATCTGACCACTGTTTTTATCAAAAAAAACAATATATCACCTACTAATTGCAACAAGAAAAAAACTAATGAATTCATCTCCATAAATTCTCAATGGAGAACTGGCAGAAATAATGGTATGCTATTTGTTTTAAAAAAATAATCGCGATAACCGCTTGTTGTATGAGGGGAATAAATCAGAAAAAAAAGAACCTTACCAGCCGGCTAGCGTATTCTCAATTTTAAATTAAATTTGCACTGTAACCAACATCCTACATCTATGAATAAAATGATACGCTACACACTTATTGCACTACTATTTATTTCGGCTGCTTGTAGCACCGGATCTAAGTCTCTGCAAAACGGAGATTACTATTCTGCTGTTATTAAATCAGTAGACCGTTTACGTTCCAATCCCGATAAGGCAAAGGCACAATCAACTTTAAGGGAAAGTTATCCATTGGCAGTGAACTGGTATCAGCAGGAAATCAGCACGCTTTTATCTTCAAATGATCCGTTTAAATATTCGAAAACAGTTGGGCATTACCAAACTTTGAACCGTATGAGTGACGAAATAAGACGATGCCCTGGTGCTTTGCGTATTATTCCTTATCCTAAGCAATATCAGACCGAGGAAGATATGGCCAAGCAAAATGCGGCTCCGGAATGTTATGCGGCCGGAATATTGGAACTGGCAAAAGGAACCCGACAAGATGCCGTAACTGCATTTATGCATTTCGAAAAAGCCAATGTTTTTGTTCCTAACTACAAGGATGTTAGCGATAAAATGGCTGAAGCGGAGGATATGGCGACTTTAAAAGTAATTATCGATCATGTTCCTGTTAACTCCACAAAATATCAACTGAGTGCTGAATTTTTTCAAGATCAGGTAACACAGTTTATCTTCAACAATATCAAACGAAGATTTGTACGATTCTACACTCCCAAACAAGCTGAACTGGAGAAACTGGAATATCCTGATCAGATTATTGGAATGCAATTCGAAGATTTTGTAATAGGCGAAACTCACGATACAGATATCGAAAAGCAAGTAGTAAGTGCCGATAGTGTTGAAGTTGGATCGACCAAACTAAAAAATGGCGAAACAATTAAAGTATACAATATCGTGAAGGCTAAATTGCATATTCACAAACGTGAGGTAATTTCCAAAGGAATGCTTTCTCTTCATATTATTGAATTCGACAATCAAAAGGAATTGATTAATAAACAGTTTGGAGGCCAATTCAACTGGTTTTATCAATGGGGAAATTACAATGGCGACGAAAGAGCTTTAACAAAAGAAGAATTGAATATTTGCCATAGCGAGCCAATTCTCCCTCCTGCACATCAGGATTTATTTGTAGAGTTTACAAAACCAATTTTTACAGATCTTACAGCAGAACTAAGAAGATTCTATAACAGATACTAAAATTTATTGGCAAGCTAACCAACTATAATTCTTAGCTCGAAGAATAATTTAAAAAAGAACATCTGTATCGAAGTATCAAGTATCAAGATAAAATTCAGTGTTTACTTGATACTTGATTTTTATTACTTGGTACTTTTTTAAAATCACACATTCTACATTACAGTTAATTATCAAAAACTTGCATCATCCTTACAGTTATCACAGCTAACTGTTTTCTTCTCATAATCGATCAACCGCCCTTTAGAATCGTGCTCGAAACTACAACAATTGCTCAGTGCATCTTTTAGCAAGGAACGACCACGCTGTACCCGCGATTTGGCTGCTGAATAAGAAATCTGCAATTTATCAGCCAGCTCTTTCTGACTTAAACCGCTCAATTCTGTCATAAAAAGTGCATCCCGATAATCTTTTGGTAATGATTTTATCATAGGAACAATACAAGACTGAATATCCTGTAAAGCAACGGGATGGTTTTCATCTTCCAAATCGGCAAACTCATCGTAAGCCTCAGTAAATAAATTTACTTTTCGGTAGTAATCGATAATGGTATTTCGGGTAATTTGGAACAACCAGGCTTTTACCTTCTTATTCTCCTGCAAACTATCAATTCGCGTGTGAATTTTAATGAATACTTCCTGTAAAATATCATCGGCCACCGAAGAATCGGATATCCTCTTTTGAATAAAGGTATGCAATTGCTTGTGGTATGTTTGCCAGATATGTTCTACCATTCGTGAGAAATTTGTTATGGTAGAAGCAAAAATACAAAAAAGAAACCACAATCTGTATTGATTCTAAATAATAAGATTTGCCACTACTGGCTTTCAGAGTTTGTTGTAACGAACCACTTAAAAATCCGCGAACCTCTAAAAGCCAATAACAGCTTGAAAATTAATTAATCTAATTCCTTTATGGAATTAAACATTGGTCTGACCTACTTTAATTGCATCCGCAATTTCCTCCGCAAGCACATCCGTTTCCTGCGTATTTCATGTTTTTAAATTGATCTAAAATTGATTCTTCTTTTTTACCCTCTGGGGAACACTGACAAGGGCCAAGTCCCTGACAAGCACAATCTTTAAGAGGCTTTTCCTCTGGCGCGTTTAACACCTCACTTACCAATATCGCATTCACTGATTGATCGTCGCAACACACTCCTGTATGATACATCTGAGATCCACAACATTCGTTATTCATATGCTTTCTGTTTTTTTGATTTTACTTCTGTTTTTTTACACTTATTTAGGTGGACGTAAACTTTTAAAAAAAGACGCAAAAAAAGAGACGGAAAATTATTTTTGGAAATATTAAAACAAAAAAACTTGTATAATAGGGTAATACATCCGAAATTCCCAATTTGGAAGTAAAGTTGAACCAATCAAATTCATCATGAAATACATTTATCTTCTTCTTGTATCTGTTTTAACACTTGCGAATTGCACGAACGCTCAAAATTCTAAAGTTGAAATCACAACGACATTAGGCACAATTGAATTGGAAATTTTTGAAGATAAAGCTCCAATAACAGCTACCTATTTTCTGGATAATGTAGATAACAATGTCTTTAAAGAGGCTTGCTTTTATCGTGTTGTAAGAATGGATAATCAACCAAACAACGATATTAAAATTGAGGTTATTCAAGGTGGCTTGTTCTTCGATGACATTGTAGATGAGATGCCAACAATAGCTCATGAAACAACAAAAGAGACTGGTATTTTACATACCGAAGGTGTTATTTCTATGGCAAGAAATAATCCAGGATCAGCCTCAACAGAATTTTTCATTTGCGTTGGAGATCAACCAAATTTAGATTTTGAAGGAATGCGTAATCCCGACGGACAAGGATTTGCAGCCTTTGGGAAGGTGACAAAAGGAATGGATGTAGTCAAACTAATACAAGAGCAAAAAGACAATGGACAAATGTTGGTCGAAAGAATTAACATTTTATCAATAATCCGAAAATAGATTATACAAGCGTAATCAATTCGCGAATGTTTTGAATCTCCTTTATTCCTGCAGTTTTTAGTTCTTCATCAGAAACCAATTCATGCACCCAAGTTGTGTAAAATGGAACGTGAACCGCTTTTCCACCCAAATTAAGTACAGGAAGAATATCCGATTTTAAGGAATTCCCAACCATTAAAAACTCATTGACATCAATATCTAAATGTTGAATTAACTTTTTGTAATCATCTTCTTTCTTATCACTCATTACCTCGATGTGATGGAAGTATTTTAGCAAACCTGATTTTTTCAACTTCCTTTCCTGATCCAATAAATCACCTTTCGTTGCAACAATTAACTTGTATTTTCCCTGAAGATTTTCCAGCACCTCAACCACACCATCGAGCAATTCAATGGGTTTATTCATTTGTTGTTTTCCCAACGAGATAATTGCCTGAATTTTTTCTGAGCTAACATTCCCCTTCGTTATTTTCAGACTTGTTTCAATCATCGATAAAATAAAAGCCTTAGTACCATATCCATACAGAGGAATATTGCCAATTTCAGTTGCAAATAATTCTTCGGTAACCTCCTCGATGCTCATTCCATTTTTCAGCAAATTACAAAACTCCATTTCAGATTCTCTAAAATAGGGTTCATTCACCCAGAGGGTATCATCTGCATCAAAAGCAATTACTTTTATTCCATTCATGTTTACTTTTTTATTAGCACAAAGCTGCAAAAAGGCAATAAGAATTCAAAACTGATTTACAAAAACAAAAATACACAAACATAATAATCCGATTAATCTCCTCATAACCAATTAAATTTGACATTAATTTAGTTATTCCGTAATTTTAATATGCACATCCTGCTAAAGTCCTTAACCTATGGAAAAAAGAATGTTATTTCAAGACAATCGATCGCATTTTTATCTCCTTACGGGAAGAGTATTCGGGTTCCTGATAACAGGTGTCTTCCTTCTATTTATGGTGCCAGAATTTATTGCCTTACTAAGTAATCAATCAACGAACAACGAAGGATGGGTATTCATCTTTTATCTTCTCTCGATCGCCTATGGCCTTGGCTTTTTATTGTCCTTTTGGAAAGTCGGTTTGGGTGGTTTACTGCTTGTAATCAGTAGTGTTTTAATTACCCTTTACTCATTTATCGATTCTAAAAGTTGGGTGGTATTACTTTTGGTTATTCCTCTCTCTTTCTCTGGAATTTTATTTTTACTATATTGGAAAAAAAGCCAATCCGAATAGATTAGAGTATTTCAACTACTTTAATGATGATTTCTTCACCTTCTTTACCGTAACTATATTCTTTTGATTCAAAGGAACTTTATTATCCCAGCGGTAGGAAACGAAAACGCCATCATTAGCAATACAGCCATCCACACAACACAAATTATTACGAACAACACCAGCCTTATCTCCCAAACAATAATGTCCGAAAAATACCGGATAATCATTTTCAGAGTAAAGAGGAATATCAAAATAGAGTTGTGAAGGAATGGAGTATTCAGGCAGGTGAAATCTATTTCCAAACGAAATATCTTCGAAACTTTTCCCATTCATTGGTTCCCACCACTTAATTCGATAGACTGAACGCTTAAAACCATAACCATCTTTCAACACTAAATTATCAGGAAAAGCAAATTCTCTCCCCTTTAGCAGTAGCATAGTCGCGTTAAATACTTTGTCTCTTTCAAAATATATTCTTCTCAAAAACTCCTTGTTCAAACAGTTTTCCGGATTTTCTTTCTTCAGAAGTTCAATCGCTTCCTGATCCCAACAAGCATGAACAACACGAAATCCGTCCAATTCCAGAAATAAAGGCAAAGATCCTAGCCATTTCAGATATAATTTCCTTTTCGCTTTATCTAATTTGAACTCTTCGAAGGTCTTTTTTATTTGAGTTTTGTTCTTTAAATTATGTGACCTTAAGAACAAGCCATCATCATCTTTGGTATAAAATGTAAGTACATTTAGTTCATGATTCCCAACAATAGCAAAAGCATTACCAGCTATTACCATTTTTCGAATAATCTCTAGTGTCTCAAAAATTCTTGGTCCTCGATCAACATAGTCTCCAACAAAAACAGCCTTTCTTTCAGGATGAAAGTACCCTTCCTCGCCTTCTATATAGTCAAGACTTAGCAACATGTGTTTCAATGTTTCAGCCTCACCATGAATATCTCCTATAATATCGTACACGCTTACTTTTATTTTATTTACAAATCAAAAATATAAAAAAATCCTGAGAACGAATTCCCAGGATGAAGATCATATCGTTAAAATATGAAGTATTATCTCTTATAATTTGAATAAATCGTTAACAATGATTTTTTTCTTGGCTTTCTTCTCTCCACTATAGAAAAACTCATTTGTTTTACGATTGTAGGAGTAATCCTTTTTCCAGTCTTCGAAATTTTCAACAATTTGCTCTAAGCCATCAATAAAAAACAAAACCTCTTTGTTTGTTGTTGTAGGGTGTAGAGACCATCTCACCCATCCTGGTTTGTGTGTTAAATCGCCTGATGTAATTTCATCGGTAATGGTTTGAGATTGCATCTCGCTAACTTCTAACAAATAATGTCCGTAAGTTCCTGCACAAGCACAACCACCTCTCACTTGAATACCGAAACGGTCATTCAATAATTTCACCAATAGGTTATAATGAATGTACTCTACATAAAATGATAAAATTCCCAGACGAGTTTGAACATTATCGGCCAACACATGAACATCTTTCACCGCTTTTAGACGTTCAAATGCCAAATCGAGAAGTTCTTCTTCTCTTTTAGCGATATTTTCAGTTCCCATTTGATTTTTTACTTCGATTGCCAATGCAATACGAATAGCCTGCAAAAACCCAGGAGTTCCACCGTCTTCGCGAAGTTCAATACTATCAACATATTTGTACTTCCCCCAAGGATTGGTCCAATCAACTGTCCCCCCACCCGGATTATCAGGCACCTCATTCTTGTATAATTTCGAATCGAAAATCATCACACCAGAAGAACCCGGTCCACCCAGAAACTTGTGTGGAGAAAAGAAGATCCCATCTAATTTTTCCAATTCATCTGACGGATGCATGTTAATATCAACGTAAGGAGCTGATGCTGCAAAATCAATAAAGCAGATCCCACCAAATTCGTGCATTAATTTCGCCATTTTATGGAAAGGAGTAACAATACCTGTTACATTCGAACAAGCAGTAAAGGATCCAATCTTCATTTTGCGTTCCTTGTATTTCTCCAACTGATTTCTCAATTCATTTAGATCAATGGTCAAATCTTTTCCCGGAGGAATCACCACTACGTCAACATTGGTTTCGTACCATGAAGTTTGATTGGAATGATGCTCCATGTGCGTAATGAATACAACAGGCTTCTCTCTCTCCTTCTGACAAATCTGTCTCCCAATAATCCCACAACCTCTCAGACCAAGAATACGTTGTAACTTGTTAATTACAGCAGTCATCCCAAATCCTGCATGAATAATTACATCCTCTGGTCCAGCATTAACATGCTTTTTAATTAACACTTGTGCCCGATGATAGGATTGAGTCATTAAAGTACCCGTTTCGTTGGTTTCGGTATGCGTATTTGCGACATAAGGGCCAAATTCCTCAGCTATTTTCTTTTCAATTGGCGCATATAAACGACCGCTTGCAATCCAATCGCCATATACAATTTTCTGCTTTCCGAATGGTGAATAGAAAATGGCATCGTGACCAATTGTATTTTTACGAAACTTCTTAAAATATTTCTCTAGGTTACTCATTTAGCTTAGGCTTATGTATGTTAGTGTAGTTTGTGTCGTAAATCATTAATTATCCTTTCTTTAAAGACAATCAAAAACCCATTGTGGGTGAAAATTCATCAGAAAAAAACACATATTTATCTTCCCCTTTGAATTGGTCGGGAAAGTAGATAATCCAAGAGTGAAAATCAAGGAGTTTTATCAGCATTTTAGCGATTTACATATTAAAGCAGTTTTCAAAAAATACAATTTCGATTTTTTAATACCTACAGCTTGTTTTGAACAGGCTATTCAGCTATTTTTGGGATTCCTAAAAAAGTGCATTCATACAATTTAGAAGTAAATGAAAACTATTATACAACTCTTTGAGAACAGCGTTGATCAATTTGGCAAAAACCCTTTTCTTTGGGAAAAAACCAATTCAAGCTATCAATCTGTCAGTTATGAATCATTATACGAAGAGGTACAGCAATTTGCGGCGGGCTTGTTTTCGTTAGGGATAAAAAAAACAGATCGAATTGGTCTTCTTTCGGAAGGCAGAAACGCCTGGGTACTTTCGGAACTTGGGGTTTTATTTGCTGGTGCCGTAAATGTTCCTTTATCCGTAAAGTTGGATGCTCAAAACGAACTTAAATTTCGATTGAATCATTCGGAAGCCCGTATTGTTGTGGTTTCGAAA
>JAQBBZ010000198.1:0-18673 GCA_032125735.1 Labilibaculum sp.
TCAATTGTTTGTTCGCAATACCAAAACAAATGGGTATTTGTGCGCCATCGCCTGCGGGAAACCTGGGAAATGCCTGCCGGACATATCGAAAACGATGAATCGGCTCTCTCTGCAGCAAAAAGAGAATTGTACGAGGAAACTGGTGCTACCCATTTTAGTTTACGCACTGTTTGCGATTATTCGTGCAATTGGCAGGGAGAAACCAAATCCGGGAGAATCTTCTTTGCCAACATTCAGCAATTGGGTATATTGCCCGAAATGGAAATTGCAGAAGTCAAACTGTTCAATAATCTACCTGAAGAACTGACCTATCCGGATATTCAGAATTTAGTTTTTGATAGGGTTAAATTATTTCTAAACAATTCAGTCTCCAAAATCCCAAATCTATAAACTAAACGATGTCGAAAATTCACTTTCACGAAGACTTTTACATTCCTGTTCTTAAAGGAAGTAAAACACAAACAGCCCGGATCGATGAACCAATTCCGAATTTGGGATCAGGTACAGCAATTTTTGGAAATGGGAAATCACTTCCCATTGAAATCACTGCAGTTTCGCACAAGAGCTTTGAGAAAATGAGTTTGGAAGAGGTGCATAAAGACGGTTTCAAATCCAAAGATGAACTGTGGTATGCTTTACTAACCTTCTACCCTCATCTACATAAAACTGATTTACTGATGTTGGTGGAATTTAAAACTGTTGTTATTTAAAACTGAAAATTCAGTATTAAAACCTCAGGTTTCAACTTTTTTTAGTGAGCTTTCGATATAAAAACCTGATGTTTTTACTTTTTCTGGTGACGTTTCTAAATAAAAACCTGATGTTTTTATTTATTTTGGTGACGTTTCAACTTATTTTCATGAGGTTTTGATGAAAAAAGGCCTCTTTTGGGTCTGAAAACAGGTCTTTTGGTACTGATAGGGGCCGAAAAAACATCAAAACATGAGGTTTTTACGTTGAAACCTTAGCAAATTATTTATTTTCGTCACGTTTTAACTTTTTTTGGTCAGGTAAAAAAGTTTTTTCCTTTCCAAAAAAAGTTTACTCCTCATGTTTCAAACTTGATCTATTCAGTTGTCAAAGCTTTAAAAGCTATTGCTGAAAGAGAATACAAACGGGACTATCGGCCTTTATTTCATCAACGAAAGTTAGCATGCCCGTTGAAGAATCTCTTTTAAAACTCACAATATTATTGCTGTTTTTGTTGGCAACCAACAGAAATTTATCGTCGGGCGATAAGCTAAAATTACGAGGATGATCGCCACGTGTGGATTCGTGCCCAAGCAATTTTAAGGCTCCATTTTCCTGCACTTCGAAAATTACAATGCTATTGTGTCCCCGGTTCGATCCGTACAAAAATTTCCCATCCTTAGAGATATGTATATCGGCAGTATTGCTTACGCCTCCGAAATCGGCTGGCAGCGTGCTAATATTTCCTGCCAAACAAAGCTCTTTATGATCCGAAATCGTGAAAGTGCTAATGGTATTGTCAATCTCGTTGATCACATAAAAGATTTTTCCATTGGGATGAAAAGCCAAATGCCTTGGACCTGCTCCATCAGCCAGTGAAACTTTTGCCTGATTTGCCGGTACAAACTGATTGCTGGCTGAATCAATACTTGAAATCCACAGCTCATTCGTCCCCAAATCAGCAGTTAGTATTTGATCTGAATTAGGTTGAAACCAAACAGAATGAGCATGTGGTTGATCCTGCCGTTTTGCAACAGTTCCTGAACCTGTATGTTGTTGCACATCCAAAATATCAGACAATTCTCCATTTTGATCAACTTGTAAATAGCCAACATTGCCTCCGGTATAATTGGCAGCCAAAACAACACCGGCATCATTTGCAGTAACAAAGCACGGATGCGCTCCGCCACTTGCTTTGCGGCTAATCAACATTAAAGAATCCCCAATCTGATAAGATTCTACCGTTCCCATATTATTATCTAAACTGATCTCGTTAATCGCCAAAAGAGTTTTTTGATTGTTGGCAAAAGCCAAATAGGATGGATTTTTAGTTTCTGCAGCCAAACCAATCATTTCTAAACGACCTGTTGTATCCATTTCTAACTTGTAAATTCCTTTGGAGTTACCATCGGTATAAGTCCCCAGAAAAAAAGAGTATTTATTTAGATTCACAGGAGTTTTGCTTTTAGTGTTTTGACAAGCTGCAACCATCAGAATTGAAGCTAGAAGAAGAATATTTCGTTTAATCATGTGTGGTTATTTTATCAAAAGCCTAAAGATAATACAATATCCTAACTGAACAGATTTATTACATTACAACAATCTTCTTTCGCACTGTCTTTCCCATATATTGAATAATCAATAAATAGATTCCTGCCGATAAACCACTAAAATCCAGATCGGCTCTGTTGCTTGATTTTTGATTTTGAGAAATCTTACGACCATTTAAATCAAAAACACTGACCTCAAACTCTGTAACCGTATCGTCTTCAATAGCTATGGAAAATTCGCCCCGGTTGGGATTGGGATAAATCTTTACCTCGTCTGAAGTATCTTCGCCTGGTTCTTCCGGACTGGGATCAGGGTCGGGATCGGTACCCGGATTTGGATCGCCTGCAAGGGTATCACGAACAAAAACCGTGTGATTTCCAGTAGTCAAATCTACCGTTATTTCTAGAATCCCATCTGAATTGGAAGCACCTGATCGTTTCAATACATTATCTACAAACACACCAAACGATGTATTACTTTTCAAATCCAAAGCAAATATTTTAATGGTTCTGTCTCCAGGCAAATCAGTAACTGAATAGGACACAGAGGCAGTATCTCCCTGCGCATCGAACAGATATAAATGATTCTCCCAATCGACACCGAGAGTACTTTCATTCGAAAATAGTTTACCTCCTGCACTTGCAGGATTGGTATTATCCCCGATTTTAATGGTGTGTAAGAAGACCAGGTTCTCTTGTACAGCCACAGGTTCCACTTCTATTCGCCAGAAACCAGGATGCAGATTTTCCAAATCGACACTTCGGTTTGGAGGATAATTGGTTCCATCTACCCAATATTCGTAACCACTGCCTCCAATTAGAGTGGTTTTACTCACTTCAGGTAAAAGTGTTCTAATAGCTACACTTCCTTTACCGTTCATCGTCTTATAATCCTTCCCATCATAGGTAATGATCTTATTTGCAACTTGGGTGTTGGTAACGCTTCCGCTGATATCAGGCCGGTTCACAAAGTGATTGATATACTTGGCTTTTCGCACTTTCGAACTGGTATTCAACAAATGTACATGATCGAGAACAATCACGCGATCGGGTTTATGATAGAGCAATCGTCGCTCAAATCGATCCAGTTTATTTGCCTGATAAGAATCTGCTGCATCGGCCACCTGATAGGAAAAATCGGCACCTGAGGCATAACGAAGCCATTTCCCTCTTCGGTGCTCAGCCGAAAATACATCATCTAAATTTTCCAATCTATCCGATTCTATTTGCCCTCCGTCATTGGAAACAGTTCTACCAAAATTCCGATAACTTTCTGTTCCATCGTAAACACAAATTGAATTGTGCGCTATGGTTCGCGTGTAGTAATTATTATAATGAGAAGTGCCAAACGAATCGTAATAACCAGCATCCAAAATCAAAGGTTTATCCTTAATAATTGTAAATGTATTGTTGTCTCGATGCTCATGATCGGCACGCTTGGCCGGTGCATTGTAAAACCAAAGCATGGTCGCATCCTCATTCCAGGAAGTACGACTCACCGATAAACCTGTTTTATCGGCCCAATAATTGAGAGGCGGTTGAGGATGTGGTACGTAGGAAGCTGTAAAATCTTTATACATCAGTTTAATAAAAACCAACATGGTATTGTTCAAATATTGTGATTGATTGAAAACCTGCACCAAATACTGACTTCGTGGATCGTTAAATTCGGCGGCATGACGATACATTGCCCGGTTGGCCTGATCCAATTTCACAATGGCATCGCCCAGGTGAATGCAATAGTTGTCCGGACGAAAAAAATACCAATACTGATTGACTGACTCGCGAATCCAAGGCTGAGTTTGATAATAGTCCCGATCTGTTCCGTACTTCATATCGTCGAAGAACTGATACTGGCTGGGTAAATTTATCATTCCATAGGCTGCGCCCCAATTCCATCCGCCATCATCATCACGAAAGTGTGCGAAAGCAGGCAGTATCCCATTTTCCCATTTTCCAAGCAAAGTTTGATACCAGGAGTTGACTTGCGACAATTGCGAAGAAGAAAGTCCATCGGCTCCATGCAATGCAATGGCTGCACGCATTGTCATGATGCAATTGTTTATGTTGTGACTGGATACATAGCTATTTCCGGAGGATGTAAGCAGATAATTATTCATGAAATATTCCAAAACCCGGTAAAAAGAAACAGATAATCTTTGTCTTAAATTAGCAGGTATGTAATCGTAAGTCCAATCCAGTAGAATGCCACCATAATCACAGTTGTCGCGCAGTAAATTTTCTTTAGTATCTCCTGAATAATTATCGAAATTAAGTCCATCTAAATAGCTAATGTATTTTTCGATAATGAATTCACATCTTGCCTGAGCCAGATTATCAGTGCCTATTTGCAGGAGAAAAGCAGTCATCTTGGATAAAACAAATGAATCCTTATCCGTCCAATCGTAAGTCCACTGACTTGAATTGGAACCTGCTAAATAGTGATCAGAATCTGTAATCCAATTATTATTGTAGCTGTTAATAAATGTATTGTAGGTGCTGCCACTATCTCCACCGGAAATATTCGATCTCAGCCAATCAAACCTCGCTTTCCCCAACTCTAGTCTAGGTCTGTTCGTATTAACCTGAGTAAAAGTTAGATTACAAGAATAAATTAGAAATAATAGTAATATCCCGAAGCGTTTCATTGTTCCACCAATTTAATACAGACATCAAATTACGAAAAATCGAGGAATTGAAATTGAAAAAGATGCTTTACAAACTTATTTAGAATGGGAAACTTCCGTATAAATGGAACGTAATTAAATCGATATGGATATAAGTTGCACCCTACTGCCCGGCAATTTTGAGGTTTAATTTTCGTAGTTCTCTTATCAAAAATGCACCCGATATTATTGCAGAACAAACATCTGATATCGGACTAGCAAGCCAAACACCATTCAAACCCAAAAATTTAGGAAGAATAAATAGAATTGGAATTAATATTATAACCTGGCGCATTAAGGTTAGCACGGCAGAGATGCCTGCCTTTCCAATGGACTGAAAATAATTCCCTACAATCACCTGAAATCCAACAACTGGCAAAGCAAGCATTATAATCCTTAACCCGTAAGAACCAATCTCTAATAGTTCGGAGTTTGAATTATTAAAAGCCTTTATAATCAAATGGGGGAATAACTGTACACCCAGAAAACCAATAATAACAATTCCTGTGGCAGCTTTCATACATAAAATCAAACATTCTTTAACCCGAGCATAATTTTTGGCTCCGTAATTAAAGCCATAAATTGGTTGTGCAGCCATATTGATTGCGACAACAGTCATTACAATAAGCATTATCACAGAATTAATAATTCCCATGGCTGCAATTGCAATATCGTTGCTATAATGTACTAACTGAACATTAAATAGTGCTTGAATTAAGCTACCTGCCAATTGCATAGAAAATGGTGCAAAGCCTATGGTTAAAATGTAAAAAACAATTTCCCTGTTCAATTTAAAATTTGAGAATCGCAGTTTTATTACTGATTTTTCACTTCTAAAATGTCTAATTACCCAGATGCACAAAACGAATTGCGAGATAATCGTTGCGTAAGCAGCCCCTGCTACCCCCATATCCAAAGTGAAAATAAAGATCGGATCGAGGATGATATTAATACCCGCACTAATCAGCATGGAATGCATCGCTATTTTGGCATTTCCTTCGGAACGAATTAAATTATTAAGAGAAAAGCCAACAACACTAAAAATTGCTCCGTAAAGAATGATATTTAAATATTCGTTGGCAACAAACATCGTGTCATCTCCTACTCCAAACATTCTAAGTAGTGGATCTTTAATTAAAAATCCAATTATGGTAATTATGATCGATACAATTATCATAAGAACAAACGAGTTCCCTAAAACCCATTCGGCGCGACCTAAATCCTTCTTACCCAAATTAATAGAAATACGAACTCCAGCTCCAATCCCAATAAGCATTCCAAATGCCATCATGATGAGCATTATTGGAAATACCGCACTTAAACCAGACAAAGCTACTGCACCAATCCCTTGCCCAATAAAAATCCGATCGACAACGTTGTACAGTGAATTAACAACTACCCCTGTAAAAGCTGGCCAGAAATACTTCAGCAACAAGCTTTTAATACTTGCACTCTCCAACTCCTGCACATTTTTACTATTCTTGTCCATAATTTCATTTAGTAGTGCAAATGTACCAATAATGCTCGATTGTATTCAAATTACTATCTTAATAATGCTTAAAAGTCTCTAGATTCAAGCCTTTGAGTAGCATCACACAAGACATAATCATTTCAGGGCAAATCCATCTTACTTGCATTTAGCTTGTCTAGTCCACATATCATTAGAGTCCTTCAAACAGCAGAGCTGCGCATTATTTGTAGTCCTAAGGAAATAGTATAGTAGGCTGTACATTTATAAGAAAGATATAATGTCCATTCTTATTTCACTCTTTCTGAAAAACAGAATAGGGAATGTATTCGCCATATTTCTTTTGATTTTAAAGTGGAATTTTTCTTAAAAACCAGGGCAATATTTATTTATTATTAATATTCATGAAACTTTTGCAGATTTTAAAAAAAATAATAGTTCTTTTGCGGAAATTATTTCCGAAATTAAGCTCTTTCAAAAACTGCATTCCGAATAAGACCATACATGTTAGAAACAATTACTAAGGTATTAGAGTTTGAACTTTTAAGCATAGCAAATCACAAAATCAGTGTCTTCACATTGGTTAGTATCTTGCTAATATTTATACTCACTAAAATTTCTCTTTACTTAATCAAAAAAGCTCTTTTTCGAAAACAAAAATTTATAAAAAGCGATTCTGGTAACACTTATGCCCTATTCCAAATTATAAAATATGTGGTTTGGGTAATGGCTATTGGCCTTATGCTTGATACCATGGGCATAAACCTGACTGTGCTTCTTGCCGGTTCGGCCGCCTTGTTAGTGGGTGTTGGTTTGGGCTTACAACAAACATTTAATGATGTAATTTCGGGGATTATACTCCTTTCCGAGCGATCAATAAAAATTGATGATGTATTGGAAATTGATGGCGATGTTGTAAAAATTCAAAGTATTGGATTACGAACATCGAAGGGTTTGAACCGAGACGATATCTCTATTATCATTCCTAACTCATTAATTACAACCAACAAAGTAATCAACTGGAGCCATCAATCTAATAAAACACGATTCAGAATAGATATTGGAGTAGCATATGGCAGCGATGTTGATTTAATTATTAAAACATTGGAAGAAAGTGCTTTTGAGCATTCAGATATTGATGAACGACAATCTGTTGAAGCTAGATTGATAAATTTTGGGAATTCATCTCTGGATTTTGAACTATTATTTTTTAGTAAAAATATCTTTAGAATAGGTAAAGTAAAAAGTGATATAAGACTTATCATTAATAAAAAATTTACTGAGAAAAATATTATTATTCCTTTTAATCAACTGGATGTACATCTAAAAAAATAGATAATTCAAGTTGCACTCATTTATTAATTTTATCGTTTTGCATGAATTAAAGACCTTCCTGATTGTAAATTCGCTTAAAAATAAATTTAAAAAAAAACCAACTTTTATTGGAATAAAATGATCGTTATACGACTCCACTCCGACAGCAAATGCTATGGGGGAAATATGAAAGATCGTTTCAAAGGAAACGAACGATTACAATTAATTTTCTACATTAGGAGGTTTTAAAGTAGCTTCTCTATGAAAAATAATGAAATTACATTCACATGAAAATAATCATTGGGAAAATCGATAAAGCCGATTTCCCGGACTTACATTTATCAAATATCGATTTGAAAGTTGATACAGGAGCTTATACATCCTCTATTCATTGTCATCAAATTGAAGAATGCAAGGTCGGTACTGAGAGACATCTCAAATTCAGACTTTTGGATCCATCGCATCCTGATTATAATGAGAAGGAATTTATTGTAGAAAATTACAAGAGGAAAAGAGTCAAAAATTCTTTCGGTAAATCAGAAAACCGATTCGTAATTCAGACAAACATTATTTTATTTAATACAGAGTTCACAATTGAACTTTCCTTAAGTGAACGTAGTGAAATGAAATATCCGATATTAATCGGAAGAAAACTTTTAAATAGAAATTTTATTGTTGATACCTCAAAACGCAATATTTCTTTTAAATTAAAGCAAAAAAATAGCAGCGAATCAGGAACCATTCAATAAAAGTTAAATACATATTATGAACATTGTTATATTATCAAGAAATTCTAAGTTATATTCTACAAAGAGATTAGTGGAAGCGGCAGAAAAACGAGGCCATCACGTACTTGTTGTAGATCATTTAAAATGTATTATCGAAATTGAAAGAAGAAAACCAAAAATCTTTTACAATGGAGCATACTTGGAGAATGTTGACGCTATAATTCCAAGAATTGGAGCCTCAGTAACCTTCTATGGATCAACTGTGGTTCGCCAGTTTGAAATGATGAAAACCTTTACAGCTGTTTCCTCTGAAGCGTTAATAAAATCGAGAGATAAATTAAGAAGCCTGCAGGTTTTATCACGAGCAGGTGTTGGCTTACCAAGAACCGTTTTCACCAACTACACAAAAGATGTGAATCACGTTATTCAATCAGTTGGAGGTGCTCCTATAGTACTTAAACTATTGGAGGGAACACAAGGATTAGGTGTTGTTTTAGCAGAAACTCAAAATGCCGCTACTTCCGTTATTGAAGCATTTAATGGCCTTAAAGCGCGCGTAATTGCACAAGAATACATCAAAGAATCAAAAGGCGCGGACATAAGAGCCTTTGTTGTTGATGGACGGGTTATTGGTGCAATGAAGCGACAGGCTTTGAAAGGCGAATTCAGATCAAACCTTCATCGGGGAGGTACCGCAACAATAATTGAATTAACTGACGAAGAAGAGAATACAGCTATTAAAGCAGCAAAAGCGATGGGATTAGGTATTGCCGGAGTAGACATGTTGCAATCTGCAAACGGACCTTTGGTTTTAGAAGTAAATTCATCACCGGGTTTAGAAGGTATTGAACAAGCAACCCAAAAGGACATCGCAAAACAAATAATCAGATACATTGAAAGGAATGTCGATTGATAAGTATACTATTCTAGGCAAGGAAATTAAGAGAGGCGAACGCGCTTTCTTAGAATTGGAAGTCGCTAAATTACACACTCGAAATACCATTAAGGTACCTGTAATTGTTGAACGAGCGAAAAAAGATGGTCCAACCTTACTTCTAATGGGGGGAGTGCATGGTGATGAGGTTAATGGGATTGCAATTGTTCGTAACATTATTCGAAAAAAATACAACAAGCCTAAAAGGGGAATGGTTATCTGCATTCCCGTTTTTAACGTATTTGGATTTCTAAATCTCCGTCGTGAATTTCCCGACGGAAGAGATCTAAACAGAATGTTTCCGGGCTTTTTAAATGGTTCTCTTGCGAGTCAGTTTGCGTATCGATTCTCAAAAGAAATTGCGCCAAAAGTTGATTATGTAATCGATTTTCATTCCGGTGGAGCAGACAGATCTAATTTCCCTCAAATTCGATGTGTTATTCAGGAAGAAGAATCGCTTCAACTTGCGAAAATTTTTAACGCTCCATTCATCCTAAATTCCGACTACATTGCCAAATCTGTTCGTGATACTATTCGCAATTTGGGAAAAACAATTTTACTGTTTGAAGGTGGGAAATCGAATGACTTGGATGAAGAAGTTATTAGTTGCGGAGTAGAAGGAGCGGTAAACGTAATGAAATATTTAGGATTACAGGATGGAGATCTGCAATTAAAACAAACTCCGGTTGTAATTCCTAAGGCTCAATGGTTACGAGCACCCAATTCCGGGATGTTTCAATTGCGGGTTACCAATGGAAGTTGGGTGGTTAAAAAACAAATATTGGGAGAAATAACCGACCCTTATGGGGAGTATGAAAAGAAAGTTTTTGCTCCTTTTGATTGTTACGTATTTTGTGTAAACACAGCGCCTATGGTGCATAAAGGAGATGCACTATTTCACGTTAGTCTTGAAACACAAAATGAAGAATTTAGTAATGATTTAATCCATCCTGACTATCTTGTAGAATAGGAAGTAGTAAAGTCTCAATCAGTTTAGCTATTTTTTAACTGAATACCTGTCTTTCTCGGCAACATAGTCCATTAGTATAGTTCAACGAATGAACTTTGCTGAATGTAAAAACATCTTCGGGGATATGTAGCAATCTCCCTTTTTATAAATCTTTCTTACTTCCCCAATATGGAGATTCATTTCACCCTCTGCCGTGAGAGTGTCTTGGAATCTCCCCTCTTCCATCGAAATCGAAAAATACAGAAAGACCGCTTACGATATCAATAGACATACGTGCTTTAATTTGCATTAAGTTTAAATAAAAATAAATCAGGCGATTTGTCACAAAAACTTTATTCTTACGTATTTATACAAATCACATAATCATTATTCAAAAACAGATTACTAAAAAAGAATTAAACGGTAAAAAGATATTGTAACTTAAGCTTCAAATTATAATAAATTAAACAATGGTGAGTCCTTATAAATACTTTTCAATACTAATCGGAATTTTTGTAACGCTATCTATTCTAGGGACACACAATACTCAAGCCGAGGAAATTGATCCAAATAAAACCCAAGTTCCATTTTCAACAGACAAACAAAACTTCACAGTGTGGAATGGAGAGAATTATGTCCCATTTTTTATTAAAGGGATTAATCTTGGAGTTTCAATACCCGGAACATTCCCTGGTGAACTGGCAGCAAGTAAAGATCAATATGCCAGATGGATAGAAGACATTCATGATGTTGGATTTAACTGCATTAGAGTCTACACGCTTCATTATTCCCGCTTTTACGAGGCTTTAAAAGAATTTAACAATGCAAATCCTGCAAGTCCGATGTATTTAATGCATGGTGTATGGCTGGAAGAAGAGCTAACGGGATACACCAGAGATTTACATGAGTTAAATGACGTATTCAATCAGGAAATTAAAGATGTACTTGACTGTATTCATGGAAATAACAGTATAGATCACCGTTTTGGAAAGGCATATGGATTATATACTGTTGATGTATCAGCTTGGGTAATATCTTATATTATTGGAAGAGAAATTCATCCTGACGAAATTGAAGAAACCAATAATAAACATGCCGACCAGACTTCTTTTTCTGGCACTGCATTTAAATTAGCAAGCGCTTCACCATCTGAGGTTTGGGCAGCATCACATTTAGAATCTCTTGTTCTATACGAGCGTAACACTTATAACACAGAGCGACCTATTAGTATTTCCAGTTGGCCTACTTTGGATCCATTAACTCATCCAACAGAAACTGGAACGGATGAAGACAAGCAATCATTGGATTTAGCCAACTTAAACATATTAGGAGCACCTGCAGGCTATTTTGCCAGCTTTCACGCTTACCCATATTATCCCGATTTTATAAGCGAAGATCCCAATTATAAACAATACTCCGACCCATTAGGCCAGAACAGTTACTTGGGCTATATCAGCGATCTTAAAAATCATTATAAAAATTTCCCGGTACTTATTGCCGAAATTGGAACCCCTTCAAGTTGGGGAATTGCACATTATTCATCCAACGGAATGAATCATGGTGGTTGTTCCGAAATTGAACAAGGACTCAATTTTCTAAGACTTCTTGATAACATTGAGGAAGCTGGCTGTGCAGGAGGAATACAATTTTCATGGATTGATGAGTGGTTCAAACGAACCTGGATTACCGATGCTTTTGATTTCAATCCTGAAGCAAGAATACTTTGGCACAATATTACCGCTGCCGAACAGAATTTTGGATTAATCGCATTCCGACCAGAAGAAACCACCTACACCGAATTAGAAAATTTTGGTAGTGATAAACCAATCAAAAAGATTCTTACTGCTGCTGATTTCGACTTTTTCAACATTCGTTTGATGCTCCAAAAGGAATTATCGAACATAGATACTATTTGGATAGCCATTGACAGCTATAACGCCTTACTAGGGGAATCTGTATTGCCTTCGGGGACGACGATTACCAACAGAGCGGAATTTGCCCTACGTATCACCAACTATTCTGCCGAATTATTTGTAACTCAGGCCTACGATTTATTTGGTTTATGGCATGGTGTTTCAGAAACCGAGCAGCTTTATCATTCTGTCGCAACTGATGGAGCTCCATGGAACCTGGTTCGTTGGAAGAATAATGACGAAAATTATGAAATACAATATGTTGGCAATTTAAAAACCAGAAGAACGGAATTACCTCCTTCTAGCTTGGATGCTGTGATTATTTCAAATGATTCTATTGACATTCATCTTCCCTGGTCATTATTGCAGATTACCGACCCGGCTAATTCAAAAGTGATAAATGATGATCGAGCCACACCGGAAACAGAAGAGGCTATTTCTGATGGTATAGCCTTAAGCATTCTTCATAATAATGTATTAATGGAAGGAAGTAATCGCTTTACCTGGAGTTGGGGTACGCCAACTAATTATGTAGAAGTGAAGAAGCAATCTTACTACATTGTAAAAGATGGATTGCTTGAATTTAATAATGAACCAATTGCATACACTGATAACTATTCCACAAATCAAGGCGAAAATTTGATTATTGATGCTGAAAACGGACTCTTATCCAACGACTTCGATTTTGATGGCAATTCACTCTATTCAGAGTTGTCAGAGTTCTGCGAAAATGGCTTTGTTTTCCTTTCGGAAGATGGATCGTTTGAGTACATTCCCGACACGGGCTACAGTGGTGTAGATTTTTTCACATACCGCGCTTTCGACGATGGTGGCCACTCAATTAAAACAAAAGTGACAATTAATATTGCACCAGTTACTGCTATTGACGATTTTGCAGAAGAAGAATTAGCTGTTGCTATTTATCCCAATCCAGCAAGTACTTTTTTGCGAATTGATTTACCTGATAATAAGCATACACAACTGCGAATGATCAATCTAAAAGGTTCGATAATTTATCAGAAACAAATCACTAATTCACAACATATCATTGATGTTCATTCTTTTCCGAAAGGAGTTTATTTGCTCAATATCCAAACAAGTAAAAACCTTCTTAGCAAAAAGATAATCATCAATTAAGCCAAAACATAAGGCACAAAAAAACCTCGTTCGTTAGAGCGAGGTTTTTTCAATGATGTAATTAAATATCTTTCTCTGTATGCTGAGCTCCATCCCCTCTTTTTTTAGTCTTAAGCACATTGTACTTTTTGCCAAAATAATATCTGAAGGTCAAGTTTGCTATTCTATTTTCAAAATTATTATTCATTCGCTGAGAAAATCCCTCTCCTAAAGTAGTTACATTATACTTCCTGCTATTTAAAACATCTGTAATTCGCAACGTTATACTTGCTTTGCCTTTCATTATTCTCTTACCAAATGCCAAATCAATCTGGAAAGATTGATCATACCACCCTTGAGCCAAAGGCATTTCCGTGTCGTAACTAAAAACTGACTGGAATGTAAAGAGCTTTGGTATTTGCATAGTTGAAGTTAGTTTTCCAAAAAAACCAAAATCATCATTTGTTGAAAAACTTAAATTCTTCGAAGGTGTAAATTTTTGATAAATTCCAGATAGATAAGAATTTACACTCCACCATTTATTGAGCTTTGTAGATATATTAAAATCAATACCTGCATATTGTAGGTTTCCTAAATTCTCATATGTTACAATAGCTTTATCCTTAATATTCGAAATTAAACTATCATTAACCGATCGATACTGACCTAGAATATTGTCCTTATACAGATAATATAGATTTGTGGTATAGGTTATCTTATCCCTTTTATAAATAAAAGTCAACTCTGGTATATGAGTGTAATAAGCACCCAAATCTTGCCTTCCTAATCGCTGATTTTCAGGATCTTGAAGATTCTGAAATGGATTCAACATTTTGGAATCAGGACGATAAACCATTTTAGAATAAGTCAGTAATATCTGTTTATTGTCCGATAATTTATAGGAAAGATGAACGCTCGGGAAAAAGTCCAAATAATTGTCATTATACGCCTTATTCGTTTCAATATCCGAATACTCAGATCGCAAACCAAGCTGATATCCAAAATTTCCTTTCTCTCCTCTAAACTGAAAATACAAGCCTTGAATACTCTCTTTATAATTAAAAGCGGTTGATAAGTCAATAGGTTCATTGTATCTTATCTCGTTAGTTCGGTACAGATATCCTGTTTCAATCGAACCCACTTCACCTAGTGGCTGTTTGTAATCCAATTGAATAATTGCTTCTTTCCTGTCCGAATTGAAAAAATCACTAGTAACAACACCCGATTCAGTATAATTTCCGTAGTTTTCAGCATCATTATTTGTGTATGCCGCATCAAAGGAAAGTTCCTGCCCTTCTTTTGCAAATTTTCTAATATAAGAAGCATTGTACACCCAAGAATTCAAATCAATATCGACAGCACTTTCCCGTGATGTTTCAGTTGGGGAAGAACTACTGGTAACTAAATTTCGAGAATAGTTATAGGTTCCGTTCAAGTTTCTCTTCACATTACGATTGATAACAGAAAAACTCATTGTATTTTTATCATTTATCAGATAATCCATTCCCAATTGACCGATGTGACTTCTATCACCTAAATCTACATCCGCCCTAGCATCCAACATCTCAACATTATTTTGAATTTCAGTTAATCGAGAAAATTCATAATCCATACCAGTCCAATCGTTTCGATAACTGTACGAACCTGATAAATTTACTTTTCCGGTTCTTAAACTTAGTGTTGTGTTGCCTGAATGCTTATTATTGGTACCAATTGTGGCGGAAGCACTCCCATCAAAACCTTTGGCTTTCTCCTTCTTCATTATAATATTCACAATTCCTGCAGAACCAGAAGCATCATATTTTGCGGATGGACTTGTGATCACTTCAACACGATCAACATCTGCTGCAGATATATTACTCAATACATCTCCAGGACTCACACCCAGTAATCCACTCAGTTTTCCGTCGATTAATATTTTCACATCAGAACTTCCACGCAATTGAATTCCTCCGTTGGCTGTGACACTTAATTTAGGGATAGTAGCTAACACCTCATTAATAGTTCCTCCATCCGAAACAGGCGATTTTGACACATTATAAACGGTTTTATCCAATTCAATGCGTGCAAAATCACGATTACCTGCAACTTCTACTTGCGAGATCGATTTTGTGTCAGTTTGTAACGCAAGCGGATTAGACCATAATTGTGTTTCGTTTTCTTTTAATAAAATTGAACCACTTCTATAAGTTTTAAATCCAAGATATTCAACTTTATAAAAATAAGCTGAACTTTCTAAATCAGCTAATTCAAACTCCCCTTTTCGATTCGTGATGGTTCCTTTAATAAGAAGAGAATCAGGTAACAAATAAATTGCTACGGTAGCGTACTCGAGAGGTTTGTGATGTTCATTTTCGATAACGATCCCCTTTATTCCTGAATTTGTTAAAATTTTTGGTTTATCCTGGGCATAAGAATCCACGACGGGGCTTAGGAAAAACAGAAGGACCGGCAATAATCCAATTCTGTAATTAAATTTTAGGTTCATTAGTGGTGTGTAATTTAGTTAGTGTTCTAAAAACGGGTTGCACAAAAGTAGATAATTTATGTTATTGAACAAGGAAATAATAAAAAAAATTTATTATCTATTTGTAAACAGAAACAATCAGTTTATCACCAGTTTAAATCTATTCACACCAAAAACATGACAGGCCCTATACATTCTCCTTTCCTGACTTAGATTTCATAATTAGTAAGCTAAAACATATTTAACAAAAAAATAAAAATTTCAATAATTAACTAATGCTTAAACTTATTACAAAAGTGATGCCCCTGAGATTATCGCTTTTCTTGGGTATAAAAAAAGCATCAAATCCTATTAGAATGATGCTTGGTATGTGGTGTAAGAAGTCTATAATCAAATTTCCAATTGTTGCTTCAATTGCTTAAATCCATTTCGACTGACTTTTAAACTCTCTCCTGTCTTCAAAATTACTATCCAATGATCTTTTTCGTAAGGTTGTAATTGTGCAATCTGATCGATCTTCACTATAAAAGTGCGATGTATTCGGCAAAACTCATTTGAATTTAAATGAGTTTCAAAATATTTCATTGTCTTCTGCTTTAGATATCTTCACTCATTGGTATATATCATCACATAATCATCCTGAGCTTCAAAATATTTAATTTTATCAATTGCAATTACATCTATTTTATTTCGCGATTTTACAACCACACGAGTCAATAACTCTTCCGATGAATCATTGTGATTTTTTATTTTCTCAATCTGCTCTGCGCCCGACACCGAATTTAAGATGCGATCCTTTACCTTAATTAACGCGTTGTGAAAACGCTCATTGGAAAAGGGTTTTAGCAAATAATCAATTGCATTGTGCTCGAATGCTTTAATTGCATATTCATTATAGGCAGTAGTAAATACAATATTACAAGGTTTATCGAGTAGTTCCAACATCTCAAAACCTGTTAATTTGGGCATCTGAATATCTAAAACACCAAATCGGGCTGTAATTCATTAATTGCTTTTAAGCCTTGAAATCCATCAGGAAATTCACCTAAAATTTCAATTTCCTCATAAGCTCCCAGATAGGACCGAACCAAATCCCTGGCCAATGATTCATCATCAATAATTATTGCTTTTAATGTTTCCATATCTTAAATACTTTGCGGAAATTCCAAATTAACAGAAAAGTGATTCTCTCCTATAACTATTCTCATAAGATCAGTACGTCCATAAATTAAATGTAAACGTTCCTGTATGTTGCGTAATCCAATCCCATTCCCTTTTGGTGGAATCGATTCAGGATCAAAATTATTACTGATATTAATTTTTAAGATATCATTATCAAAACTACATTTAGTATGAACACAAACAGGCTCCAGGCTTTCGTGTACTCCAAACTTAATCGCATTTTCGTATAATGGTTGTAAAATTAGATTCGGAATTTTTAAATTCTCACAATCCGTCGACAGATCAAAATCAAGATGTAATCGATCGCCAAAACGAATTTTCTCAATCTCCAGATACAAGCGAATATTACTTAATTCGTTGCTCAAATTATTCATCTCCTTTAAATCCTGAGCGAGTGAGTAACGTAAGTAAGTAGATAATTTAACAAGCATTTCTCTTGATTGTTCGGGTCTGGATAAGGTTAAAGAACTGACTGAATTTAAACTATTGAAAAGAAAATGGGGGTTAATTTGCGATTTTAATGCTGTTAACTCAGCTTCTTTCACCAATTCTTTCAATTCAGACTCATTAACCAATTTATCCTGAAAATTTCGATAATACAAAAATAAATAATAAACAATTACAATATAATCGTACATCCCAAAGGCCATAAAAATCTGCCAATGTATTGGGATAAGATAATCCATACCTTCGCCTGCAGCGCCAAAAAATACGATTCGAAGCTGATAGGCCGCCGATACCCATATCCCAACAACAACAACACCTGCTGTTAAATGATGCAAGAGAAAATGAAAGACACCCAAATTCTCGATACTGGTATATACAACAATATACCAAATACATGCTCCCAATATCAATAATGGAAAAGAAAAACTAGTGGCATTTACCACTGCATCGTATAACGTTCTTCCCTCAAAATACCATCCAATTACAAATAGCAGGCCTGCAAAGAACAACCACGCAGCCAAATAAATTGGAATTGCAAAACGATTTTTTAAAAGAGGATGTTGCATTGAAATTATTTATGAGATTTAATTTCGCATCCTCCAAAGGCAACCGTACCCTTAATGATAAGTTCTTTTTTAGGCTCTAC
The DNA here is from genome assembly GCA_032125735.1 of Labilibaculum sp. GTDB lineage: Bacteria > Bacteroidota > Bacteroidia > Bacteroidales > Marinifilaceae > Labilibaculum. Next base: position 18,071 of record JAQBBZ010000198.1, read on the forward strand.
AATATAATTAGGGGTATGATTTCTTTTATCAACAACTCCTCCCAAAACGGCAGTTACTTCAACTCGAACATCCCAATCGGAAGGAACAATTATTACGCAACCACCAAACATTGCAATTACATCTATAATATTTGTCCCCTCGGCCAATTCCGAATTGAGTAAGTTCAATTCAGTCCCTCCAAAAACACAGGTCACTTTTCCGCCTTTAAAGTTTTTGTTATTGATAATTTTTTCGCCTCCTCCAAAAATATTTATATCATCAATGTAATCGGTATCAGATCCTATTTCTGACCTATTCGTAAAATCACAAACATTCCGTTTACGAATAACAACAACTCCAATGGCGATAAGAATTACTGGCCAAAACAAACCTCTCCAGTTAAAGCTCCAATCAAACATAAGAGGCATTAAAAAGACACCTCCAACTGCCATTAGTACAACCCCTGTAGTTTTGTCATCTTTACCAAAAAAGAAAAGTGCTCCTAAGCCTAGCAATAATGCCGGCCACGAAAAAATAACGTGTCTTAATTCATAAGGAATAAAATCCAGATTTTTAAGAACCAGTAAGCATCCAAAAAGAATTAAGAAAATACCGAATATAGC
>JAQBBZ010000199.1:0-7411 GCA_032125735.1 Labilibaculum sp.
CGATATTCCTTTCATCATCCGCTGGCCTGAAAAAATCAAAGCAGGCCAAACCGACGACTTGCTTTTAAGTGTTCCGGATGTAATGCCTACCCTTTTGGGATTAATGGGACTAAACAAGCAAATTCCCAGTGAAGTGGAAGGCAAAGATTACTCAGGCATTTTCCGAAACGAAAACGTGGAAAGACCCGAAGCAGCACTTTATTTCTTTGCCAAGCCCGAAGATGATACCGAAAAACGCCGGGGTGTGAAAACACATACTCACACGTACGTGATAGCTTACGATAACAAAGGTGAAAAAATGCATTTTCTGTATGATGACAAGAATGATCCTTATCAAACTAAAAATATTTACGGCGAAAATTCAGAATTGGAGCAAGACCTAACAGAAAAGCTTCGTGAAATTCTGATCAGAACCAACGATCCATTCATTAGCTGCTTGTAATTTAAAGGTCTGAAAAGTCAAAGGTACTAAAAGCCAAAAGTGAAAAGGAAGAAGAAGCGTGTATGAAGTATAGCATAGCCTGTTAGAGCTTTTATATTTTTACTTTTTAAGCTTTGACCATTCGACCGTTTGACCATTCGACTTTTAATACCTTTTAATACTATCAATGATCTAAAATCGACCTTACCATATGGACAGAAGAAAATTTCTGAAAAACAGCAGTCTTACCTTAACTGGAATAGCCGCATCAAAACTACTTTTAGGTCAAGGGAATATTTTTAGTTTCAATCCTGAGTTCAAAGGGAAAAGACCTAATATCCTTTTTATCATGACGGACCAGCAGTTTGCAGGAGCCATGAGTAATGCAGGCAATCAGAATTTAAAGACGCCTGCGATGGATTATATCGCCGCCAATGGAATGAGATTCGAAAAGAGCTATTGCCCTACTCCTTTGTGTGTGCCTTCCCGATCGTCGATGTTTACAGGGATGTATCCACACGAAATCAATGTGCCCATTAATAACCTGAAAGCTGAATGGGATACCTGGCAATATCCATACATGTGGAAGATCATGACAAAGGCGGGTTATGATACAGGCTATGTTGGCAAGTGGCATTTGCCAGCCATGCCAAAAGATATCGACACACATGGTTTCGAATACATCAAATATGCCGAGGACAACAGAATTGATGCTCTTGTAGATGGTGCCTGCCGTGACTTTCTGATGAAAAAAAGAGAGAAGCCCTTTCTGCTTGTCAGCTCTTTTGTAAATCCTCATGACATTTGCCAATGGGCACGGGGTGACGAAATGCTGAACGATCACTTAGGGGAAGCTCCGGCTCCTGAAGATTGTCCGGAATTACCGGCTAATTTTGAAATTCCTGAATTGGAACCGGATATCCTGCGTTTAATGCAGACTTATTCACCAACAACTTATCCAACCACAGATTGGGACGAAGGCAAATGGAGACAATACAGATGGGCTTACTACCGGTTAATTGAGATTGTTGATGCCCGAATTCAGAAGGTATTGGATGCTCTGAAAGAATCCGGTCAGGAAGAGAACACCATCATCATTTTCACTTCTGATCATGGCGACGGACACGGAGCTCACAAATGGAATCAGAAACAAGTGCTTTACGAAGAGTCGGCACGTGTACCACTAATAATGAGTTGGAAGGGAACCATAGAAGGCGGATCAGTTAACAACAAAGAAGTCGTTTCAACAGGAATTGATTTGATTCCAACAATGTGCGACATTGCTGGTGTTGCGACTCCGGCTTATCTGAAAGGATCATCCTTTAAGAATTTGGCTTTAGGCAAAAAAGAACCAACTTGGCGCGAATACACGGTTATCGAAACTGAATTCTGTCAATCGAAAGAAAGCTTCCATATCAAAGGCAGATGTGTAAGAACCGAGAACTTTAAGTATATGGTATACGACAAAGGGGAATTGCACGAACAGTTGTTTGATATGCTGAAAGATCCTGGCGAAACAAATAATCTTGCCTACAAATCAGGCTATCAGAAACAACTTGTAAGGCACCGCAGGCATCTTGCAAAATGGATGAAGGAAACCAGCGACGAATTTACATTGCCCTATTAATACCCGAAAATTAAAAATAAAAGGGGAGCGCCGCTTTCCAGCAATTGAATGGATTCTCCCCTTCTCTAAAATGAATCATCAGCCATGATAAAACACTTTCTTTTGCTTTGTGCGGTTTTGATCACACACAACTGTATTGCTCAGAAATCATTGGAATTTGGCAAACAAAAGCAGTTAATTTATGAATGTGACTTTAACAACAAAGCCACACTGAACGACTGGGTGATGGAAGGCCCCGGCATTGCAAAAATCAACAAAGGCAGGCTGGAACTTTATTCGCGGTATCATAAAAAAGTATATCGGAAAATGAAAAAAGGAGATCTTGTTTTCGAGGAAGGAACTGAAAAGTGGTACCAGTACTATGTGGATGGTCTGGCAAAAAAAGCAGAACCAAACTTGTATCCCATTTACAAGCAAACGAACGAATTTAGGGGCGGACATTTGGTTTTCTGGAACAAAACAATGAGTCCTGAAAACTATGTGATTGAATTCGATTTTCAGTCTGCGGTTCCCTATCCCCTGCACATGATTCTATTTTCGGCAAAGGGAAGTAAAGGAGAAGATGTTCTCGATCCATGCTTAAAGCCTCGTTGTGGGCTTGCCAATCAATACACCCGATCGGACCTTTACAACTATCGCATTTCGTTTTTAGCTCCTAAAAGAGGAACTGTAAACATGCGTAAATGTCCCGGACGACGGCTGGTTGCCAGTGGCGAAGACTTCAGCATTGGAGACATTATGGGCAGGCACCACATAAAAGTGATTAAATGGAAGGATCAAATCGAGTTCCAAATTGATGACCAAATGGTTTTTCAGTACAAAGACACAGAAACAGATGCTCCCCTTTCTGCAGGTCAAACAGCCATACGCCTAATGGTTCCTGCCCGGGGATACTACGATAACTATCAAATATTCGAATTGAAGGAATAAATGTTCCTTTTAGATGTAGAATCAAGTCATCCCCTGACAGGGGCGCCTTGCTTATTCACTTGAAAACGACCTATTGAGCGAATACTCGAATAAAACCTATTGTTTAAGCTGCTCTTTTTACACATCCGAAGTTCGCAGCCTATTCTATTTTACGTTTTGCTTAAAATCAACTTTACTCGTTATAATAAATATCTAATTTGTATTTAGATAGTAAACTGGCAAGATTGAATGCTGAAAATTTTGCATTCTTTAATTTATTAAATTCAGGATCTATGGAATAGTTATTTGCAGTTCGAAAATCCACCTTTTCGAGTATGGTGTTTGAAAATATTGCCCCTGTTAAGTCACATTCAGAAAATACTGAAGCAGATAAATTTACTTCCGAGAAATCAGTCTCTTTCAAAGAGCATTTCTCGAATTTTGTTTTCATTAACTTTGTGCCAAAAAACGTAGAGTAATCCAAATGACAATTATAAAATGAAAAAGAGAACATAAATTTGTTACACCCCGAAAAGTCAACCCCTAAAATTTTACAGTCTTTAAAGTTTGCATTCCTAAAACCTGCCCCTTGAATTTTGGTCATCGAAAAGTCGCAATTTTCAAAAGAACAATCTTCAAAACTGTTACCAATAAGATCACTTTTTAAGAAAATACAGCCATCAAATTTACATTTATAAAACTCTCTGTCTCTTAAAGTCTTTTCCGTATAGTCAATGTTTTTAAATGACTTTCTTTCGTGTATTTTTATTTCTGTTGTCATTAAGCTTGTTTTTATGCTCATTCCTTTATAATTCATATTGCCTTAAGTCTTACGCACAAGCTATCGGCAGTATCTATCTCGTCACTTGTTATGAGATATGACCGCCTGCTATCAAATCCATTCGGGCAACAGGTACTCAGCGCTGGGGCTTACAGACCGCTCATAGTTCTACTTATTAGCCATAGTTTTAATTGTACTCAGAATCATCAAGAATACTATACTTATCTGATTTAATGTCAAATGTATTTTCAGTTTTGTATTCTACATCTGTTGCAATTAAACCAGTATAAAATACTTTGAATTTAAATATTAATCCTTTGTCATTTGATTTATATTGATTTAGCATTGAGCTTAGTTTCTCTGGGTTTTCTGGTTCACCACCAACTTTAATTATGTATCTATACTTTTGACCTTGACCTAGTACAATATTTTGAAGATGAAAGTTTAGATTTTGGTTCGTGGTTTTAATATCCTTCAGATTTAGATTCTGAGGAATTCTAATATTATTAGCTGGAGTTGCACCTTTATTTTCTATATCAATTTTGATTGACCAAAATATCGCCCCATCTTCTTCAATAATATCATAAAATCGACCGCTATCTTTTTCCTTATGGACAGTTGCGATAAGCCATGGCCTAGATTGTAACTCTTGGATCTTATTTGATTTGTTATTTGAATTATTAGAGAGATTCAAACTGATACCAGAAAAAACAAGTGCTATTCCTGCAATTATTAATGTTAATATTTCAAAGTTTTCCATATTGGTTATTAATTTACTTTATAATATTATCGCTAACGGCAGTCTGTCTAAAAACGAATCAAACGGCTCAATGAAGTTTTAAATATAGCGGTTTAAAGGATACCTGAAAATGGAAAATCCTTTATTTGGAAATAGAATTGAGCTTCTTATTTGGATCCATTTCCCCCTGCTAGCGGGGCTACTATTTTTCATCCTTAGCTAATACTTCCAATTTATTGTCTACAAGAGTATAGAATATCCTTTTTGTCCCTCCCGTTGGATTTGCATTAGTATCTTTTTCTTTATACACGGGGAATTCTCTTGCCAGTAGTGAGTCTTTAATATAAAAAGTGTCATGTCCCATGTATCCTTCAAAAACAGCTCCGCCTTTAGTTTCATTTTCTGTAATTTCTGGTATTGAGCATTGAATTATTTGAACATCCATATCCGAAATAAAGGCATATACTTCACCATAACTTCCAGAACCTGCTGTTGTAGTAATCAGGTATAATTCCTCATATCCATTTTTGTCCAAGTCAGCCAGAAAAACAGACGTAATTGGATCCGTTTCCATCTTTATAGAGATAGCTTCCTTAAAATCATCAGAGGTAATTTTTAATTTATTAATACTGGCAGATTCTGAATTGTCAACTTCTACTACAAGTGTTTTTCCTGATTTATAGGTCACTGTGTACAATGGCCCCAAACTCGTTGAGCCTATTTTAACAGGTGCTATGTATGAACAAATTATCGAATCATCTACGAAGTAAGTAAAATCTCCATGATGTGACCAAAAAACAAATCTCCCATCATTAGTCTGGTATTTTGCACCACTTCCAGAGCGTACCTGTTTCATTTCATGTTTTTCGGTTGTATTATCTTTTATGACCTCAACGTACATACTATCCAGATCGATATCTCTATATTGAATGGTATACCCATTGCTGCAAGTTAAACTTTTAAGTTCTTGTTGCGATTCAGGGTCATTTCTTAACTTACCTGAACGACTGCCATCTTCTGCCGATTTCTTCCCACTATTGATACAGCCAAATGTGATTAATGCTACGAATAAGACTGCGATAATTCTTTTTGTCATCTTTTTTAACTTTTATTTTTACAATGTATTTCGCACAAAATATTTTATAATTCAGGTTTAATACCGATTTGTATTTGATATAATCCCTATCTGCGCAAGCTGGATTTTGATTTTAAAAATGGTATAAGACTCCATTTTAAAAAATGGCTTGCTATGATTGTTGTTCATCCTCAGTATGAAACACAACATTGAGTAGCCGAATAGGTAAAAGGAGTTTCACTTCGTCCATTTTCAATTCTCCGCAGGCTTCTCACAGAAGCGTATCCCCGTAAAAACAGGATCAGCAATGATATAATCTCCTGCCATACAATTCTGGTAAGGCTTACGTCAACCCACCGTTCCTGTTGGGCAGTTCCTGCCACACGAACGCTTAGTTGTTAGCTGCTGCAAATTTCATTATCACACTAAATACCCCAATATGTTATCTAAAACATTTATTATACTATGTGCAATTATTGCAGGAAATATTGAACCTGTCTTTATTCTCAACCAACTTAATCCAAATCCAGCAGAAAATGTAAAAAGAAATATTCTTATTCCTTCACCGAAATTTTCCACACCTAATAGATGAGCAATTGCAAAAGGTAACACTTGTATGATTACAATTATCCAGATTTTAAGGTTTGAAAAACCAGATTGCTTAATATAGTACAATATAAAACCAAAAACTGCTCCTCTCAAACAAATCTCTTCTGAAAAGCTTGGCATTGTCAACTCAAATAGGTAATATTCAAGTCCTGAGTTTACAGTTGGATCATTTGATAAAATTGAAGTAATAAGATTCCATATGGAAAATGTTACGCCAATAATAATCGTGTATTTCAACCAATTTTTATCTTTTGGTTTTTCTAATGCCAATAGCTGTCTAGGTGCTTTGAAAAAGTAAGCAAAAATAAGTATTGTTATGGCACTAAAAATTTGCTGCACCCACCCCATCTTTAAATCCAATTTCAATATTTTCTGTATTTCGGAACCAAGAATAGCAGCACAGATGTAAACAATGAAGAATATAATTGCCCAAATCAAAGTTTTCTTTCTTTCCTCTGTTAATGATTTAATGCCAATGTAATTTCCAATGTCCATATTTTGCCTTTTAATTGTTAATCTTATTCTGACTAACGGTAAATTTTCAACTTTCAAAATCCCTTGATTTTTCAACCGTTAGCTCGAAAAATCAATAGTTTTACTATAGGGGGAATTGAGGCTAATGTTTAGTATACGAGCTATGATTTCATATACATTGTTGGCAGCAGTTCTATTTTCAATAGTATTTGTCAATCCCACCAAATCCTTTAATCAGTTTATTTTCTTTTGTTTTATCAATGAAATTATTGAAACGTTTTTCAAATTCCTCTGGCCTTTTCCTTGCACTCTCAATGTATGCAATTCTAATTCGTTTATATGGCTCTGAAAAGTTTTGATAATTTCCCCAAACAGATTTCTCCGATTTTAACTGCTTTATTATGTCTTCCGGAAAAATGAATTCTTGTTGAACTCTTTCTAAAACTTCCTTCTTAATTGAGTTATGAATCAGGTTGTTTTCACAGAGCCATTTTAAACGTTCGATGTTTGGTTGTGAGAAAGAGGAATTCTTTCTTCTTTTGCAGAACCTTTGAATAGTAGTCTCTTCATTTAATGATTTAACAGTACTATCAATCCATCCAAAACAGAGTGCTTCCTCAACTGCGTCATTGTACAAGATTCGTTTTTTACCTGTCTTCTTTAACGGATATTCCAACCAAATATCATCCTTAGTCTCAAAATTAGTTTCGAGCCACTTTCTCCATTCTTTTCTGTCAATGAAATATTTGGTTGTTATTTCTTTCATTTTTATAATT
>JAQBBZ010000200.1:0-10355 GCA_032125735.1 Labilibaculum sp.
TTTCATGGTTGGATTCAAAAATTGAAAATCGTCCGGTACAAGAAGTCATTATGGAAAAAATTGAAAAGAATAAAAGATAAGGGGATCAAACGATCCCCTTTTTTCTATTTTTTATAAGCCGATAAATCTTTTTGAAAAAAATCTGCCGGGTCAACAAGCTTTCCATCCTTTTTAAGTTCGAAATGTAAATGAGAACCAGTAGTCACCCCTGAGGTTCCAATTGTTCCTACAAGATCTCCTTTCGATACCTTCTCACCTTCTTTTACCGAGTAAGAATCATACTGGAAAAACCAGAATAATCTTAAGATGTGCTAATTGAGATGTATTTATTTTTTTGATCCTTTTAATTCTTTTAAAAGTTAACGATTAATTAAAAGAACTGGTTAAAGCAACCATCATCTGACGATCTACATTTCGTGGAAGTGAAATTTGATAATTCTTTCATGGCGCTAATGCATGACTATTTTTATAGTCGTGCAACTATTTAAATAGTCATATTAAAAAAAGACAAAAAAAAGCTGTCCCAAACTAATTCAGGACAGCTCATTATAATTTTTATTTTTTACATCATTCCACCCATTCCGCCACCCATTGGCATAGCAGGAGCTTCTTCCTTGATATCAATTAAAACACATTCGGTAGTTAAGAACATTCCAGCGATTGAAGCTGCATTTTCAAGAGCTACACGAGCTACTTTAGCAGGATCAATAACACCTGTTTCGAATAGATTCTGATATTCACCAATACGAGCATTGTAACCAAAATCGCCTTTACCAGCTCTAACCTTATCAACTACAACAGCACCTTCGCCACCAGCATTAAAAACAATCTGACGCAATGGTTCTTCAATTGCACGCTTTATAATCTCGATACCTGTTGTTTCGTCCTCATTCTCACCTTTAAGGTTCTCTAAAGCAGCAATTGCACGAATGTATGCTACACCTCCACCAGGAACAATTCCTTCTTCAACCGCAGCGCGAGTAGCACTCAATGCATCATCAACACGATCTTTTTTCTCCTTCATTTCAACTTCAGAAGCTGCTCCTACATAAAGAACGGCAACACCACCAGCCAATTTTGCTAATCTTTCCTGAAGTTTTTCTTTATCGTAATCAGAAGTTGAATTCTCGATTAAAGTTTTGATTTGAGCTACACGAGCAACAATACCATCTTTATCTCCATTACCATTTACAATAGTTGTGTTCTCTTTATTAATGGTAATTTTTTCTGATTGACCAAGCATCTCTAAAGTCACTTGCTCCAGTTTCATCCCTTTTTCTTCAGAAATAACCATACCACCAGTAAGAATTGCAATGTCTTCCAACATTTCTTTTCTTCTGTCACCAAAACCTGGAGCTTTAACAGCTGCAACTTTTAATGAACCTCTCAAACGATTTACAACCAAAGTTGCTAAAGCTTCACCTTCTACATCTTCTGCGATAATCATCAACGGACGACCTGTTTGAGCCACTGGTTCAAGAACCGGCATCAACTCTTTCATTGTAGAAATTTTCTTGTCGTACAATAAAATAAATGGATTCTCAAGATCAGCTTCCATTTTTTCCGCATTAGTAATGAAATATGGAGAAATGTATCCACGGTCAAATTGCATCCCTTCAACTACTTTTACGTAAGTCTCAGTTCCTTTTGCTTCTTCAACAGTAATCACACCTTCTTTTTTCACTTTTTCCATTGCCTCGGCAATCAACGAACCAATTGTCTCATCGTTATTTGCAGAGATCTTAGCAACCTGCTTAATTTTATCGAAATTATCTCCAACTTCCTGAGCTTGCTCTTTAATGTTAGCAACAACAGCAGCTACAGCAATGTCAATACCGCGTTTCAAATCCATAGGATTAGCACCGGCCGTAACATTCTTTAATCCAACATTTATGATCGACTGAGCCAAAACAGTAGCAGTTGTAGTTCCATCACCAGCATCATCACCAGTTTTCGAAGCCACTTCTTTAACCATCTGAGCTCCCATATTTGCTGCTGGGTCCGACAATTCAATTTCCTTAGCAACAGTAACACCATCTTTAGTAATCTGAGGAGAACCAAACTTGCGATCAATCACAACATTTCGCCCTTTAGGTCCTAAAGTTACTTTTACTGCATTTGCCAACTCATCAACACCTTTTTTTAAAAGGTCGCGAGCTTCTATATTAAATTTTATTTCTTTAGCCATTTCTTCCTTAATTTTGAAATTTGTGTGTTAATTATGCAATGTACAAAACGTCCATTTGAGCCATTAAAAGATAATCATCTCCATCGATGACTAATTCTGTTCCTGAATATTTTCCATAAAAAACGATATCACCAACTTTTAATTCCATAGGCTCATTTTTCTTATCAGAACCCACCAATACTACTTTACCTCGCATCGGTTTTTCTTTTGCAGCATCTGGAATAATGATACCACTTGCAGTTTTTTCCTCAGCGGGTATAGCTTCAACTAAAATTTTCCCTGCAAGAATTCTACCTTTTAAGTTTGCCATTTTCAAAATATTTAAAGTTATTATTTACATATTACGACTCTTTCTTCTTCACAATCTATGCCAAAGGAAATTCATTGACAATATTTGCGAGATCAAACTCTTTTTCCAAATCATCAATAAAAAATGAATTTCCGACTTAGCCATATCTCATTAAAGATTAAATAAATATACTGAATAACAGAAAGATAACCGCACAAAAAAATGTCAGCATGATATGACATACTGACATTTATTTATATCAATGATATTTTCCTTTTCTTATTTTGCTGTATCCTTTTCTGTAGAAGGAGCTTCTGTTGGGAAAGTAGGAACCTCAGTAGCAGTTTCAGTTTCCTGTAATTGCTGCTCAATTTGTGATTTCTGACCTTCTACTTCGCCACGATTAATGCTCATCGCTGCAGCAAGGCAAAGAAATAATAAACTTCCGGCTAAAACCCAGGTTGCTTTTTCAAGGAAATCAGTTGTTTTCTTAACTCCCATGATTTGGTTCGAGGATGAAAAATTAGAAGCTAATCCGCCTCCTTTTGAGTTCTGCACTAATACAATTAACACTAAAAGCACACAAACAATAATGGTCAATACAATTATAAAGTGATACATACCTATTTATTTACTATTTTTTAATTTTTCTATTATTTCAATCTGACTGGCAAAGTAAACGTTTTTTTCGGGATTTTTCAACACTAATTTGTCATAAACAGCAATCGCCTTATCAAATAATTTCTGTTTCACATATATAGAGGCCAAAGTTTCACTAATAAAACCATCTTTATCCTCTAAACTCCCCAATGAAATATCCTCTTGTTTCTCAACAACTTTAATGCTTCTATTGATTCTTGGTTCATTTTGAATAAAGTAATCAATTAGATTATTTCCTTTTTTTACTTTTTCCTTCGCAGAATTCAAATCATCATCTATTTCCTCCGATTTAGAATTTTTATCAACAACAGTCATCCAATCAGTAAAAGTATGATTTTCTCTTTTGTCTGATACCGCTTCCTCTGTCTTAGGTTCATCAGACAAAGTATATAAATTGCCCCCAAAACCAATATGATAAACTTCTGTTGCTGCTACCAACAAATCAGAGTCACTCACCGTTTCTTTTACTTCTGCTTGCTCTACTAATTCCTCCTTCTTTTCATCAGAATCAGTAAACTCTAAAATTTCATCATTCGCAGCTAGTAGAACTTCAGGTTCATCATCACTTCCATCTTCCCAAGAAACCTCTGAATTTACATGTTCCAACTCCTCAGAGAAATCAATTAATCCATCGGATTCTTCATGTTTTATTTCAGACACAAGTTGTTTTTTCTCTGCAACAAGCTCAGTAATCTCCTCAACATCTTTCACTTGAACATCTTCTGGCTCAATTTGTAAAACCAACTCTTCCTTTTCCGAACCAACAACTATTTTCTCAATATTTTCGGAACGAGATTGTATCTTAATTTGATCTTGAATCAGCAAGTACAATTGACGCCGATCTGGAATGTGCAAAGCTGAATTTCTCAATTCTTCTTTAAATCGAATGCTCTGATTATCATGCAAGTTTTTCAGCAAAAGCAAATGAGCCGTCTGAAAATAAGGATACTGGTCAATCAGGTTTTTTAATTCCCGATGACTATTTCGATCCATTTTCCCTGAATTTCTAATCCAATCCTGCAATAAACTTCGATCCATTTTTTACCAGTTTACAACTGCTGCGTTATATATATCATCAATAATATCTACTAAAATCTCTGCCACCAATTCTTCTTCCACATCACTTAACTGCTTGATACTATCAAAATCTCTAAAGGCAGAAAAGCTCTTGTCAAAGTCATTATCAGGCTCAATTTCGTTTGTAAAACGAACTTTTATAGTTACTGTTAATCGATTGGTTGCCGAAATATCATTCGCAGTAACATCTAAAGCCTGGGTTCTATATCCAGTTATTTCACCCTCAAAATTCAAATGTCCTTCTCCATCTACAATTTCATCCAACGTAGTTTGTCCACGAAACTTCTCTTTAAGTGCCTCAGTAAATTGGTTACTTAAATTAGGATTAACCAAAGGTGCTCTATTAGGGAAAAATTGCACAGAAAAAGTTTTCACCTCGGCCGAAAGGGTTCCTCCTGTAAGCGAATAGGAAATCTTACACGCTGTTACCACAAAAGCAACACAAAAACTTAAAAACAAGACCTTAATTAAATTCATATTTTAGAAAATAAAAATAACAATAAATTGTGAATATTAGTTGATATCGTATTCTTTGATTTTACGATACAGCGTACGCTCGGATATTCCTAAATCCTGTGCAGCATACTTGCGCTTTCCATTGTGTTTGTCCAAAGCTTTCCGAATCAACTCAACCTCTTTATCTTCAAGAGATAATGATTCCTCTACAAATTCTTCGGTATCCTGAATCACCGAATCTTTAGGAGTTGAAATATTTGGACTTGCTTGTTGTGAAGTTTGGTGATGAAAAACATCAATCTCCTGATCTTCGTACAATTTACGAATAAGCTTTGCATTATCTTTTTGCAATGAAGTCGAATCTCCACTTGTTTGCATTAACTCAAACACCAACTTTTTCAAATCAGTCATATCCTTTTTCATATCAAAAAGAACCTTATATAGAATTTCCCTTTCCGATGAAAATGCCTGATCTTTTTTAGAAGTATCAGTATAAATGGCTGGCAGCCTATGCTCATCATTCATTGGAAGATAAGCCTTTAGTATATCAATTCCGATTTGCCTTTCCTTTTCAATAATGGAAACCTGTTCTGTAACATTTTTTAACTGCCGAATATTCCCTGGCCAACGATACGATTTTAGCAACTGTTGCGCTCCAGAATCAAGTCGCAAAGGTGGCATTCTATATTTCTCAGCAAAATCTTGTGCAAATTTTCGAAAAAGCAGATAAATATCCTCTTGTCGCTCTCGAAGTGGAGGCATGTTAATGGGTACCGTATTCAAACGGTAATACAAATCCTCACGAAACCTTCCTTCTTTTACTGCTTTAGGGATATTTATATTTGTTGCCGCAACGACTCTAACATCCGATTTTAAAACCTTTGATGAACCCACCTTGATAAATTCACCAGTCTCTAAAACACGTAATAATCTAACTTGCGTTGATAAGGGTAGTTCTCCTATCTCATCTAAAAAAATTGTTCCTTTATTAGCGGCCTCAAAATATCCTTTCCGATCGGATAAAGCTCCGGTAAATGCACCTTTTTCGTGGCCAAACAATTCCGAATCGATGGTTCCTTCAGGAATGGCTCCACAATTTACTGCTATATAGGGCGCATGTTTTCTTGAACTAAATTGATGTATTATTTGAGGGAATACCTCTTTTCCCGTTCCACTCTCTCCCGATATTAAAACAGATAAATCAGTTGGAGCCACTTGAATAGCAATATCAAGTGATCTATCTAAAGAATATGTATTCCCAATAATCGAAAAACGATGCTTAATTGTTTGTATATCCATCAAAAAAATCTAATCTGATTATTACTAAAGTGCAAAACATGAAATTTTATCATGCTACCTGACAAAATTACTACTTTTTAGATTTAGTCGGCAATTCTACCTAATTATTATCATTAAAGATTGTTAATTTTCAGTATCCTTTTACCAAAACTCCCGTAAGAATTCAAGTAAGAGCGCAGTTTAAAACATAAGAATCCATGTCAATCAATCTCAAAAACCTCAAAGAATCAAATGAATTCTTAAATATATTATTCGATAATATTACATCGGCCTTATTTATTTTGGATAAAGGTGCTCGTGTTGAAAATATGAACGAATCATTTTCTCTACTTTTTAAGAAACGAGAGGAAATAATTGTTGGAAATTTATGTGGTAATGCTTTGGGTTGTCAATTCGCCGTTGAAGAAAATGCATTGTGCGGAGAAACTTCTCATTGCAAAAACTGTATTCTGAAAAGGGATATTTTACAAACCATGTCAGAAAAAGTTCCTACTAATAAAAGAAAACTTTCCCGGGATTTTTATTCTGATACACAAAAAGAGACCAAACACTTTTTCTATTCAACAAGATACATTCAATACTATGGAAAAGAGTACATTCTTGTAATTGTTGATGACCATACTGAATTGGAATCACACAAGAAAAAACTTCAAGAGCAAAACGACACTCTACAGATTCTTAACGAACAAAAATCAAGATTTTTAGGAATCGCGGCTCACGATCTTAGAAATCCGATTGGTGCTATTCAGTCCTTTTCTACTTTAATTCTAGATTCTTATAATGATTTCTCTGATGAAGATAGAATTGAGTTTCTACAATTAATTAAAGATAGTAGTCAATTCTCATTGAATTTAATTAATGAACTGTTAGATATTTCCAAAATTGAATTGGGAAAACTTGAATTGGACAAACAGGATCATAACATTAAGGACCTTGTTACGAATACCATAAAAATCAACAAGATATTCGCAAAGAAAAAGAATATTAAAATCAATTTTGTTGCAAGTGAAGGAGTCGGTTTAATTTCCATTGATAAGAATAAAATAGAGCAAGTTTTACACAATCTATTAAGTAATGCAATTAAATATTCTAATCCCGAAACTACAGTTTCTGTTAGTATTATTAAAAATGGGAACAATATTAAAATTTCCGTAAGCGATGAAGGCGTAGGTATTCCAGAACAAGAGGTGAAAAAATTATTTACAGAATTTGGTACAACCAGTGCTAAAACAACAGCAAACGAAACCAGTACTGGTTTGGGTTTGGCTATAGCAAAAAAAATTGTGAATGGTCATGGTGGAGAGATAATGGCGACTAGTAAATTGGGAGAAGGTTCTGAATTTTTGTTTACTTTGCCTTTAAATTAAACCCGCAAAATAAGACAAGAATGAATTTCTTAGGAATTATTCCAGCACGATACGCATCTACAAGGTTCCCTGGTAAACCTTTAGCCGATATTAACGGCAAACCAATGATTCAAAAAGTATACGAACAAGCTCAACAAGCGCTTGATTATGTTTATGTGGCCACCGATGATAAAAGGATTGAAGAAGCAGTGAAAAGCTTTGGGGGAAAAGTAATAATGACCTCTCCAAATCATCAAAGTGGTACGGATCGTATTGCTGAAGCAGCTAGTTTTATCACAGAGAAGTTAAAACTTAATTTCGATGTCGTAATCAACATTCAAGGAGATGAGCCTTTTATTCAGCCAGAACAGATTAATTTGTTAAAATCTTGCTTTAACAATCCTTCTACCGAAATTGCCACATTAATAAAGAAAATTACCAATTCTGATGAGATTTTTGATCCCAATAAAGTAAAAGTAGTTATTGCTAAAGATAATCGCGCTTTGTATTTCAGCCGATCACCAATTCCATTTGTACGTGGTGAAAATCAAGAGGATTGGCTAAATAAAAACTCTTTCTTCAAACATATCGGCATGTATGCCTACCGATTTAATGCTTTAATGGAAGTTACCAAGCTTAAACAAAGTAATTTAGAATTATCAGAATCCCTTGAGCAATTGCGTTGGCTCGAAAATGGTTACTGGATACAAACCGAAATAACAGAACATGAATCGATAGGTATCGATACTCCTGAAGATTTAATTAGAGTAAAGAAAATGGGACTTTTATAGTCCTTTTTTTATGCTTTAACTTTTCCTTAAGACTTATTAGGGATCCATTAACCAGTTATAAACCTTGCTCTTTGTATATTTGAATTGTATCTTCAGATCGCAATAGAAATAAATCAATGAGCAGAAAAATTATCACAAGTTTAATTATCCTAATGTCAATTTCATTGATCGGGATTATTGGCGTTCAAATTCTTTGGATTAAAAATGCGATTCAAATTCAGGAGCAGACTTTTGATTCAAACATTAATAAAGTTTTACACAAGATTGTTACTAATCTTGAAAAAGAAGAGTCCGTTTTTCTAATCGGTAAAGGCCTTCATTCCATTGATAGTGCAAAATTAGGTGATATCGAAATTCATGAGATTAAAGAATTTATTAATGAAAAAAAGCCTAAAAACAATCGTCACATTCGAATTAAGACTACACAAAAATCAAATGGGAATCAACATCATGTAATTAGTTCCGATACACAAGTCATTGTATCTGGTGCTAACACAAAAACTCAACAAATTAAATTTTGGCATCCTAAAAACAAACTCGACTCTTCAATTAATATTGATATACAGGTAACTACCGACGATACATTAATCAGATTAAGAAAAAAAGAAAAACAAATTGAAAATATTTTTGAAAAGGTAATCTATGAATTCAATTCAAAGGATATAACCATAAAGGATCGTATCAATGAGGAGGACTTACCCAATGAAATTAAAAAAGGTTTAAATAGTTTTGATATTAATACAGACTTCGACTATGCCATCATTGATGGTGAAACCAACAAAATCGTCCTATCATCCGACTCCAGCTTCAATTCCCAATTAGTAGAATCAAGTCATCAGGTGACTTTATTCCCCAATGACATTTTCTTATCTAATCAGAAGCTCGTTCTGCGATTTCCTGATCAATTCAATCTAATCTACAAATCAATTTTTTCCTTACTGATACTATCAGCAATTTTTACACTATTTATTATTTTCACTTTTTTCAATGCAATTTTTTTCATTTTAAAGCAAAAACGAATTAGTGATATTAAATCTGATTTTATCAATAATATAACTCATGAATTTAAAACTCCAATTGCAACTATTGCATTGGCCTCCGACTCAATAAATAATCCTAAAATAATAGGACAACCAGACAGAATAAGATACTTTACTTCGATAATAAAAGATGAGAATTATAGAATGAATACACAAGTTGAAAATATTCTTCAACTGTCCTTATTCGGGAAACATGAATTAGACATTAATCCACAAACCCACCACGTAAACGAAATACTTCAAAAAGCCGGCGAGCACATTCAATTGCAAATTGATGAAAAAAGAGGGACATTAAAAATCAATTTACAAGCTATTAATGATACTGCAAATATTGATGAAGTTCATTTCTTAAATACTATTTTTAATTTACTCGATAATTCGATAAAATATTCAATCGGAAAGCCAGATATTGAAATTGGTACAAATAACCAAGACAATAAAATCCATATTTGGATAAAAGATTCAGGAATTGGGATGAATGCACAAACTAAGAAAAAGGCATTCAAAAAATTCTTCAGAGCAGAAACAGGAAATATTCACAATGTAAAAGGATTTGGCCTTGGATTAAGCTATGTGAAACTGATCATCGAAAAACACAATGGACATATTGATATCATCAGTAAACCCAATGAAGGAACAACTGTCAATGTAATTCTTCCATTAAAAAGCTAAAATGAAAAACAACATTAGAATATTATTAGTTGAAGACGAACCCAATTTTGGTGCTGTTCTGAAAAACTATTTGGAAATTTCCGATTTCGATGTTGTCTTGTGTAAAAATGGAACGGAAGGTTTAGCAAGTTTCAGAAATTCAAAATACGATCTTTGTATTCTCGATGTAATGATGCCAGAAATGGATGGATTTACCTTAGCTAAAAAAATAAAACAAATCAATTCAGATATTCCTCTAATATTTCTCACAGCAAAAGCTCTTAAAGAAGATATTATTCAGGGTTATCGCATAGGTGCCGATGATTACATTACCAAACCATTCGACTCTGAACTATTAATTTACAAGATTAAAGCCATCCTATCAAGAAACAATGGCATCACCAAAGAACAAACAGTAACTCAATACTCAATCGGAAAATTCATCTTCAATCCAATATTGCGGACATTAACTTTAAATGATCAACAAGAGAAACTCTCACCAAAAGAATCCGATTTGCTAAGTTTACTCTGCGATAATATGAATCAAATTTTACCTCG